>DATNIO010000125.1:0-27329 GCA_035604385.1 Verrucomicrobiia bacterium | reverse complement strand
GCCGCCTCATCAACCTGGCCGCCGCGGAAGGCCACCCGGCTGCCGTGATGGACGGTTTCCGCGTGATGCCCATGGCGGAGGCCGCGAAGATCGGCGATATTTTTGTCACCGTGACGGGAAACAAATCCGTTCTGACTCACGACTCCTTTGAACGCATGAAGGATGGAGCGGTGATCTGCAATTCCGGCCACTTCAATGTCGAGATCGATATCCCGGCGCTCGAGAAAATGTCCATCGGGAAGCGCGTCGCGCGCCCGTTTGTCGAGGAATACTCGACCAAGGATGGCCGCCGGATTTATCTGCTGGGCGAAGGCCGCCTCATCAACCTGGCCGCCGCGGAAGGCCACCCGGCTGCCGTGATGGATATGAGCTTTGCCAACCAGGCGCTTTCCGCCGAATACATGATGAAGCACGCGTCGGATTTGAAGCCGCAAGTCTACGTCGTGCCCGAGGCCATCGACCGCCAGATCGCGAAGCTCAAGCTCGAATCGATGGGCGTCCAGATGGACAAGCTCACACCCGAGCAGGAGCTCTATCTCGCGTCGTGGTCCGAAGGCACATAACATCGCGGCCCAACAATCTCCGTGCAAAATTTGCGAGCGCTTCGGGCAATCTGCAATTGTCTGTTGAATGCATTGTGATACGATGCGTTTGGACCGCGACGTGTGCGTTATCATTCAGGTGTAATGTGCCGCCATCAGATCTTTTTCAACAATTCGTAGCCGCTGATTGTTACTCAATGACGGTGAGCGCGATTCTCAGTCTGAATCGACCCACGTTCACAAAGATACGATCATCCCTCTCGGGAAAACGAAGGAATCTTCCATTCAATTTCGTAGCAACTTACCCCGGGGAGGGAAAGGAAAAAATTGGCTTAAACGCGGAACTGAAACGGTACAAGAAGCAAGAGATAATGTTAACTTTTGCTTGGTTCAGAACAAGGGCGAACCCGCCAACCGAGTTTGGGAAGTATTCCGACCTTATTGAGTGCCTGCGAGGCCCCCATGTGGAAATGCCAGGTTCCGTCTCGGCAATCTTTAGATATGACAAGCAGAGAGCAACGTCTATTTTTGAGAGGATCGAATTTGCCGACCAAATGTCAATTTTTGATGAAGTAATAGGATTTACGGGGGTAAAGAAAGATCCAAGTGGGAAGGTTCTATATACGCTGCAGGTTTCGCTTGGGGAGAAGGAATTGGGACACCAAGTGGCGTTTTCGCGACCTATCAGACTCTCAGACGAATTGCCATTTATTCTATTGGAGAATGCTAGTACAATTTCATCATTAGCCCTAATGATAAAGCAGAACAAATGAGAATAATTCGACCCCCGCAGTCTGAAAAAGACAAGCCTATTTCTGCGCCGTTTAGAGCACAGAGACATCTTGTTCCAACCGTTTCTATGATATACGGCATGCAAGGTAAATTGGCGGGAAGCTACGCAACCGAGGATTGGGGTGAAACGACAATGGGAGGGTCGTTGGAGGTATCAGACCCCACATTCTTTTACGACCGTGCTTCTTGGGTGTCTCTTGAGGATCAAGCGTTCACGCAGCTTGTGATTGCAAAGCCCGTAGAGCAGATCGAATACGCCAAGACTATCGAATCTCAATTGAGAGAAGTTCTTGGCCAAAGGGACGAACTACATCAACTGAACTCGAAAGTTGACGAAATTGAACGCAAGTTGGAGTTGGTGCTTGAAAAACTTCGTGCGTTTGAGCCACTCACAGCATGCCTAACGATCCCGATTGAAAATTTCATTTCAAAACCATATCAAGTGGTGCGCCCGTTTACAGCAGTTCTCATTCCTTCTGAGGGTGGATTTGAGGCATCCTTTTACGACGCCAATCTGTCCACATATGGCGACACTGAAAGCGAAGCCATCGAAAACCTCAAGGAGTTGTTATTGGATACTCTTGAAAGATTGAATGAACTCAACGACGATGACCTAGGGCCTGGCCCGAAGAAACAGAAGGAAATATTGACCTCTCTTATTGCGCGTGTTCCAAGCTAGCAGATCTCATGTTTACCCAAAAACATGCCGAGGCAATTGCAAGAAAACTAGGCTGCGTATATAGAGAAGCTAGTGCACACAAATATGCTGAACTTTTCGTTGGTGGAAAACTAGTTGCTTCGTTTGGAATTAGGCGCGCTTCGCGAGAGGTGCCGCACAACCACATTCCGAGGTCGCTCTACATGAAGCAGAGTGAGTGTCGAGCGCTACACGACTGTTCGATGTCGAAAGAGAGTTACTTGGAACTCTTGCGGCAAAAAGGTCAAATCCCCAGCGAGACTCAAGCGGAATAGACGTTTTGCAATCGAGGCATTGGACGTACCACCAATGATGCGGGACTTCGCCAACTGGGCGCTTGATACCGCGAAAGTGCGCGGCGCAACCTACGCCGATGCGCGCGTCATGGATATCCGCCTCCGCGATCTCTCCACAAAAAACGGCCAGGTCGGCACGCTCGCCGAATCGGAATCCTGCGGCATCGGCATTCGCGTCATCGCTCAGGGATCATGGGGCTTTGCTTCCACCGATCGCTTGACGCGAGAGGGAATCGCCGCCTGCGCCGCCGAAGCCGTGGCCATCGCGAAAGCGTCTGCGCTCGCCAAAAAGCATGACGTGGAAATGGTGCCGGTCGACGCCTACCAGGACACCTGGCAGAATCCCTTCGTCAAAGACCCGTTCCAAATTCCCATCGAGCGGCAACTGGATCTGCTGCTGGCGGCCGACCGCGAAATGACGCGCGTCAAGGGCGTAACGGTGGCGGAAACTTCTATGAACTTCCGGCGCATCGAGCAATTTTTCGCCTCGTCGCTCGGCTCGGCCATCCATCAGATCAAAATGCAGTCGGGCGCGGGAATCGTCGCGACGGCCTTCGCCGGGAATGAGATTCAGAAGCGCTCGTATCCGAACAGCTTCGGCGGCCAGCACATGCTTGCGGGCTACGAACTCGTGGAATCGCTCGACCTCGTGGGCAATGCCCTGCGCGTCGCCGTGGAAGCGGTCGCGCTGCATTCGGCGGCGCAATCTCCGGAGGGCGCGAAAACGATTATTCTCGACAGTTCGCAGCTCGGCCTGCAGATTCACGAATCCATCGGACATCCGATCGAGCTGGATCGAGTGCTCGGCATGGAAGCCAATTTTGCGGGCATGAGTTTCCTGACGACGGAAAAACTGGGCAAGCTGCGATACGGTTCCGACATCGTCAACGTCGTAGCCGACGCGCGGCTCGAGCACGGGCCGGGCCTCGGCACGTTCGGCTACGACGACGAAGGTGTTCCCGCGCAGTGCACGCCAATCATCTCCGACGGACTCTTCACTGGCTACTTGTCCAATCGCGAGACGGCTGTTTCCATCGGCTTGAAACGCTCCGGCGGCACGATGCGCACGGAATCGTGGAACCGGCTGCCGATCATCCGCATGACCAACATCAGCATTCTTCCCGGAACGTGGCGCTACAAGGATCTGATCGCCGACACGGACGATGCGATTTTGATGGAAACGAATCGCTCCTGGTCCATCGACGATCGCCGCTATCATTTTCAGTTTTCGACGGAAATTGGCTGGGAGATCAAGGGCGGCAAGAAAACGCGGATGCTGAAAAATCCCAGCTACAGCGGCATCACCACGGAATTCTGGAACAGTTGCGACGCGATTTGTTCGCGCGAACACTGGACGCTCTGGGGCACGCCCAATTGCGGCAAGGGCCAGCCCATGCAGACGATGGGCACAGGGCACGGCGCATCGCCGGCGCGCTTCCGCAACATCAAGGTAGGCGCCGCGTTCGCGAAATCATGAGTGTAGCTTGGCATCGATCTATGTAGCGCCCGCCTTCAGGCGGGCAAGTGCTGGCAGAGTCAGCCTCGTAGGACAAGCTTTGTGGGTCGGACCTTCAGGTCCGACTTTATAGGTGACCGAGGAAGGGCTTTTAAGCCCTGGAGTTTCAGGGGCTAAAGCCCCAAGAGTTGCCGATCTTTTATGTCGGAGCTAAAGCTCCGACCCACAAACCGAGTTGACAGTTTGACGTGTGCTTTTTATTGAAGGATTTGTGGCCAAGAAAACCAAACAATCCGTAAAGAAAGGTCGAACTGGCCCGCGACGTAAATCCGGAGCGGCTGTGGCCGGCTTGCATCTGCTTTCCGACGCGGACATGCGGCGCATTGCGGAGCGAGTTTTCAAATTCAGCGACGCGGACGAAACCGAAGTTGAAATCGGCATGATCTCCGACGCGCTGACGCGCTTCGCCAACAACACGATTCATCAAAACGTCGCGGAGCAAGTGCTCGCCGTTTCGGTGCGAACCGTGCTCGACGGCCGCACGGCGCGCGCGACCACCAACAAGACCGACGACGATTCGCTGCGCCGCGTGGTCGAAACTTCGAAGTCGCTCGCGCGCAGCCAGCCGCGCAATCCCGATCTACTGCCGATGCCCGGTCCGCAAAAATACGCCAAGGCCGTGCGCTATTTTGAGAACACCGCCTACGCGACTCCGGCCGACCGCGCCCGCGCCGTGGTGCGCGTCGCGCAGATGGCCGAGAATAACAAGCAAACGGCCGCCGGCATTTTTTCGACGGGCGTAACGCAAACGGCGATTGCCAACACGAAGGGCCTCTTTGCATCGCATCGCCAGACGCGCGCCGAATTTTCAATCACCATTCTCGAATCCGATTCCTCCGGCTGGGCCAAGGCCAATTCACCCGATCTCGCTCGAATCGATGCCACGGCATTGGCTCGCAGCGCGAGCGAAAAATCAGCCGCCTCGCGCAAACCGGGCGAGGCCGCGCCCGGACGCTGGACCGTGATTCTTGAACCCTCGGCCGTGCTCGATCTCGTCGGATTTCTCTTTTACGATTTTGCGGGCACGGCGATGGTGGACCAGCGCTCGTGCTTCAACAAACGCATGGGCAAAAAAGTCCTGGGCGAAAATATCACGCTCCACGATGACGCGTATCACCCGCTACAGTCGGGCGCGCCCTTCGACGGCGAAGGAATTCCGCGCCAGAAAATTCTGCTCGTGGACAAAGGCGTTCCCACCAATCTGGTGTACTCGCGCGCCACCGCCAAAAAAATGAAAGCCAAGCCCACCGGCCACGGCTTTTCCTTGCCCAATGATATGGGCGAGGCGCCGATGAATCTGGTTTTTGGTGGCGGCAAGGCTTCGGTGGACGAAATGGTGCGTTCCACGGAGCGCGGCATCCTGGTCACGCGCCTCTGGTACATCCGCGACGTCGATCCCTACGAAAAAGTGCTCACCGGCATGACGCGCGACGGAACGTTTTTGGTTCAAGACGGAAAAATCGCCGGCGGCGTTCGAAATTTCCGTTTCAATCAGGGCATTTTGGAGATGCTTTCGAACGTCGAGATGATGGGCCCGGCCGTGCGCGCTGCGGGAGAAGAATCCTTCGAAATGGTCGTCCCGCCGATGAAGGTGCGCAACTTCCACTTCTCCGAGGTCACGAAGTTCTAGCGCTGTTACTTGTCGTGCCCCTTGACGGCCTTCTGCTCCAGCGATTCTCCTCCGTGCAGCAAGCGGTCCTCGCAGGCGATAAATTCCTCGAGAGTCCAATCCGGGTGGTACCTGTAAATCGTGCGTCCCGTCCAGGGCTTTGTGAATGCTTTGGGGTCGTCGAACGTCCAGTCGATCTGCAACCGGTCATGATTCACGCGCCGCACGCGCCACACAGCGTGCAAGGCGTCACTATGAGGATGGCCTGCCCGATCGAGCCAGGTGATGTCTTTTAGACCGATCGTGTCGACTACGAGGGTGTCTCCATCCCACTTGCCAACCGATTGGCCCATGTAGGTGGGATCCGGGTCCTCGGGAAGTTTTCGTCCATCCGTCCAGATGTGGCTCACCGCGTAATCTTTCTCGAAGAGAATGAGCACACGATCACGGATCTGAACGATCTCGAAGGGAAAAACTTCAGTCATGAGGCGGGGCATTCCGGTCGGAAAACAGCTCGCTATGGTCGGGTCCAAGTCCACTCGTCCATTGGTGATGCTGGGCTGTCCCGGGTCGTCGTTTTTGTTCGCCTTCCACTTCAACTCTGCCCAGGGCTGGAACGAAGGATCCTCTTTTGGGTTGAAGGTCGGACCCATCTCAGTAATATTTGCCCAAACTCCAGTCAGGTCTGGCGCGTGGACGGCAACCTGTGCCTTTTTTGTTCCTGTTTGTCCGGCGGGCTGAGCGAATATCACGGGCGAAAAAGCGATTGCCGTCAAAATCGCAAAGATCGGTTTCATCCATCGATTAGGCATATCGAGGCTCTCCATCCAAATGCGATCAGATTCACTACAGCACGGCGGGCAGGCGCTGCAACGGCTGAGAGGCGCCACTCCTCAATTTTGTACGGCAGGGGTAAGCACTCGGCCGTCGGCGAAAGTAATCTTGCTAAAATTAATGTAGTTGCCGCCGCCCTTGACGCGGTGGCCAACCAGAGTGATCTCGTCCCCAATCTTCACGGTATTCTTACTCCAGCCCTGCCGGGACAACGTGTTCGGGCTATTCGTTTCGGCGATCCATTTTTCGACGGCCCCGTTCTCGCCGGTAACATCGAGATGGATCAGCGCGTGGGGATTGACCCACTCGAATTCCGTTACGGTCCCCTTCACGGTGGCGGTGGACGTCACGTCGTAATTCGACCTGCCGTGATGCGCAAGCACCGGCCCGGAAAGCAAGAGAAGACCAACGGCCCCGAGGAACGTAGCCAGCAGCTTATTTTTCATTTGAGTACCCTCTTGGATTTCAACCCTATCCTTGTGCAGAACATATGCCAGCCGCCCGTTGGTGTCAATCTCAGTTCGCCCGGACACACAATCGGTTGACTACACCAAAGCGGCTTCCAGTTGACACGTCTGGGGAGGCGGACTAGGCTTTCGGGCAAAAGAGAAGCTCAAGACGGAGTTTCGGTTAATCTTGAAGAGTGACGTTAGACATTTTTTTGGCATGACCTCAACGAGCCGCGTCTTTCAAAAAAGGAGCCCATGATGATTGCAACCTCCGCCCGGGCGACTGACCAACCAGCCGTAATCCGCCGGGCCCAGCCTAAGGATATCGATCCTTGCGGGGTCATCTGCTACGACGCATTTACCACACTCAACAATCATCATAACTTCCCGCCGGATTTCCCATCCCCGGACGTAGCGAAACATGTGATCTCCATGATGTTTTCGCATCCTGGTTTCTATTGCGTTGTTGCGGAGCAGGACGGAAGAGTTGTGGGGAGCAATTGCATGGACGAGCGCTCCGCCATCGCGGGCATCGGTCCAATCACAATTGATCCTTCGGTTCAAAATGCAGGCGTAGGACGCCAATTGATGATGGCGGTTATGAGTCGAGCCGCGGAGCGGCGTTTCCCGGGAGTGCGGCTTGTGCAAGCGGCCTTTCACAACCGGTCGATGTCACTTTACGCGAAGCTTGGCTTCGACATCCGGGAACCGCTTGTTGTGATGCAGGGCCGGCCGATCCACCAGATTCCACACGGCTATTCGGTTCGTCCCGCAGTGGCAGACGACCTCGAGGCCCGCAACGCGCTATGTCGGCGCGTGCACGGTCACGACCGGTCAGGAGAAATGTCGGACGCCATCGCTCAGGGAGTCGCTCGCGTCGCCGAACGAGACGGACGGATTACTGCCTGCGCTTCAATCGTTGGTTTCTTTGGGCACGCGGTCGCCGAGAACACAATCGACCTTCAAGCGCTCCTTGGTGGCGTCGACGAGTTTGCTGGACCGGGGTTTCTCCTGCCCGCCCGCAACACTGAACTTTTCCGCTGGTGCTTGAACCAAGGCCTTCGCGTAGTCGAGCCGATGACACTGATGACCACGGGCTTGTATAGCGAGCCCGCCGGTGCCTTTCTGCCTTCGATACTCTATTGATGAACCAACGTCACGGGCTCACCGACCGATCTGCGTGAAAGTTGCAATCGCCCATACGCAGCGCTTTTGAGGACTCATGCGAACCCGGTTATCCTCCGTAGCATCTAGGTGATGGCGGGCTCCAAGTAGAGCTCGCAGCCGCGGAGTGATACAGTCGGGTAAAACCAAATGGACCGACGCAGATTCATTTCGATTGCTGGGGGAGCGGGGCTGGGGTTGCTGCTGCCCTATGCCCTGTACCGTTCGCTGGCGTATGGATTTGGCGCTTCGTACGTCAACGTGAGGGCTTACGAGAAGTTTGGGCCGGAGGCGGCGCTGCGGGCGATTGCGCCGGTGGATCAGTTTTACGTCACGTCGTCGCACGGCGAGCCTGCGGTGGACGTGAACAAATGGTCGCTAACGATCGACGGGCTGGTCACGGATCGGCTCCACTTCGACTATGACGACGTTCGAAAGCTGGCGCCTTATGAGACGACGCTCACGCTGGAATGTATTTCGAATGAAATTGCGGGCGGCCTGATTGATACGGCCGACTGGCGCGGGACGCTTCTTCGGCCCTTGCTGGAACGCGCCGGGCTGAAGGCGAATGCGAAGTACGCAATCCTGTCCGCCGCGGAAGGATACACGACCGGACACACGATCGAGCGACTGATGCGCGGGGCAAATTTTCTGGCCTATGACATGGACGGCGAGCCGCTGACGCGCATCCACGGGTTTCCTTTGCGTGTGCTCATGCCCGGCATTTACGGGATGAAGACGCCGAAATGGCTTACGCGCATCGAGCTTGTCGATAAAAGCCATCTCGGCTACTGGGAATGGATGGGCTGGTCGGACACGGGCGAGCGGCAATTGCAATCCGTGATCGACGATCCGCACGACGCGCAACAGATCGCGGGACAGAGTTTTGTCGTGACGGGATGGGCGGTCACGAATGAAGTGGGAGTCGCGAAAGTGGAAATTTCGACGGACGGCGGCGCCACTTGGAATTCCTGCCAGATTTTCAGCAATCCGATGCCGTCGCAAATGTGGGCGTTCTGGCGCTACGTGTGGGCCAATCCACAGCAGGGAAAACACGAAATTCAAGTGCGCGCCACCGATTCGAATGGCAAGTTGCAGACGTCTTCCCGTTCAGGCGAATGGCCGGATGGCGCGACGGGGTATCACTCCGTGACAGTCAATGTGGCGTGAGGGGCGCGGTTTGTGATTTGTGAATCGTGTGGGACGGAAGTGACTGGTGACTTGTGACCGGTGACTGGTGGAAAACGGTTCGGATATTACGGCGTGGTGAACGTCAGGCTGTTTACGGCTTTGGCGATTACGTTTTCCTGGACTTGGATCAGGTCCGAATCCGCATAGGTCATCCCCAGCAAAGTGAACGCGTCATTCCCCTTTAGAAGCGTTAAAAGTGTGACCGACCAATCGCGGCCGTCGGCGGTTCCGCGCGAGCGCTGTTCGACGGCAGGGAAGCCGGCGACGGAAACATGGCGGCTCGAAATCACGCGGTAATGTTCGTACACGTCGCCGAGGGCTTTTCCTGTCGCGGCGGCGTGCGCGTCGAGAGAATCCTTTGCATGCTCGCGGCCGATGACCATTAGCGTCGTTTGATCGCTCGTTCCCAGCGCCGCGACGGCGTCGGGCAGCGCCTTGCGCGCCGCCGGGATCAATTCCCAACTCGGAGGCTTATACATCTGGAATCCGTAGGTGAGGTTCACATACTGGTTGCCGCGAATTTCGTCGCGGATCACAAGCGGTTCCGGAGCGGGCGGCGGGGCTGGGGGCGCTACCGGCGGAGCGGGTACCGCGGCAGCCACGCTCGTTATCTTGGGTGCGGCGATCTCCGACTTCGTGGCGGCACTGGTGGTGGCGGCACTGACAGGGGCGCGCAGCGGCGCTAGCGCGTTTGCTTCTGCCGAGCTATTCGAAGGGGCGGCGGGCTCCTTCGCGACAGTGGGAACTACGCTTGGAGTCCCGGCGGAAGATGGCGCGGCGGTCGCGTTCGCCTTTGGTTTTGGCTCGGGCTCCTTCTTTGTGGCGATGATGCTGATGTCCGCGACCTTTTCTTTTTGGACCAGGGCGAATCCGTACGAGGTTTCGACGCGGAACGAATCGTTTTCAAAGCCCACGATGGTGCCGATGATCTTTGTGCCGTCTTTCAGGCGAATCTCGTCGGCTCGAGCCGCGCCTGCGCCGACCAGCAATGAGAAGAGGGCCAGACCAGGAATCAACTTGCCGCGCATGATTGCTAGTATGGCAAAGGCGGGAATCGATCGGCAAGCCTCTGGCACCGGGAAGTTTCCGGTGCGCCACCAGCGGCTGAAAATGTCAGATTTGAAATGGAGTCATCTCATCAATAAACAGCTGCCAAAAACTCGACAGTCCGTCAGGGGCTAAAGCCCGCTTTTTCCTGGTGTTCTAATGTCGCGGCTAAAGCCGCGACCCACAAAGCGTAAATATTAAGATGGCTTCATTTCAAATTTCAAATCTCTTTCGACTCGAGGGAAGGCACGTTCCCGGCTCAATACGCGGTCCAAACTCCGGCGGCGAACTTCTTCACTGTGGCAAATCCAAGTTTCTCGTAGAGGCGCACGGCGCGTTCATTTCCCGAAGTTACGGTGAGAGAAACCGTCGTAAAGTGGCGCACGCGGAGCGCCTGCAGCGACGCTTCCATGAGGCGGCGCCCGAGGCCGCGGCCCTGGTAGCCGGGCATGGCGCAGATTTGCGTCGTGTGGCCGACGCCCTCGGAGACGCGCGAATTCAGAATCACGCCGACCAGGTGGTTTTCGTGCGGAGCGCGCAACACAAAGGAAGCCTCGGGCTGGAATTGTCCGCAGCCGGGCAGGATGATGATGTTCTTAAGGAAACGCAGGGCGCCGGATTCGCTGCGGTATTGATCGTTGATTTCGCCGTCGACATGATTCGCGTAGGCGAGTTGGATGAGCCGCGCGCAGGGCTCAAAATAACGGTGATCCCACCGCTCGAGGATCAGCCCCGCGCCGGGGCCTTCGCGAATGAGCCCAGGGAGAACGTCGAGCGCCTCTCCCATGTGCTGAGATAATGGCGCGATCATGAACTGCCTCATGTAGAGGCGAAAGCCGTACTCGGTCAGGACGGGGTCGAGCTGATATCCGAACGGGATCAACTGCGCTTCCACGCGTTCCAGCTTGGGGATGCCGCTGAGTGTGGTCAGCGTGTCGGTCAAAAGCCGCTGGCTCAATTCCTGCTGCGAGAAACGAGGAGAGACGAATAGACCGCCGACCAATCCCTTGTGATCTTCGAGCACGTAGAAGGCGTATCCGACCGGGCGCCCGTTTTCCAGGATCGCGGAGCCGGTGAGGGAGCGCGCGTCGATGAACTTCTTGATCAGCTCCGTGGAGGCGCGGTAATCCCAGCGCAACTCTTCCCGCCACTGCTGCGCCTCTTCGGCAAGCAATGGTTCGAGCTGCCAGGAGGACAACTGCCGCAGATCGACAATCTGCATGGAACCGGGACCCAGCCTTTGGCTCGCAGCGTGCACACTCATTTTTACCATATTATTCAATCAGGCAGCCGAATGTACTTCGGAAACATCCGGCGGATCGGTTGTCCATGGCGCGCTGCCATTTGTGCTACCATTCGCGTGCCGAGCGAAACATACACCGTCCCCAGCGGATCGGCCGGCTGGGCGGGACTTCGCTGCACGGCCACGAATCCGAGCGCATGGGTTTTCTTTCCGAACTTCGACATCCCACGACATGGTACTCCCAGCTCGCCATAGCCATTCTGGCGCTGGCACTTTTTGCGCTGCTGGCCACTGGGGCTGTTTCAGGATATTTGGTTTACCGGATGATTTCGCCCGCGCGCAGCCACTCTGAGATCGACCTGCAGAATTTCCCCGGGCATCCTGACAAGCTCACTTTCACGGTGAGTGGAGAAGGACCGCGCGACGGCTGGTTTTTCCCCGGGCTAAAAACCGCGCCCACCATTGTTTTGTGCCCGGCTTACGAATCCAGCCGCGGAGAACTTCTCACGCTGGCCTCGGCGTTGCAGGACCAGCAGTACAACGTGCTGGCCTTCGATTTTTCGGCTCACGGAACGGCGGGAGGGCGCTCCACGCTGGGATTGCAGGAAGTCGCGGAGCTGCGGGCCGCCATGAACGCTGTTGCCAACCGCGGCGACGTGGACGCGAGCCGGTTCGGCCTGTGGGGCGTGAATCTGGGGGCTTACGTGGCGCTCGCGGAAGCAACGGGCGACCGCCGCGTCCGGGCCATTGCGGCGGAATCTCCCTACGGTCACCCGAAGGATATGGTCGCGCTGCAAGTCAGGCGCTCCGGTCTTGGATCGCTTCCCCTTGTCACCAGAATGTCGCAGATGATTTTTGGATGGGTCAATTCGAAATTCCGGAACGTGCCGCCTTTGAATACGCAAATCGGAAAACTTTCGGGCGTCGCCCAGCTCTATCTCGAATCGCCTGACGATCCTGTGCTTTCCGCTTCGACTTCCGAGCTCTTCCGGATTTCTTCGCCCCCGCACGAACTCGTCGTCCTGCAGCACGGAAACTACGGCGGGATGCTGGACGACGAAAAACGCAATTACGAAAACCGCATCGTGAGTTTCTTCCTCGTGAATTTGCCGCCGGCGGGCGGGCTCTGATTCAAATATTGCCGGCGAGCCCGCAATTCCACCGACAACTTGGCCGGGTTTTTTGCGAACTCGCTGAAACCTGCCCGTGAATTCGCGACATGTCGGATCAGATTGGTGGTCTGACGGTCGTAGGGGCACGACTTGTCGTGCCCCTAGACTCAAACCCTCGAAGTTCAGCTTTGCGAATAGTCGGGCGATAGAAGCTCTTATTCTTCGTCGCCATCCAGGCCGTTGACGGGCGTAATCGTCCCGAAGAGGCCATCGGTTTCACCATTGGGTCCGGCGGTAAAGAAAAGAGTGTTCGCGGGTCCCGCCGTCCCATCGTTGCCGAAGGTAAGCGACCACAGACCATCGATCGTCATGATTGAATTGTCGGAATTGGTCAGGAATCCCTCGAACTTGTAGGTGAAACCGTTGAACGCGGCGATCCACCCGCTGCCGAAATTGCCGACGAGAATCGCATTGCTGAACTCGCCGAAATCACGGGTGGTCCAAACCACGCCCCACGGCGAGTTGAACCAGTCGCCGTGTTCGAGGTGGCCGATGGGCTTGCCGCTGGGAGTAAAGATTTCGACGAATCCAAGCCCGGCGCCTGCGACGTCATCGTGTTTAGCGGCGTCCTGCTTGGCGTAGGTGACGAAGAGCGTGCCGCCGATGTTCTGTATGTTGAAGGGCGCGAAACCTTCCCGGCCGCGGTCATCGTCGCAGTCATGATGGTCGTCTCGGTCGCAATCGCCGTCAAGACGGAAGGCATCGTCGCCGAGGTGCACACGCTTAAAGGTCGTATCGTAGACTTCCACTCTGCCGGAACGGAAATTGGTGACGTAGAGAAATTTGTGGCCGTTGATTTCGCCGGAGGTTGCCCCTTTGTAGACGGCGCCGTGCGACGATCCGTTGTCGGATTTGTCGACTTCGAGTTCCGCGGTCGGTCCGCTGGCCCATGCGGCGATGGTTCCATCCTCGGTTGCGAAGATGAAATGAGCGGCTGCGCCCGATTTCAACTTGAAATCAGTGGCGCTGCCATTGAAGACCACGCCGGTGGGTGTGGATTGCGCGCCCGGCGCGAATCCCGGGGGAGGGATGGTGACGATTCCAGTGCCGTTGATGGGCACGATCGCGCCCGCACCGGTGTATAGGGTAGAGGTGCCGGAGTTGTTGTTGGAGACCCAGAAGGGGCTACCAGAACTGCGGGTGAGCCCCCATGGATTTTTCAAGTTGGGATCGAACGTGGGAGCCATGCCCGAGATGTCGGAAACGAGATTGGTCTGCTTGTACTGCTGCGGAAAGGTCACGGCAGGAAGCACCAGCAGGACGACGCCAGGAAGCACGAACGATTTCAACGACCTACCGCCAAACTTCATATTTTCACCTCACGTGATTGAGTGTCGAAATTCGGACCCAAGCAAGGAGAAGGCTTGAGGGCTGAACCGATTTTCGAGAATGCGGTGACGGACATTGCAAGAATGCTCCGAACTGGTTGTCACAGCCGTGTTTGGTAATTGTCAAAGAGTTGTACATTCATGAGGTGAATATCCAAGCGGAGAGATAACTATCTCTTTACCCAATGAAGAATTTTTCGTGAACAGCGCATTACATCCGATGGTAAACCACGACCTTTCCCGATTCCTCCACGTAAAACTCGTACTGGGAATGAAGTATCCCGCCCGGCAGGAAACGCCCTCCCAATATCCATTCCGGGTCGGCCGACCCGGGCGCCCATTCGGGCAGATCGCGATTCATGTAAAAGTTCATTCCGTATTCCCAGGCCCTCGGAAGGCGGTAAACGGCCACGTTTCCGCCGGACGGGTCTGTCTTAAGAATCTTGACTGCGAGCGGCCGAGCAGAAAATCGACGGTCCAATCCAGGCAAGAGAGCAAAATTCGCGATTGCGACGGTCACGATTACAAAAAGCGTGACGAACAACAGCGCTTCCCTCGGGCGGGACTTGAGGACAAGAGCCACAACAACAATTCCAAACAGGAAAACCACAGATTCCGCAGGGACGTATCCTGCCTGCATTTTATTGATGCCGCGAATCATCGCGGCGGCTAGTGGAATCGCCGCCAGCAAAAATAAGCCTCCCGTCCATCCGAGCACTCGGAGCACGCTTTTTGTCTTTAGCGCCATCGCACTTGAAACCCATTGTCCGAGCACTAGGAAAAGTGGAGGGATGGCCGGCAGGATATACCCGGGGAGCTTCGATTGAGAAAGGCTGAAGAAAAGGATTGGAAATGAGGCCCAGCAGGCAAAAAACGTGTCGATGGAATTGACCGCCGCCCTGTTTTTGAGGCGAAAGAACGCGTCGAAAAGAGCCGCGCCCAGAAAGAGAATCCAAGGAAACACGGCAAGCAACAGGATATATCCAAAAAACCAAAACGGCTGGCGGTGCTCGAAAACCGGCGTCAAGTACCTTTGGAAATTGTGCTGCCAGATAAAGACGCGGAGGAAATCAGGATTGCGCAACGCGCAGAGGATGTACCAGGGCAGCGCCGTCGCGCAAAAAACAACAATGATCAGCGGATGCAGAAAGCGAAATGGCGCGCGCCACTGGCGGCAGAGTGCGGCCCACATCAGCGTCGCGCCGCCAGCGAGAATGATGGCCGCCGGACCTTTCGCCAGCACGGCGGCGCCGAGGATAAATCCGAACGCGACGCGCAGAATGGGCCCTGGGCGGGGCCTCTGCAGCATCTCGCAAGCGACCGCCATTGCGGCGGTCAAGAGGCCGGCGAACAGCATGTCCGGACCCGCCGCGCGCGAGAAGCCGATCATCGCGACCGACGTGGGCAGCATCAGGAGCGAGTACCATGCCGCGCCCAGGCCGAAGGAACGCAGCGCAGCCCACTTGACGGCGGCCACGGCAAGCAGCGCTGCCAGAGCCGACGGCAGCCGGGCGGCGAATTCGCCGACGCCGAAAATGCGCATCGCGATTCCGGCGAGCCAGTAATACAGCACAGGTTTTTCGAACCACGGCGTGCCCCAAAGACGCGGCGTAACCCAATCATGCGTTTCAGCCATGGCGCGGGCAATCGCGGCGTAGCGCGGCTCGTCAGGGCCTACGAGGCCAATCGCGCCCAATCCGCAGAACAGGCACACATAGAGGAGGATAAGAATAAACGGAATACCCCAGAGCGGAATCTGGAAGTCGCCCTCTTCGGCGGCGCGCGAACGGATTGGAGGTGTGGAATTCAAGCGGTTGAGTCTAGCATCCGAGCCCGCCGTTTTCAGCAGCAACACGGGCGGGGCCAGTAGGACATGTTCAGCCTGTCTGGTTTTGACATTTGGTCCAGCGCGGAACAGCAGACAGGCTGAAGCCTGTCCTACTATAATCCCGGGGTGCGAGAACACCTGGAATATGCAGCGGTGTGGCTGTTGCTCAAGACGATCGGCGCGATGCCGCGTCCTCTGGCAAGATTTTTCGGTGCACGCACGGCGGCATTTCTGTTTTGGATGCGGCCGGGTATGCGAAACGCCGCGGCGGAAAATTTGAAGCTGGCGTTTCCTGCGTGGAGCAAGAAACAGCGCCGCGCGGCCATTCGCGGCATGGTGAGACAGTTGGGCTGGATGGCGGCGGAATTCGCCCGCTTTCCGCGCTACACGAAAAATAACATCGAGCGCACAGTGCTGCTCGACGGCTTTGAGAATTTCGCGACGGCCCAAGCGCAAGGCAAGGGAGTTCTGTTTCTCACCGGGCATATGAGCGCCTGGGAACTTGCTCCCTACGCGCAGGCGCTCTTCGGGAGTCCGCTCCATTTTTTGGTCCGGCCCATTGACAATCCGCGCGTGGACGCGCTCATCACCAAGTATCGATGCATGAGCGGAAATCTGCCGATCGACAAGAATCAGTCGGCGCGCGCTGTCTTGAAAGTTTTGGCGGCGAATGGCACGGTCGGGATTTTGGCCGACCACAACACCGCGCTGACCGAGGGTGTGTTCGTCGATTTTTTCGGCATTCCGGCTTGCACGACAGCTGGCCTGGCGCGTTTCGCGCTGCATACGGGCGCCGCGGTCGTGCCGGGGTTTCTCCATTGGGACAATGCTCTTCGGAAATACCGGCTCTGTTTTGAGCCTCAGGTTGAACTGGTCCACACGGGCGACGATGCCGCGGACATTCGCGAAAACACGCAGCGGTTCACGCGCGTGATCGAGAATTACGTCCGGCGGCATCCGGACCAGTGGCTGTGGGTGCATCGCCGATGGAAGACGCGGCCCCCCGGTGACCCGCCGATTTACAAATAGTCTGGCTTGCCAGGTGGAAGAGGCCAAGGCTCGACGTCTCGATGGTGTAGGAAGGGGAAACCGTTCATGACACGAACGATGAAAGAACTGGCAGATTTCCTGGGCTGCACGCTCGAAGGTGACGGCGCGGCGCGCGTATCCGGCGTGGCTTCGCCCTCATCGGCCCGCGCCGAAGATCTAATTTATGTGGATTCGCCGCGACACGTGGATCGTGCCGCGGCATCCGCAGCGAGGTGCGTGGTCCTTGCGCCCGGCATTTCCATGCCGGGGAAAATTTTGCTTCGTGGCGCAAATCCCAAGGTGATCTTCGCGCGCGCCGCCGAGTGGCTTCTTCCCCCGGCTCCAATTGCCAAGGGAATTCATCCCACAGCCGTGATCGCGCCGTCGGCTCAACTCGCTCCTGGTGTGGGTGTGGGACCCTATGCTGTCATCGAGGAGGATGTGCGGATCGGAGCGGGCACCGAGATTGGGGCTTTCTGTTTCCTTGGCCGGGGCGCGCGGATTGGGGAAGGATGCCGTCTCTATCCGCGCGTGACATTATATTCCGGCGCCCGGCTCGCCAGCCGCGTGATCCTGCATTCCGGCGCCGTGATCGGTTCGGATGGCTTTGGCTATGTGGCCGAAAACGGGAAGCGCCGGAAATTTCCACAGGTGGGCGAGGTCGAAATTCACGATGATGTGGAAATCGGCGCGAATGCCACGATTGACCGCGGATCCCTAGATCGTACAGAAATCGGGGCTGGCACGAAACTGGACAACCTCGTCCACGTCGCGCATAACGTAAGCATCGGGGAAAATACAGTGCTAGCGGCGCAGACGGGGATTTCGGGCTCCAGCGTAATTGGAAAGAATGTGGCCGTCGGCGGTCAAGTCGGGATTGCCGATCACTGCGAGATCGAAGATGACGCCGTGGTTGGGGCGCAAGCAGGAATCCCTTCCGGCAAAATTGTGCGTAGCGGCCAAATCGTCTGGGGCACACCCGCAAGGCCGCTGGATAAATTCAAGAAGCAATTCGCCTGGTTTAGCCGCCTGCCCGAGCTGGCCGAACGGGTCAAGAGGCTCGAGAGGCATATCCTCGCAAAAGGAGAATGACTGGCATGGACTATTGAAACCAAAGGGGCTATCCTGTGTATGCACAAGAATTGCAATCCCTGTTGACCCCCATCCAAAGACCGAAGATAATACGAATGGGGATTCCAGGTACTGGTGCTTGGGGACCGGGCTGGTAGATCTGATCGGGGCAGTCCGAAGTATCCCAAGCCACATCTTTAACGAACTGAGGGCGTACGGTTTGGTGTATTCACAAGAACCCTCTCCAATAAAATTGCATCAAACATTTTGTGAGGTTTGGGCATAAGCGATGGCTCTAGGAACACGCGTCCAATTTGAGCAGTCCGGCGCCTCTCGCTCCACGAGTGTCCTCGCGGTATTGTCGGATCGCCTCTCCGACACGATCGATCGAGGGGTGAATTATCTCCTTTCCTTGCAAGCGTCTGAAGGCTACTGGATGGGGGAGCTCGAGGCCGACACAACCCTCGAATCCGATTATATTTTCTACCTGCAAGTCATCAACAAGGCCAACCCGGAACGCATTGTGAAGCTTGCGAATTATGTTCGCCGGCGGCAATTGGAAGATGGCGGCTGGAACATTTATTTCGGCGGGCCATCCGAACTGAATGCCACGATCAAGGCTTACGTCGCGCTGCGGCTAGCGGGGGACGCACCCGAATGCGATCACCTGCAGCGGGCTGCCCGGCGCGTGCATGAACTTGGGGGTCTCGAATCGGCGAATTCCTATACGCGGCTTTATTTGGCCCTGGTGGGGGCGGTCGGATGGAATATGGTTCCGGCGATCCCTCCGGAGTTGATGCTGCTGCCGAATTGGTTCGCGATCAATATTTACGAGATGTCGTCCTGGACGCGCGGAATTGTGATTCCCCTGACGATTCTGTATGCGCATAAGCCGCTCTTTAACGTTCCGGGCGGAGTTTGCGTGGACGAACTGTATCGCGATCCCTCCCGGAAAGCCCTCGGCTTGAGCTGGGATAAAGAATTGTTTAGCTGGCGGAACTTCTTCCTCGCCCTGGATCGCGGCCTGAAATTGTATGAGCGCGTGCCGTGGAAGCCCTTGCGTCAGCGCGCTCTGCGGCAGGCGCGGGAATGGATGTTCGAGCACCTCGAGCGAAGCGAAGGACTGGCCGCGATCTATCCGGCCATGATGAACGCCATTTTTGCTCTCGTTGCACTCGGGCATTCACCGGACGATCCGCTCACCGCGCGGGAAATCGACGAATTCTCGCGGTTTGAGATCGAGGAAGGCGACACCATCCGCGTGGCGCCGTGCGTTTCCCCTGTATGGGACACCGCAATTGCGATGGTGGCCCTTGAAGAAGCGGGTTTGCCGCCAGACCATCCGGCGCTCATCGAGTCAGCGAGCTGGCTGCTGAAACAGCAAATCAGCGGTTCTGGCGACTGGATGTTGAAAACTCCCGGCGTGATGCCGGGTGGGTGGGCGTTTGAATTCCGCAATGATTTCTATCCGGACGTCGATGACACTGCGTTCGTGCTGATGGCTCTGCAGCGCGTCGATTACCCCGACAAGGGCCGCATGGAAGCGGCTGTCCGCCGCGGGCTCAGCTGGCTGCTGGCGATGCAAAACAGAGACGGCGGCTGGGGCGCGTTCGACCACAACAACGACCGCCAATTCCTGTGCCAGATTCCGTTCGCCGATCACAACGCGATGATCGATCCATCCACGGCGGACGTGACCGCGCGCGTCGTGGAGTGTCTCGGCCGTTACGGATGGCCCGCGACGCATCCGGTGATCGAGCGGGCCGTAAGATTTTTGCTGAAAGATCAGACGGGCGAAGGACCGTGGTTTGGACGTTGGGGCGTGAATTACGTTTATGGAACCAGCGGCGTGCTTCGCGCGCTCGAAACGGTTGCTCTGACCGCGCGGGACTACTGCCAGCGCGCGGTGGGATGGCTTCGCTCGGTGCAAAATTCCGACGGCGGCTTTGGCGAATCCATCGCTTCCTACTACGACCCGGCTCTCAAGGGTAAAGGCTCCAGCACCGCGTCGCAGACCGCGTGGGGGCTGATCGGATTGCTGGCGGCAACGGAAGTGGAAGATCCCGCGATCGCGCGCGCCGTCAATCACCTGGTGGAGCAGCAGCAAGCCGATGGTTCCTGGGCCGAGAAGGAATTTACGGGGACGGGATTTCCTTGCGTATTTTATCTGAAATATCATTTGTACCGGAATTATTTTCCTCTGTACGCGCTGGCGCGGTACAGGAACCTGGCGACCAGGATCACGCAGTTCTGCGGAATGATCGTGCGGCCGCAGGAATTTGACAGGCAGAAGGCTTAGGAGAGTGAATTGAGATATCCCCTGAAGATGACCGCGAATCTCGCGAAGTACGTGGCCGGCCAGCGCTTTCGCGGCACCAAGAAATTTCCGATGGTGATGATGCTCGAGCCGCTGCACGCCTGCAATCTCACGTGCACGGGCTGCGGGCGCATCCGCGAGTACAAATCGACGATCAACGAAATCATGCCGGTTGAGCAATGCCTGGCGGCGTCGGACGAGTGCGGAGCGCCCATCGTCTCGATCTGCGGCGGCGAGCCCATGATCTATCCGGAAATTGGAAAGCTCGCGAAAGGAATTCTCGATCGCGGGCGCCACATTATTCTTTGCACGAACGGCATGTTCATCCGGAAACGGCTGCACGAATTCAAGCCGGTTTCGAGTTTTTTCTTCAACGTGCACCTGGACGGGCTGGAGAGAACGCACGATCTTTGCGTCGAGCGCGACGGCGTGTTTCGCGAGGCTATCGAGGGAATCAAGGCGGCAAAGGCCGCGGGGTTCCTGGTCTGCTCCAATACTACGATCTATAAAGAAACGGACCTGAACGAGATTGCTGACCTCTACTCCTATCTGGATACGCTGGGAGTGGACGGATACATGCTCGCGCCGGCCTATGGCTACTCGGCGGTTCAAACCACGGACATTTTCATGACACGCGAAGACATCCGCGCGAAATTCAGCGCGGCCGTTTCTCTGCTGGACAAATACAATCTGATGGTCTCGCCCATCTACCTCGATTTCCTGCGAGGGGCGCGGGAACTGGAATGCACGGCCTGGGGTACGCCCACCTACAATCCTCGCGGATGGAAAGGTCCCTGCTACGTCATCACGGACAATCACTACGCGACGTACCGCGAGATGATCGACCAGACTCCCTGGGAAAATTACGGACCTGGAAACGACCCGCGCTGCGCCAACTGCATGATGCACGTGGGATTTGAAACGACTCCCGTGCTGGGCGCAAAACGACAGTTGGGCGACACCTGGACTATGCTGAAATGGCAATTTGGCGGACACATGGGCGGCAATCCCGATCGGAATGCTCCCAAAGAACCACCAACGAATGGGCACACCGGTGGAGGTTCCACATTGATGCCTCCGCCTCCGGCCAACGCGGATTTGATATCCTCGGACGGCAGATTGCGAGTGTTATGAAAACGCTGGTCACCGGCGCGACAGGCTTTCTTGGCAGCCACGTCGCCCGCGCACTGGCAGGACGCGGGGAGAATGTGCGGGTGCTGGTGCGCCCGTCCAGCGATCTCCGCGCGCTCGAAGGGCTCGACGCGGATCGCTTCACAGGGGATTTGAGGGATCGCGCGTCGCTGGATCGCGCAATGGACGGCGTGCAGCGCGTCTTTCACGCCGCGGCGGATTACCGGCTCTGGGCCCGCGATCCGCGGGAAATCCACGAATCGAATGTGACCGGGACGCAAAACCTGCTCGATGCGGCGCGGCGCGCGGGCGTTGAGAAATTCGTCTATACGAGCACGGTCGCGACTATCGCCGTTCCGCGCGAGGGTGCTTTGCCGAATGAGGAGACGCAGTCGTCCGTAAACGAAATGATCGGGCACTATAAGCGCTCAAAATTTAAGGCCGAAGAATGCGCTCGGCGCGCCGCGGAGGCAGGCCTGCCGGTAGTGATCGTCAATCCGACCACTCCCGTGGGGCCCGGGGATTGGAAGCCCACGCCGACGGGGAAAATCATCGTCGATTTCCTGAATGGACGCATGCCCGGCTACTTGGACACGGGATTGAACTTTGTTCCCGTCGAAGATTGCGCGCGAGGGCATTTGCTGGCTGCCGAGCGCGGCCGCGTGGGGGAGCGCTACATTCTGGGCGGGCGCAATCTGACGCTGAAACAAATGCTGGACATTCTTGCTTCCACGAGCGGGAGACCCTCGCCCCGATGGAAATTTCCCTTTGTTTTGGCCTATGCTGCTGGATGGGTGGATACGGGAGTCTCACGCCTTCTGGGACGCGAGCCGCAGATTCCACTGGAGGGCGTGCGCATGGCGCGGCACAAAATGTTTGTGGATGCGTCGAAAGCCGAGCGTGAGCTTGGCTTTGCGCCCGGGCCGATTGAGGCGGCCCTGGAGCGCGCGGTCGCATGGTACGAATCGAACGGTTACGTCGCCGCGGGACGTGCGCCGGCTGTTGCCGGTGCGCGTGCGGCCTGAATGAGTGCCGGAGTTCATGAAAATATTGGTCACATTCGCGGTGCGATCGGAATTTGCGCCTTGGCAGCGTCGCAGAAATTTTATGCGCCTGCCCGGGGAATGGCCGGTGTTTGAAGCGGCGTTCGGCGGCGCGCAAGTCCGGGCAATTCTGACCGGCATGGGGCAGGAACACGCGCTGCACGCTGCCAAGAGGGCTTTCGGCTACAGGCCGGATCTTTGTATTTCGACCGGTCTTGCGGGATCTCTGCGAAGCGGGCATCGCCCAGGAGACATCCTGGCCGCGCGACTGGTCAGCGAAGTAGGAGAACCGGTTGCCGTAGCGAGCCATCGCGAATTGCTTTCGACCGCGGTGGATTGCGGGGCGCGGCAAATTGAGCGCTTGGCGACGTCGAGAACGCTCGTCGCGCGCGCCGAAGAGAAGCGGAAGCTGGGAGTCCAGGCGGAAGCGGTGGATATGGAGAGCTATACGATCCTTGCGGAGGCGGCGCGATGCGGCGTGCCGGCGGTCGCGATTCGGGCCATTGGTGATACAGCGGACTTCGATATGCCTTACGATTTCGAGCGGGCGCGCGACGCCCAGGGCCAGATACGCATGATGGGCATTCTTTCGCAGGTCTTGCGAAGGCCCGCCGGTTTGCCGGATCTGTTGAAACTCGGCCGCGATTCTAAATTTGCGTCCAAGCGCCTTGCCGATTTCCTGGACGCGTTTGCGGGGACCATGGCCGACCGCCTGGTTCCCATCGAGCAGGATGCGGTGGCCGCGCTATGAGCCAGTCGGGAATTATTCTCGAGACTTCGCAGGCGGCGCAGGCGGTGCCGTCCACGATGCGCGCGGCGGTGTACCGCGGCAAGGGAAGAGTGGTGGTGGAAACCGTTCCTGTGCCGGCGATCGGAACGGGAGAAGTATTGATTCGAGTCGCGGCTTGCGGAATCTGCGGCACGGACCTGAAAAAAATCGAACACGGATTCGTAGCGGCCCCTCAGATCTTCGGTCACGAAGTTTCCGGAACCGTCGTCGCGGTCGGCTCGGGCATAACTAAGTGGAAGATGGGCGACCGCGTCATGAGCTTTCATCACGTTCCGTGCGGGACATGTTTCTATTGCGAGCGGCGGTTGTTTTCGCAATGTCCGGGCTACAAGAAGGTCGGCCTTACGGCGGGATTTGATCCCAACGGCGGCGGATTTGCCCAGTACGTGCGCGCCCTGCCGTGGGTTGCCGAGCGCGGGATGGTGGCCGTTCCGGACGATATCAGTTTTGAGGAAGCCTCGTTCATCGAGCCCGTGAACACGTGCATCAAGGCAGTGGAAAAGGCGCGCGTGGCCGCGGGTGAGACTGCGGTGGTCATGGGACTCGGACCGATCGGGATGCTCCTGGCGATGCTCTCGAAGCTGGAGGGCGCGACCGTGATTGGCAGCGATCCCATGCCGGAGCGCCGCGCCAAGAGCGTGTCTCTCGGCATCGATCTGGCAGTGGACCCGCGCGAAGGACGTCTGGCCGAAGAAATCGGCTCGCGCACGCAAGGGCGCGGCGCGGATGTGGTGCTGGTCGCTGTGCCTATTCCAACAGCATTAACGGACGCGTTAAACCTCGCAAGACCAGGCGGGCGCGTGCTATTGTTTGCTCAGAATGATCCGCTGATGAAGATCGAGTTTCCAGCGGCCGCGGTCGGAGTTGACGAAAAGGAAATTTTGGGCAGCTACAGCGCCGCCATCGACAGGGCAGGCGACGCCGCGCGGCTGATTTTTACGCACAAGTTACCGGTGAAGCAATTGATATCTCATCATTTTTCATTGGAAGATATGGATAGGGCGCTGCAGTTGGCGGCCCATCCGGTCGGCGATTCTCTAAAAGTGGTGATTCATCCTTGATTAGAAGCGAACAAAACGGCCGAAAGAACGGTCACATGACCGCTGCCATTTTATATGGAAGCGAGAATCTGAAGATCGAGAGCGTGGATATCCCACGGCTCGCGGCGGATGAGGCGCTGATCCGCGTCAAAGTCGCCTTGACCTGCGGCACGGATTTGAAAGTCTGGAAGCGGGGGTACCACGCGCGCATGATTACCCCGCCCGCGGTTTTCGGGCACGAGCTTGCCGGAATCGTCGAAACGCTGGGCTCCGACGTGAATGGCGGCTTGAAGGTCGGCGCACGCGTCGTTCCCTCGAATTCGGCGCCCTGCAACGTTTGCCTGTTCTGCCGCAAGGGGCAGAGCAATCTTTGCGAGGACTTGCTGTTCAACAACGGCGCCTATGCGGAATACATCCGCATCCCGGGACGAATCGTCCGGCAGAACATGCTGGTGATTCCGGAACACGTTTCGTTTCAGGACGCGGCGATGGTCGAGCCGCTGGCTTGCGTGCTTCGCGGAATTCATGAAACCGGTATTCAGCCGGGTGACACGACCGTGGTGATCGGTTGCGGGCCGATCGGATTGAAATTTATCCGCGTTTTGTCGGGCCGCGGCGTGAAAGTGATTGCCCTCGGCAAGCGGCCCAACCAGATTCGCGCGGCGGAACGCTTTGGCGCGCGCGCGGCGTTCATCGCGCCGGACCTGAACGATCCGCCGAAGGCGGTCCGGGAATTGACCGAAGGCGGGCGCGGCGCCGACTCCGTGATCGAAGCCGTGGGCACGGCGCAGACGTGGGAATGGGCGCTGCAAATAGTGCGCCGCGGCGGTACAGTCAACCTGTTCGGAGGCTGCCCGCGTGGCACGCAGGTATCCGTGGACCCGAACTCGCTCCACTATTCGGAGATCACCATCAAGTCCACCTTCCATCACACGCCGCGGTTTATCCGGGACGCGCTTGAAACCGTGTCGCGAGGCGAAATCCGCTCGACCGATTTCGTGAACGCGGAAATTCCGCTCACCGATCTTCCGAAAATGTTCGAGCACATGAAGCATCGCAACGGTGAAATGAAAGTCGCGGTGATTCCGTAAGTGGCGCAGGCTTCAGCCTGTGGGTTTTAGTCCTTGCAAGGTCGAACCCCCACAGGCTGAAGCCTGTGCTACCAATTCTCCAGCAAGATGCAAATACCCGCGGAACTCGAGATTGGACGAGGACTTCCGCCGTCCGGATGCACGGTCGCGGAGGCCGAGCGCTACACGCGCCGGCTCGCCACGCATCACTACGAAAATTTCAACGTCGTTTCCTGGCTGCTTCCGCGCCGCCTGCACCAGCATTTCTATAATCTGTACGCTTACTGCCGCTGGGCCGACGATCTCGGAGATGAAATTTCCGATCCGGAAAAAGCCCTGGCATTGCTGAACGAGTGGGACCTGGAATTGCGCGATTGCTACGCCGGAGAAACTTCGCACCCCGTTTTTATCGCGCTGCGCGAAACCATTGTTGCGCTCGACATTCCCATCGAGCCGTTTTCCGATTTGCTCATCGCGTTTCGTCAGGACCAGACCGTGCGCCGGTACGAAACCTGGGACGATGTTTTCGCGTACTGCCGTTATTCGGCCAATCCCGTGGGGCGCCTGGTCCTCTATCTCTGCGGTTATCGCGATGCGGAGCGGCAGCGGCTTTCCGATGCGACCTGCACGGCGTTGCAGCTCGCCAATTTCTGGCAGGACGTCGCGCGCGACCTCGAGAAGGGCCGCATCTACATTCCGCTGGAGGCGCTTGCTGCGCACGGTCTTACGGAAGACGATATCGTGCAGCGCCGGTTCGACGCGCGATACGTTGCGCTGATGAAGGAACTTGTTGCGCGCACGCGGCAATTATTCGCGGAAGGAATGCCGCTGGCCCGCAGCGTTGACCCTGCGCTGCGAGTGGACATCGAAATGTTCAGCCGCGGCGGGTTTGCGGTGCTCGATGCCATCGAAAGCATCGGATACAACACGCTCGAGCACAGGCCCTCGATCCCGAAATCGAAGCAGTTTTCCTTGCTGGTGCGCGCTCTCGTCCTGCGCCTGTTTTCATTCACGCAGCCTTCGGTGCCCATCGCTCCCGCCGCTCCAGGACGCCTCGCAGTTGTTGAGGGCGGATGTCTCCCGTCAAATATCGGAAACAAGCCGCTCGGAATCGCAAGCGAAGTTGTCCAATCCTATATGGACTGCCGGCGCATCGCACGCGCAGCGGCCAGCAACTTTTACTACGCTTTTTTCATGCTGCCGCAAGCCAAGCGCGACGCGCTGTGCGCGCTGTACGCCTTCATGCGCCTCGTCGATGACGTTTCGGACACAGTCGGTAGCGCGGCGGACAAGCAGCGGGGCCTTGCGCGCTGGCGCGCCGCGCTGGACGCAGCGGCGGCGGGCGACGTTTCGAGCCATCCCATCCTCCCCGCGTTCGCCGACACGATCGAGCGTTTCCATATCCCCCCGCGCTACTTCCATGATTTGATTTCCGGCGCGGAAATGGATTTGACGGTCGGGGAGTACGCGACATTCGACCGGCTGCGCGAATACTGCTACCGCGTGGCGGGAACCGTGGGCCTCACGTGCCTGCACGTGTTTGGATTTGACGATCCGCACGCGCCGGACCTGGCGGAAAAGCTGGGCATCGCCTTTCAACTGACCAATATTCTCCGAGACGTGCACAGCGACCACGAGATGGGACGCGTGTATTTGCCGCTCGAAGATCTCGGGCAGTTCGGTGTCCGGCCTGACGCGCTGGCGCGCGGGCCGCTCACGCCGGAAATGCGCGGCCTGCTGGAATTTGAGGCGGCGCGCGCTTGGAATTATTACCGCGAGGGCGTGGAGCTCATCCCACTCGTGCATGCGGATGCGCGCGCCGCGCTCTGGGCGCTGGCGCGAATTTACAGCAGCTTGCTGCGACGGATCGAAGCGCGCGGGTATGATGTTTTCTCCGAACGTGTGCGGTTGAGCACTCCCGAAAAAACCGGGATTCTGCTGCGCGCGCGGCTGGGCTGGTACTCCCAAAAAAATGTCCTCGAAGAGCGTGATCGTGATCGGCGGCGGCCTGGCGGGACTTTCCTCGGCCGTCGCGCTGGCTGAAGCCGGCTTCCGCGTGCGTTTGCTCGAAAAGCGGCCCCATCTGGGTGGCCGTGCGGCGTCTTACGTGTTGCCCGGCGGCGAGCACGT
>DATNIO010000124.1:0-6826 GCA_035604385.1 Verrucomicrobiia bacterium | reverse complement strand
ACAATCTCTTCGAGGCGCGCGAGCGAATACTCAAAATCAGGCTTCTTCGCGCCTTCGGGCTTCTTTGTCGATGCAGGATTCACGGTTGTCATGGTTCACTTTCGCCGGTAATAAGAGCAAAGCAAATCGATCGCCCCACCTCACCTTGCGGAAATCGGGCGGTGGATTTAGGCCACATTCTAATGCACGCCCGAGAACCGAAACAACCGCTTTATGAAATGCCGGGATTCCGAGGCTCGTGGCATGGCACGCTTCGCCATCAACGCGGTTGCGGTGTCCCTTGGGCAGAGGTGCTGAGACTGCTAGAATGAGCCGGCGGAGGACCTTGTTGATTTGATCGGTCTGCGACTTCTCGGACTGTTCGCTCTCGTGGCCGTGAACGGATTTTTCGCGGCGGTCGAGTTTTCATTGGTTGCCGTGCGGCATTCACGCGTGCGGCAACTGGTGGATCAGGGAAGAGTTCGCGCGAAGATCGTTATGGATTTGATCGGCAGGCTGGACCGCGTGGTCTCCGGCGTTCAGGTGGGAATCACACTCACCAGCCTGGGACTTGGCGCGCTCGGAGAATCGACGCTTGCTTCGGTCTTGAGCCCGCTGGTCGCAAACATTCCGGGCAGGCACACGATAGTGCTGGTTCATGTGGTCTCGCTTGTCGTTGCGTTTCTCTTTCTGACGACATTGCACGTCGTGCTGGGCGAACTCGTTCCGAAAAGCATGAGTTTGCAGCGTGCGGAACGTGTCGCCCTTTTGGTTGCGCCTCCGTTTCAGTGGTATCTCGAAGTGTTCCGCCCGGCGATCAGTCTGCTCGATGGGGCCAGCCGCTGGGTGCTCCGCGGACTGGGATTTTCCGGAAGCTCAAGCCACACGCAAGTTCACTCGGCGGAAGAATTGCAGATTCAGATTCAACAAGCGCGCGAACGCGGCCTCCTTGGAATGGAGGAAGAAAAATTCATCCTCGGCGCGATCGAGCTCGACCGGATGCAGGTGCGGGAGCTGATGGTGCCACGGCCGGACATTCATTTTGTTACCGCCGACGCCACTCTGGACGATGTGATGCGTATCTTCGTCACGACACAGCGCTCGCGGCTGCCCGTGTTCGAGGGCGCGGGAGAACAGGTGCTCGGATACATTCACATCAAGGACATTGTGTGGGTGTTGCTCGACCGGGAGCGGCGCGCGGAGGAAGGCTGGACCGCGGCCGAGTTCAATGTGCGGAACCTGCTTCATGAGATCGCCATCGTGCCGGAGAGCAAGCCCGCGAGCGAAATGCTTCTGGAATTGCGCACCAGCCATGGCTGGATGGCGATGGTCGTAGACGAATTCGGGACCATCCTGGGATTGCTTACGCTTGAAGACATTTTGGAACAGCTTGTCGGCGAAATTCACGATGAATTTGACGTCGTCGAAAAACCCGTTGTCGTCGGCCAAGGTGCGGATGCGGCGATGATCTTCGACGCTTCGCTCGGCTTGCGCGATCTCGAATCACAGTACAACATCGTCCTCCCGGAAGATCGCTCCTACGCCACCGTGGGAGGCTTCGTGCTCGCCCGCCTCGGTTTCATCCCACGCGGCGGGGAGAGTTTTGATTTTGATGGCTATCGCTTCACGGTGGTGGAAATGGATCGGAGGAGAGTGGCGCGCGTCAAAATCCAGCGATTGAAGACGCTGGCGGAGCGGGCCATTTCGGCGCCGGCGGCCGACACGAAGCCCGCCGACGAAAAGGTGCTCAAGCCCAAATGATCCGGCATTTCCTTCAGCGTCTCCTCTACACGCTGCCTGCGCTTTGGCTCATCCTCACGATGGTTTTCTTGATGATCCACATTGTCCCTGGCGATCCCGTGCTGCAAATGCTCGGCCAGGATGCGCGCGTCGAGGACATTGCGCAACTCCGCCATTCGCTCGGACTCGATCAGCCGCTCGGCGTGCAATACGTACGATACCTTGAGGGCCTCGCGCGCGGCGATTGGGGACAATCGATGCGCTTTGCGGCTCCCGTGCGCCCGATTGTGCTCGAGCGCTTTCCCGCAACGCTTGAATTGTCGCTTGCCGCGCTGGCCGTGTGTCTCGCCATCGCCATTCCTGCGGGAGTATTTTCCGCGCATCGCCGCGGCAGCCAGGCCGACCGCGCGACTTCATTCTTCACTTTGCTGGGCCTTTCCGTCCCCAACTTCGCGCTCGGCCCGATTTTGATTCTGGTTTTTTCCATCGAAATCGGATGGCTGCCCGTGTCGGGACGCGGAGGAATCAGCCATTTGATTTTGCCTGCCGCGACTCTTGGCGCGGCGCTCGCGGCCATCCTCACGCGCATGGTCCGCGGATCGATGATCGAGGAGCTTTCGAGCGACTACGTGCGCACGGCTCGCGCCAAGGGAATTTCGGAAACGTCGGTGCTGTTCCGGCATGCGTTTCCGAACGCGCTGATTCCCGTGATCACGATTGTGGGATTGCAGTTTGGTTCGCTGCTCGCGGGGACCATCGTCACGGAAACAATTTTCTCGTGGCCTGGAATCGGCCGCCTCGCGGTGCAGGCGATTTCGGCGCGCGACTATCCGCTGTTGCAGGGCTGTATCCTGATCATCGCCGTATCGTACGTCGCCGTGAATTTGCTCACCGATTTGGTCTACGCCATCGTCGATCCCAGGGTGCGCCTGCAATGATTCGCACCAGTTTTGTAGCTCGCCTCTTCAGAGGCGAGGCTTTTTGCTCAGTTGGGCAAAACTTGATCGGATAGACGCGCAACAAAAGAATGTCATGCGCGGGCCGAGAACAATTTCGTGAAACTATCGACATCAATTCGCCAGTTCCTTCGCACCAGCGGCCTGGGCCGCTGGGGCCTCGCCGTCACCGTCCTGCTGATCTTCTTCGCGGTCTTCGCGCCGTGGATCGCACCTGCAAATCCTTCGGCGCAAAGTCTGCCGGATCGATTGCTTTCGCCAAGCGCGCATCACTGGATGGGCACCGACGAATTGGGCCGCGACGTCTTGTCACGGACCCTGTACGGCGCGCGCGTTTCGCTGCTCGTCGGCGTGTCGGTCGTCGCCGGCGCGGGGATCGTAGGCCTGGCGCTTGGCTCCCTCTCGGGATATTTCGGCGGCGCGTTCGACCGCTTCATCAACATCGTCCTGATCAATTCGTTTCTTTCTTTTCCCGGCATTCTCCTGGCCATCGCCTTCGCGGCGTTTCTGGGGCCGGGATTGGACAAGGTCATCCTGGCGCTGGTCATCACCGGATGGGCGGGATACGCGCGCCTGGCCCGCGCCCAAGTGATGAAAGTGCGCGAGATGGAATTTATCCTCGCCGCGCGTTCGCTGGGCGCTTCGCACGCGCGCATTTTGCTGCGGCACCTGTTGCCGAACACGCTGCAACCCGTCTTGATCCAGGCGACGATCGGAATGGCGGGCGCGATTTTGGCGGAGTCGACGCTGAGCTTTCTGGGCCTGGGCGTCGTCGCGCCCACACCCAGTTGGGGCGCCATGCTCAACGACGCGCGCAATCACTTGTTTGACGCGCCACACCTGGTGGTATTTCCTGCGCTCGGAATCATGGCGGCGGTTCTCGCTTTCAACTTGATGGGAGACGCCCTGCGCGACTGGCTCGATCCGCGAACGCGCGCGTTCTTGACGACGATGGATTTGCAGCGGTGAAATATCCGAAGTAGGACCGGCTTCAGCCTGTCGCTTTGTGATTGGGCTGCAGGACGAAAGCAGACAGGCTGAAGCCTGTCCTACGCAAGGTCAAGCGTAACTTCCGCCCCGCGATTCACTCCCAGCGTGCGCGCGGCGCTGCCGCGGTTCACGGCAATTTCCACATAACCGGCCGAGCCCAGCACGGCGATCGGCTCTCCCGGATTGCCGGAAGCGAAGGTTCGCGCAAACCTCAGCACCGGCTTGCCGTTCACGGCCATCTTGATTGGCCCGCCGTCCAGAGCGCCGATGGGCAGTTCTTCCTCTGTGAGATTGGTCATCAAGTTTCCGAAAGCATCCACGCGCAGGATCACGCCCTTCACGGTCTGCCCGCTGGCCTTCGCTTTCGGCATGGCGAACCGCACAAAATCCGTGACCACCTCTCCGAAAGCCTCCGTTTGAAACGCTTTCGAGAGCCATGCGGCCGTCGGAGCGAAAACGTCACGCCCGTGAAATGTGGGGCTGACCGGATTCAAGAAATAATGTTCCGCCGTAATGTGCCGGACGGTGCATGCTTCGCGCTCGTAAATCATCGAGAGGACGCCATTGTCCGGCGCGACGAAGAATTGCTTCTCTCCGCTCACCAGGATCGGGCGGCGGTCCGTCCCCACTCCAGGGTCCACGATGACGACATGAATCGTGCGGGACGGGAAAAACTTGTAAGCGTTCGCAATCGAAAGGGCCCCGTCGAGAATGTCGTAGGGAACCACGCTGTGGTTGATGTCCACAATCCGCGCGGCAGGGTTGATGTTCAGGATAACGCCTTTCATCGATCCGACGAGGTGGTCGCTGGTGCCAAAATCCGTGGTGAGCGTGATGATGGGATCGGCCAAAGACAGTCTCCGTTTCAGACGTCGCTCGCGAATGAGGGAACGCGCGCTCGGTGCTTCACGTCTTCTGCAAACTATCGAAGGGCAACTCGCCTGTCAAGGCAGCGTGCCCGAGTGGCTACGGCATAAGTAGCACAGCCACTCTTGGCTGTGCGGTCTTTCGGTCGAAAGCGTCACAGGTCCGCGAAGTCTGAGAAAAGCGCACAGCCAAGAGTGGCTGTGCTACAAAACACCCGCACCTTGACCGCTCCATCCGCGGACGATATTCTGCTTTCAGGGCCATCACATGAAGCGGGTTTACCTCGACCATAACGCGACGACTCCAATTGCGCCCGAAGTTCTGGCGACCATGCTGCCGTACCTCACCGACGAATACGGCAATGCCAGCTCAATCCACGCGTACGGCCAGAACGCTCGAGGAGCGGTGGAGCAGGCTCGCTCGTCTGTAGCGGCTCTCGTAGGTGTGCGCGCCGCGGATATCATGTTCACGAGCGGAGGCACGGAGTCGAATAACCACGCGATCCTGGGCGCAGTGGCAGCGGCCTCCGGCAAGAACAAGCACGTGATCACGTCCGCGATTGAGCACGTTGCCGTGCTCGATCCGTGCAGGGCCTTGGCTAAGAGTGGCATCGATCTCACCGTTCTGCCGGTGGACCGCGATGGACTTGTAAATCTTGAAGATCTCCGCGCCGCAATTCGTCCCGAGACCGTCCTGATCACGCTCATGCTCGCAAACAACGAGATTGGAACGATTGAACCCATCGAAGAGATCGGCAAAATTGCCGCCGAGAAGGGAATCGTGTTTCATACCGATGCCGTGCAGGCCGCCGGAAAGATTCCCATCGACGTGGAAAAACTGGGCGTCGACCTGCTCTCGATTTCCGCGCACAAGTTTTGCGGACCAAAAGGAGTGGGCGCACTTTACATCCGAAAAGGAACGCAGCTCGGGCCCTTAATGTACGGCGGACACTCGGAACGGGATCGCCGTCCGGGAACCGAGGATGTTGCCGCCATCGCCGGCATGGGCAAAGCGGCAGAACTCGCGTTGACTGGCATGCGCAAGGACAGCGAACGCATTCGCGGATTGCGGGACCGTTTGGAGAGAGGTCTTCTCGATCGCGTGCCGCACTCCTGGGTCAACGGCGCGAGGGCGCCGCGAGTGCCCAACACGGCCAACTTGACATTCCCGTTTATCGAAGGCGAGTCCATGGTGATCGCGCTGGACCTCAAGGGACTCGCGTGCTCCACCGGAGCAGCTTGTTCGTCGGGGGCCCTAGAGCCATCGCATGTCCTGATGGCGCTCGGCCTCGCTCCAGAAGATGCGCGCGCCACGTTGCGCCTGAGCCTCGGTCACCAGACCACCGAAGACGAGATCGACTTCGCGCTCGAAACGATTCCCCCCGTGATCGAGCGGCTCCGCCAGCTTTCCCCCACGTACAAGAAGCCTGCAATCGCGTGATTTGACGCTATACTATTGACATGGACTTGAATCCAAATCAGAGCCCGATGACCGCCGTCGCGATGAGCGGCGGTGTGGACAGCTCGGCGGTCGCCGCGATCCTGAAGGAGCGTGGCTATCCGGTTGTCGGCTTGACGATGCAGCTGTGGAATCAGCGGCGGCTGCCGGAGCTTGACCGCGACGGCTCGCACGGCCAGCGCTGCTGCTCGCTCGATGACGTCTATGACGCCAAGCGCGTGGCGCAACACCTCGGTATGCCTCACTACGTTGTGAATTACGAGCAGCGATTCGAGGAAACCGTGGTGCAGCCTTTTGTCGAAGAGTATCTCTCGGGCCGCACGCCGATACCGTGCACGATGTGCAACAACCACGTGAAGTTCGACCCGCTGCTCGTGACTTCGCGCCAGATCGGCGCCGACCGCCTGGCGACAGGCCACTACGCCCGGATTCGCCGCAATGAAATCACCGGGCGCTATGAATTGCTGCGCGCGGCGGACACCTCCAAGGACCAGACCTATTTTCTGTTTGGCCTCAAGCAGGAACAAATGTCGCGCACGGATTTTCCCCTCGGCGAACTCGACAAGACTGCGGTGCGCGAGATCGCCCGCCGTGCCGCGCTTCCGGTTGCGGAAAAGGCTGAGAGCCAGGAAATTTGCTTCGTGCCTTCAGGCAACTACGTCAAGTTTATCGCCGCCTACCTGGGCGAGCGCGGAGAGTCGTTGTCAGAAGAAGAAGGCGAACTAGTCACAACAAGCGGCGAGGTCATTGGTCGCCACCGCGGGGTGCACAATTACACGGTAGGGCAGCGCAAGGGTTTGGGAATAGCGGCGGGAAAGCCGCTCTACGTGGTGGAG
>DATNIO010000123.1:0-26460 GCA_035604385.1 Verrucomicrobiia bacterium | reverse complement strand
TCGTAATCCACCAGCAGCCGCAGAGCCGCGGGAGTAAAGCGCCCCAAGGGGCGGTTATTTTCCTTGGCAAATATGCGGAGGAAATGATCGAGGAGTAGATGAACATCTTCCTTGCGCTCGCGAAGAGGCGGCAGGGGAACGGCAATCACATTCAAGCGATGATAGAGGTCTTCGCGGAAACGGCCTTCGCGCACAAGATTGAGCAACTGCACGTTGCAGGCGGCGATGATGCGAACGTCCACCTTGATCGTTTCCGTCCCGCCGAGCCGCATGAATTCGCGTTCCTGAATCACGCGCAGAAGCTTCGCCTGCGTTTCCGGCCCGATCGTGGAAATTTCATCGAAAAAAATCGTCCCCTGATCGGCGACTTCAAAGAGCCCCTTCTTCGACGCCACAGCGCTCGTAAACGCGCCCTTCACGTGGCCGAACAGTTGCGATTCGAGCAGGTCCACGGGGATGGAGCCCGTATTGATCGGCACAAACGCCTTGTCCGCGCGCGTCGATGCCGAATGAATCGCCTTGGCGATCAGTTCCTTGCCCGTTCCACTCTCCCCATGAATCAGCACGGTCGAGCGGGAAGGCGCCACCTGGCCGACCAGATCGAGCACGGCCAGCATTTTTTCGCTTTTCCCGATAATGTTTGGAAAGTTGTACCGCTGCTTCAGGGCGCGTTTGAGCTGGACATTTTCCTCGCGCAGGCGGCGGCCCTCGACGGCCTGCGCCACCTGCACGAGCAATTCGTCGTTGGACCACGGCTTGGTGATGTAATCCTGCGCCCCGCTTTTGAACGCGGCCCGCGCCATATCGATGGACCCGTAGGCGGTGATTAAAACGACGGAAAGATTCGGATCGCGGCGGCGAATTTCGCGCAGCAGGTTGAGTCCATTACGGTCGGGAAGGCTGACGTCGAGCAGAACGAGATCGAACGGTTTTTCCTCGAGCATCGCGAGGCCGGCTTCGCCCGATTCGGCGCTCGATGTCGAGTAGCCTTCGGTATTGAGCAGAAGTTCCAGGCCCTCTCGAATTTCGGATTCGTCGTCGACAACCAGGATGGCGCCTTTAGACATGAACCGCTTTCCGCGCCACCGGGAATTCCAGCCGGAACGATGTGCCCTTGCCTGGCGTGGAGCGCACGTCCACTTTCCCGGCGTGCTCCTTGACGATGCCATAGCTCACGGAGAGTCCCAGCCCGGTGCCGCGTCCTGAAGATTTTGTCGTGAAAAAGGGATCGAAAATCCGGTTCAGATTTTCGCGAGGGATACCGCCGCCGGTGTCGATGATTTCCACTTCCACCGATCCGTTGTGCGCCGCCGTCCGGATCTCGACGATGCCGCCGGAGGGCATGGCATCGCGAGCGTTCAGGAAGAGGTTCAGGAAAACCTGCTGCAGCTTGTTGGTCGAACCCAACATCGCGGGCAATTCCTGCTGGAGGTTCCTCGTCACCTGCACCTGCGCCGTGCGGAACGGGTGCGCGACCAGGGTCAGCACTTCTTCCACCACGGCATTCAAATTCACTTCGGTAAATTCCGACGCGCCCGTCCGCGAAAAATTCAGCAGGTTGTTCACGATCTCGCTCGCTCGGAACGTCTGCTTGACGACTTTCTCGATCAATTGGTGGCGCGGGTCGCCGCTCGGAAGCTGCTTGGCCAGCATTTGAATGTAATTCGAGATCACGGCGAGCGGCGTGTTGACCTCGTGGGCGACCCCCGCGGCAAGCAAGCCGAGAGAAGTGAGCTTCTCGTTCTGGAACACCTGCTCTTCGAGGCGCATCCGCTGCGTGACGTCATCGAAAAGAATGAGACGGCCGATGCGGTCTCCCGATTTCCCAACCAGGGGAGCAATCGAAACGTTGACCACCAGGTTCCGCCCCTCGCGGTTCTGCATGTGGAATTTGTAGAGGCTGGAGACGCGCTCATCGCCGGAGCGCGCTGTAATTTCCGCCATCAGATCGGAAGGAAGCACATCCTCGAGCTTGCGGCCAACGGCTTCCTCGCGCGGCACGCCGATCAGCCCTTCCAGTTGCGTGTTCCAGGATTCCACCGCGCCGCCGAAATCCACCGCCAGCACGCCGACATTCAGCGATTCGACGATATTTTCAGAGAAATCCTTGAGCCGCTCGATTTGCGCCGCTTTTTGTTCGAGCGAGTTGTACAGCTGAGCGTTGTCAAGCGCGATGGCCAGATACCCGGCGATGGTATGCAGCAGCTCGACGTCCTCGCTCGACAAGAAATCGCCATCCACCGTTTTCCCCAGCCCCAGGACGGCGATCGCATGGTCGCGAATCTGGCAGGGAATGAAGTAATTCAAATCCAGCTGCTCGAGCGTCTGGCGCACGGAGGGAGAAGATTCCCGCGCGGCGCGCGCCGATTCGTAAAAGAGAATGCCCTGCGCAAACGGTTTGTTCTCGCCGTCCATAAAACTCAGATCGAGCGCGCCCGCATACCGCACGCCGACCGAACGCGCGATGCGATACGCGCCGGGATGGCTCTCGTCATCGATGAAAATCGCCAGCCGGTCCACGAGCAGCGCCTGCGAGATTCGATCCATCACCGAGGCGAGCATCGGGTCGAGGCGCACTTCCGACGTGAGCGTGCGGCCAAACTCAATCAGCGTGCGGCGATAGTCCAGGCGGTCCCTGTAAAAAAAGCGGTCCAGGCGCGCTTGAATCCAGTCGCGAAACGGCTGGAACAAAAATGCCGCCACCACAATCGCGATCACTCCGCCCATCATCCCGGAAGGCCACGCGGTGTGGAACAGCGCTCCGATCACCGCCACAATCGCGATGTAAACGGCCACCACGCCGCCGCTCGCGGCCGTGTAGGCGAGACCGCGCTTGAAGATGATGTCCACGTCCATCAGGCGGTAGCGGATGATGGCGTACCCGAAACTGAGCGGAATGAGCACCAGGGAAATCGTGGAGAAATTCATCCACGGCCGCGGCACAACTCCCAGGAAAAAGGGCACGATGTAAAGCAGCAGAAATGGAACAATGCCCGCCAGCGCTCCCCCGGTCACCCACTTCAATTGTTGCCGCAGGATTCCGGACGTTGCGCGGCGATAGCTGAAAACAAAAACGAGCGCGGCCAGCAGGAAGTAAATTCCCAGACACGCCAGGTCGAGCCGGTCGAGAGTATTTCGCGCCTCGATCGACGGCATGAATCCCAATTCGCGCAGTCCGACCAGAACTCGCACCAGCAACAGAATTCCAGGCACGCCGTAAATGGCGCCCAGGATCGCGCCGTGCCCTTTGGAAACAGGGCGGCGCTCCGGAAATACGAGCGCGAAATGCAACAGCAACGCCGGTTGCAAAAGCCTGGCCACGATCGCGGACCAATAGATTTCCCAATCGAAAGGAGTCAGCTTCCCGGTGTACTGGAAGGAGTACAAGACGAAGGACACCAGGCAAAAAATGTAGAAATGCACGGCGCGCGTCGCATTCCACCGGCGGGCAAAAATGAACAGGCCGATGAAGAGGTAGAGCACTCCCACGACGCTCAAATAATTTTCGATCGAGGCGGGCCGCGCTGCCGGCTGGATTACGAGTTGAGCTTCAAACTGTTTGCCACCCCGCTCAATGCGGTAATGGGCGAGCGACCACAGTCCGATTCGCCACAGACGCTTCGTAACATCGATCGAGCTATGGATCGGCGCATCGTTAATTGCGAGGACCCGGTCGTCGGTCCGCAGGCCGGCGTTTGCGGCGGGAGAGTTTGGAGCGACATGCCAGGCAACGACTCCAGATTGCCTTTCGATCCACGACACTCCATCATCGGGCGCCGTGAACATGGATCGTTGCTGAAAATTGATGATGCCAAAGACAATGGCTGCGAGAGTAGCCAGAGCTAGAACGGCTGCGCCCAACCGGACCCGAAGATTGTCGTTGATTGGAGCGCTCACCGATTATCCCTGCAAAGTCCCGTCGAAAGACATGTCGTGCAACCCTGCTTCCAAATTATATAAGTGTTCTCAAATCAATAACCATATGAATTTCAATCGAATGGATGCAAATCGAACAAGGGAAGGGGGACAGAACTTCCCGCCCTCCATTTTATGGAAGGCGCTTTCCTGTTTCTAATAGGTCCTGCCCAACTAAAACTGGAAGCTCACCCCACCCCGGAACGATCGCAGAACAGGAGCGAGCATCATGCGCGAATCCTGCCCGTTCACTGTCACATATCCTTGGTCCAAGAGATTGCCGAAATCGGCCAATGCTTCCCAGCGCCCGCTGAATCCCGGCAAAGGCTGGCGAATCGAAAGATGCAGGTTTGGATCCATCTGGTAGGCAGCCTCGCCAAATTGGTCCATACGCGACAGCGCGGTGCCGGAAACCCATTTGTAACTTGCTGAAAACTGCGTACGAGATCGCGGAATCTTGCCTGAAATGCGCGCCGCTACGCTGTGGTGGTTGCTGGTCATGAAGGTATCGCGCAGATCGGATACCGCCAGAGCAGACTCACCCCCGGGCGTAAGAGCGCCCGCCCAAGCATAAATCGCGGCAACTTCAAGGTCATTCGAGAGCTTCTGGCGGTACGCCGCTCGAGTGCCCCAGGAGCTGGAATTACCGCCGTCGTAAAGGAACGCGGGGGAGAATACGTCCTGGATGAATTCAGGGCTTGCTGCAGGTCCGGTCCCGAAAACAGCCTGATCGCGTGCCGAGTCATGGAACGCCGCAACCTCAAACGTGGATTGGCTGCCCATCTTTCGCTTGACCGAAAGTTCCTGATGCCAGCCGCCCTCCAATACCGGGCTGCCATTGTGGAACAGAACGGGAGGAAGGCTATCAAGTTCGTCGATTGCCGATTCAAGAGCACCCGTTCGCCCCCATTGTTCTGAGGGAGGGTTCGCCGCAACGATCGCCGTGGCTATCAAGCCCGGAGCAAGGCTGGCGTTCAATTCCGCATGAGGACGCAGCGAAGAAACGGAAGAAACGATGCCGGCGCGAAGATATTCCGCGCCCGCCCGCAATAGCAACCGATCGCCCAGCTCGAGTTGCTCCGTGTGATCGATCCGCATGGCCTGAAACGCCATCCCCTCGACGCCGATCTTGGACTGCCGCCACACAAAGATGGTTTCAGGGCCGTTTCTTGCGTCGCCCGTAGGGAGCCAAACGCTGGCAAATGAACCTGACGTTCCTCTGTCGTAACCCATCTGGCCGGCAACCAGCATGCGCCCCAGGCTACCAAGTTGTTGGTCGTAAGAGACAGCGGTCGCGGGAGCGTTTGGAAAATTCGAAGCGGATCCAGGCCGCAATGAGCCGTTCATCACCTGGACCAGGGCGCGAGGCCGCTGTGCGTCGGGCGGGAGGCCCAAGCCCGGGGAATTGGAAGCGATCTGGTCGTCAGTGTCCTTCCACTGCAGGATCGTGCGAGTCGCCGTCGAAGAACGCAGCACCCATTTCCAGTCGTCCTGTTCAGCTGGAGCGTCGGACTTGCGTCGCAGCGTATCCAGCGATGAGAACACGGTATCCACCTGCACGCGCAGGAGGGTCGTCAGATTTGACATCACGGCGACGTGGCGCTCCATCGACGGCAAAAATCCCGCCACGGATACGCGAACGGCATAGCTACCCGGTTTGAGGTGATCCGTGAAGAACGCGCCATACTGATTGGAAAGGATTTGCGCGACGATGCGGCCACCGGCGTCTTCAGAGATCAGCCAGACGCTGGCGCCCATCTGGGGCGTCCCAGAGGGGTCCAGGACGACGCCTGAGATCGTGCCGTAGCCTGGCTTCGCTGCTGCCGAAGCGGCTATGACCAGCACAACCACCACTACCCAGCCCAGGGTTCTACAAATCGACTTCATAGGGACTGGTTCCCTTCCTGTGGCTCACTTCGCTGCCACTTTCTGAATCACCGCCGGGGGTGTAACGGTGAAATCCGCGGTACGCGAAACCGTCTGATTGTTCACCAGATCGGTGGCTTGAATTTCCATTTTGTATTTGCCGGGCGGAAGTGTCTTGGGTTGGATGACCTGTTCGAATGTTACCTGCTCGCCATTCTGCTGGAGCTGGTCGCCTGTTTTGACCTCATGAGAAACGGTTTGGTCTCCTTGAGTCACCTTCATGTCCAGGGAGACATTGTTCTTGTGCGTCTTGTCATCCACCTTCAAATTGTAAAACTGCATGTAAACGTCCAGCGGCTGATCGGCATGGAATTCGGCATCCAGCTTGGGTCGAACCTTGGTCGAACCCAGCACGAATTGCCCCACGCCCACGTCCTTGGAGGAAACCGGCTCCATCTGGTCGGCAAGGATCAGCGAGCTGGCTTCCAGTTTGTCGTCCGGGATGGGAGAAACCGCCAGCCGTGTATTCACCACGCCCACGTTCCCGCTGTTCACGTCCTTGATCACCAGGTCGAGCTTGTACAAACCCGGCCGGAGGGGAACAGCCTTCTGGTATATGGAAAAGCCCTTCAGCGAAGGCTCCAGCAGTGAATCCGGGAAATCGCGTTGGATCACGTCTTCGAAAGTTTGAATCACGCGCCCGGTCATCGAGCTGATTCGCCCGAACAAATTGAGCGACGCGGATTGCACGCCGTCGTGATCGCGGAAGGTCATTTGCTTGTTCTGAATCTGCACCGTCACCGGGACAAGAATCGTGTCGCCGGTAATCCGCATGAAATCGAAGCGGTAATCGAATGAAATCTGGTTGCGAAGGATGCGCGAGCTGACCACCTCTTCGAGATCCTTGAATTTGACCGGTGGGGGGGCTTGGACTTTCGCGAATTGCTCGAGGCGCGTGAATTCGTTCTGGCTGTCAAGGGCGCTTGTTCCGGCCGGTCCCAGCGGAGCGGTGGAACCGTCCGACCGGGTGAAGCGCGCGGCCTGGCTGGACATACCCATCGATTCCAGCATGCTGGGCCCGCCTCCGGGGACATGCGACATGGCATCCTTCTCGCCCGGATCCATGGTGATATGAAATTCGCCCGTGCCGGTGGGATCCACAAACTCGATGGTGATATTTTGTCCGATCCCCTCCATGTAATGGTAGGTCCATTGTTCATACGCGTAGGTGGTGGTTTGTCCGCCTCCTTCCTGCATGGGACGGTTATACAATTCACCTTGCGTATGGGATTCGAGCTGATCCGGCTTGCCCCACATGATGTAAATCCGGCCGCGATCCGTCCTCCACCCGGGAATGCCCGATGAGAACCTCTCATTGGCGTAGGCGATCCGGCGGTAGTGTTCTTCCTTGAATTCGTTTTCGACGGTGTCCGGCGTGGGATCGCGCCTCTGCCAGAACGCCTCGATGAATTGCTCGCGCTCTTCATTGGTCGCCAATTGCAGGAACGCCGAGCGCTCTTCACCGGTAATGATGTAAGGGACTTCCTCTTCCAGCCACTTCTTGTAGGGAGTGGCGAGCTCTTTTTCGAGCTTCTTCAGGTTTTTCTTGCCCTTGTCGTCGTTCTTTTTCTTTCCGGAGTTCTGCTGTTTGTCGGCGGGTGTATCGTTCTGATCCTTGTCCTGCTCCTGAGCATGGGAACGCGCGCAAAAGGGCAGCAGGAATGCTCCGCCCAGCAGTAACATGAGTGAAATGCGTCCCAAGCGGTTCATAAGCGTACCTCGCCCCTGATTCGGAAGTTAGATTCTATCCCCGGCCTTTGCAAGCGTCAACCAAGGAATCTCACCTGCTCGTCCTGGCGCTGTAGGCCCTCTATATCCGCGCAGATATAACGCCTGGTTTGGACCGATGGATACTAAGAACTATGCGTAGGCTGCCGGGTTGCCCGCCATTTTTCGACTTCCAAAGTGAAATCGCACTCGGTTCTATGCGGATTTAGGGGAGCAGGTCAGAAGGAGTTGGCCGCGAAGCTGAATCCGGAGCCGGCGGAAAAAGCGACTCCGCAGCAGCAGGTGGCGTGAAGCGCGGAGGGCCGAGAGCAGCCACTTTCAACTAAACCTGGGATATGTCGAGGTATCTTCGGCCCTTTTGTATATGCCAGCTCGAACTGTGGCTGCGGACAGCGCCCACAACCAAGAAATCATCATCCCACGGGAAGTTACGGACATCGATGACATGTCTGTCAGATAGGTCCACGCCTTCTTCAAACCCAAGGCAAACAAATTGCAAGCCCGGTATCCGCAATATGGATTTCCACAGCGGCTCATAGTCATCCGTTACGATCTCAACGGTTCCCATCCAAGTTGACCGATCTTCTCCCCCAAAGAATGGGGACAAAACTAGAACGTAACGAATCCAAGGATGCTGCGGGTATAGTATGAAGGATGAAACCGAGCCGTCACTCAGTTTGTTAGCTACCGTGTCTAGGGTATCGTCTGAGTCGAGGTATCGGGCCGTATCCGTCGGCATCGCCATTACTCGGTATGGTGCACCGCCGATGCAAGCGCTCGCCGCACGAATTGTCGGTTCAAGGGAGTCGCTTCCAAATTCAAACACGAGCTGTGCCACACGAAATCTCCAGGTTATTTACCGCCTGCACCGAAGTACTTCGCCACGACGCCGACACCGGCGTTTGCGTTTGCAACAAAGCTCCGAATCATCCCGTTGCTTGCCACTGACATAAAGTCGTTTCCTACCTTGTAGATAGTGCTGCCTCCAAGGTAGTCGGATTGAACGAACGTACCGTCTTGGACCGCAGCTTGTCGGAATGACTCGGCATATTGCATGAACGCCGCCGGATCCTCGTAGCCAACACCACTCCTGGCTATCATCTGTGCCAACTTAGCCCCCGCGGGTTGCAGCAGAGGAAGCAGTGGGGCCACGCGGCTGGCCGGAATGGCCAGGGTCGTGGTCACCCCTCCGCTTACAAGAACCTGCGCAGCTGCCATGGCCGCGTAATTAGGCGCGGTGAGGAGCATAGCCCAGTTTAGTCCCGCCTGGCTCATTTGCCCGGCCTGCTGGAGTGTGAGCCCGATGTTCTCGTTATAATAGGAAGCGTTCCCAATCAGAGTGGCGCCCGCGTAAAGATCCCCGCTCGCCGTAATGCCTACGTCCGGGCTGGATGCTAGGAACTGGTTGAATTGATCGTCCGTAAAGTCTACGCACTGCTTGTCGTCTGTATCGCAGAGCCAATAGTTTCGCCCGTCTGGGTCTGTAAGGTTGAGTGGGTTGTTTCGAACGTATGCATAGCCATTCCAACTTTGCGGATATTCGGGATGGTCCATTCCACTCTCGTTATCCGGGTCGGCACTCATGAAGCGCCCGTACTGCGACGAATCGTACCTCGCGCCGAAGTTATCCAAACCGGATTCGGAGTCGCGTTCTTTGCCGGTGAATTTGTGAGTTGTGTCCGCGGCAGTGCAAGGAACCGATCCCACCGAATTTCGCTCGCCGAATGGCAGATAATCCAGCGAATCAGCGACGCATCCGCTAATGTTCGTCATCAGGCGTGTCGAACCCAAATGATCCTGATGTACAAAATACGTGGTTCCGCCGGTGTAATCGGCCAGAAGCTGTCGATTCAGATATACATATCCGGTTGTGACTGTCGTTCCTTGCGCCTCACCCAGCACATTTCCCGACAAATCATGATAATACTCCGTTGTTACCCCGCCCGCAGTTCTTAGAACCCGTTGACCGTGAGCGTTGTACACATAGCTCGCCGTGCTCCCCCCGTCCACCGCCGTGATGCGGTTCTCCGCGTCATACGTGTAGCTGTGCGTTCCGTCGTTGGTTAGGTTGCCCGAGGCGTCGTACTGGAGACCGCTGTTTGTGATGTGGTTCGAAGTATTGTAACCCAGGCTCGAAGACCCGCAGCTGCCTGAGGTAACTGTCTGCGCCGTGCGGTTCCCCCAGGCATCGTAGCTCCATGAAAGCCCGGGACAAGGATTGGTGGTGACTCCGTCAGACAGAGACGAAAGACGGTTCAACGAATCGTAGGAATAGGTTCGAGTGAATCCCTGGTTGCCGAACGCTTCCCAGTACGTGACGTTCCCATTGTTGGTCGAACCCCACGTGCCGTAAGCGAACCCAAAATCCTGGATATTTCCACTTGGCAATGATTTTGTACAGGTAGAGGTGGGCGTCCCAGACAAATAGAAAGTCATACGGCAAGGCTGCAAACGGGACTCATACACGGAAGATTCCATCACCCCATTGCCGTAGGTCATCTTGCCGATTTCCCCAAGTGGCGAGTAAGAGTTTACGGTCACCAGAGTCGCAGGATGCTGTGAATCGCTGTACGTGCTCGTTAGACTGGTTTGACGTCCCGCTGTATCGAAAGTCTGGGTAAAGGTTACACCCTGCCCGACTGTGTACGCGCCATTGTCGTGAGACGTGATGTCTCCGAGGTAATCGTAGCTATAACCCATGCTAAACGACCAACCTCGCGAGCAAGTTGTGCATTGCTGATTGAGAGAGACCCGTCCTACAGGATCGTAGCTCAACACTTCAGCCGCCAACCAAGCGCCGTTATTTGTTCCCGATGTCGTCATCCTGCCAATCGGATTTAACAAGGTAAAGCCCCAGGGGGCGGTTTGGTCATACGCGTAGATCGCACTCGGAGTACCGTCAGAGTACGTCTTTGTCAACAGTCGGTTCAGCCCGTCGTAGGTGTAGGTCGTGGTGATACCCCGGGCGTCTGTCTTAGTGAGTAGATTGCCGTCGGCATCGTAACCAGACACACTTGCGTACTGACAAGAGCCGCCAGAATACGCCGCGTAGCACGTCGTCCCCGATTCCGGATTAATGGCTTTTTCCAACCTCGATAGAGAGTCATAGTAAAAGGTGCGCTGCCGCGAGCCACCCTGCGTCACCGAGAGCAGATTAGAAAGCGCGTCGTAGGTGTAACTGGTCTGGTAGTTCAGATGCGGAGATGAACCCGGATCCTCTAATACACTTGTCAATCTGCCTGCCCCATCGACGCACGATGTCCTTGCCTTCTGCGCTTCATCGGTCACCGCCGCGCAGTTGCCGGTATACGACGTCGACACCGCGCTGCCATCTTGCTCGACAACCGAGGTGACACGGTTCAGCGCATCGTAGTAGGTTTTTGTCAAACCATAGGTCGCGTCGCTGGTGGTACAGTACGGATTCGAGACGGAGAATGTCCGTCCATTGCTGTCATAAGTCGTGTCCACATAAGAAAATCCAGTAGAGCAAGTGGAAGTTGGCACCGTGGCCTTGTACTGTTTAGGCCGTCCGAGACCGTCGAAGGTTTGGGCGGTCACCTTGTTTAGAGAGGAAGTGATTTTCTTCGTTACCGTGTCGCCGACGAATACGTTGCCGCTATAGTTGTAGGCAATGGTGGTCTGACCGCTGTCCGGGTAGTTTGCTTGCGTGGACCGCAGCATGCTGTCGTAAGAGGGGTAGGTCGTTGGCTGGTTGTTTGGATCGGTCATAGATGTCATAAGACCCGTGTTGAAATCGTAGGCGTAGGTCGTGGATTGATTAAGAGCATTTGTAGCCGTTGTTGGATACGCGCCGTAATACGTGCCAGAATACGTGTACGTCGCCGTCGTGTTGTTCAGAGGATCGGTAGAAGTATGCGTCATGCCCGTGTCATAGACGTGAATTGCTGTCTTTAGGGGAGTCTTCGACGGTGTTGGGCTTGCGCAGGGATTCGTGAAAAGCTGACGCGTGACCGATGTAAGATTCCCCAGGACTGAAAAGGGTGCCGATCCGTGTTGTTCAGTCACGCTCGGGTTCGAAGCGTCAGGTGAATACTCATCATACGCATAGTCAGTTTCCGCGCAATAGTTCCCGTTGCCGTCTGTGACAACTGTAGACAGGACTAAGTCGAGTAGATTCGCCGACAAATAGCTAGAATTAGAGAGCGATTTATACGTGGTGTTAGTTGTTGATAAGACTGAACCGGGAGACGGATTTCCGTAGTCGTATTGGCTCGCACTGGTCACCAGCCCATAAGTAGGATTCGAGGCCGGGGCGGGACACGTGGACGTATAAGTGGACCCGCCGTCGTAATTGGTGTCAGTGAAGGAGAAGTAGCCGCAGTCATACGTTTTTGTTATCTTGCTTTCCTCGCCATTCGCCCACTGGGTGGTGCTGCTGAGCAAAAGCTGAGGATCCGACGCGTAACCGTAAACATCACCGGTGTACGGGTCTGGGAGGTCCTGATATGTGTTTGTAACCGTCTTGAGCAGGGTGCGGTTTGCTCCTGTCCCCGAGTAGTATTGAATTTGGCTTGGCACACCTGTGTAGTAATTTAGTGGTGTAGTGACTGTGTCGTTCCCCAGTGGGTCCGTCATGGTGAGAGGGTACCCTTCTCCTCCCGAAGGAAAGCTGTAGTTCCACGTGTGGTAGCTGGTTCCGTCATACACAGTGCGCGAAGCCACTGTTCGGGTCTGTGGATAGTCGTTTCCATTCGGGGATCCCGGGGTCGTCGTCCACGCGTAGGAAACGCTCCCGCCCGTCGGGAGATTTACAGAGGTGATTTCCCCATAGTTATCGTAATTGAATCGCCATTTCGTGCCGTCGGGTAGGATCACACCAGTCATCAGCAACGGGGTAGCGGTATACCCTCGGTACCCTACCGGGTTGAAACCCACCTGAATTGAGACTGTGGAGTAACAGAACGTGAATTGTCGCGTGCCACCCGCTGGACCGGGGATGACCCAGATACTGGTATTTGCAGCAGCGACAGGGCAAGAGCTAAGGTTAGTCGACGTCGCAGTGGTCAAAGTCCAAGTCCGACCTAGAGTATCCGTGGTAGTGCAAATCAGCGAACTTCCGTTTAATTGATACGATTCCGTCATTTCGTTGCCATTCGAATCTGTGGTCGTGGCGGCATGCAAACACCCGCTGCCTGAGAATTTGAGACCGTTGTTATACGCGTATCCGGATCCATCGAGCGGAAAGCCGACAGATGGACCGGTAGCTGGCTTCGCTATATCGTGAGCCGGGCCAGCACCGCTACCGCCTTCGTAAAGAATATTCTCGTAGTCGTAGATTTTCGGAGGACCTGGATCATCCAGATAGCGGATTTGAGCTGCGCCTGGTGGATTAAGGTCAGTAAGTACCACTCCCCCAATCCCATATTTTCCCGGAGTCCATTGGCACTCATTGTTGTTAATGCATGTCCATGGCAGACTCCAAACTCCAGGGCTGGTGTATTCCAGGCTGTACGTGAAATTCAACTTGCCACGCTGGGAATGATCCACGAAGAGTGGAATGTGCATGGATAGGCGCCCGGTTATCAGGCTCACAGCGTCGAAGTTTCCAGTTTGGTAGGTCGCCTGCGGGTTTATTCCCACAGCGTCAGCGGGCGCGTCTTGGGCTTTCGACGGCAAGTTGCCAAAAAGAAGTCCCGTTACGAAGAGTGCAATCGCGAACGAACGGGCATGAATGAGGCGCATCGGTTTCCTCCCAATTTGGGATCGAAGGCGGCAATCCAATTTCTTAGACTGTTCTCTCATGGCAAATCTCCCGAAGCGCCATCGAAGTTGGATGGTGGGGCCGTCGCGCTTGGACCAACGGATTGAAGCGTAATGATTTGAAGTGGCCGCGCTCCCGAATGCATGATGATGCGGAACGGATGCATCACCCCGGCAACAGAGCGGTAGTCAGCGAAGTCGACCGTGCCGGTGAATGACCTCCTGGACCCGACTTCAGCTGGCAAAAGAAATTCCACCCGCACGGGCAGGCTGGTCGCATTGTCGAACCACCAGGTCTGGGATGGAAAGTCAGGAGTCGCCGTCGCAGAAAAGATAACTTCGTTAGCTGGCTTCGAATTGATCGTCGTAGTGCCGGAGTATTTCATCAAGAAGGTGGAATCTTTTGATTCGTCTAGGAGGACGGACCCGATAGCTGCCGGTACAAATAGCGACTGGGCAGGGCGAGCCCTCTTGGCGGTTCCGTTAGGCAACTTGACCTGATTCACCGGGCCGCCATCCCAGCCCATGGCATAGGTCACGCTTCCATTGGCGATCGGCCCCTCAATCGTTGCTTGAAATGTCCAACCTTGGGGCTGTCCAATAGCCGAAGCCCCGCCCAATGCCGTGATGGCGGCTTGGACAACTGCTACAGCTTGCGGATCGCTAGTTGGTTGGGGCGTTGAACTGCTTTGAGAAGCTTGTTTACCCCATGATGGGATCGCAAGAAGCAAAATGCTGACCGTCAGAGCAGATCGCGGAAAACGCATATCGCCCCCTCAGAACTTGATTTCGTCCAACAACGAACTCGCAGCCCGAACCTGATCCCGAGAATGTGAAGGGCCTAAATGCTCCGACCTTAACTAGCACACCCGGAATATGGCGACCTGATACACTAAGGACAAATATTGTGTCAAGAGAATTCTGATTAACATCTCGTTACGTGCCTGTGGAAATCTTGTCCAACAGATGTCGTCTCAAAAGCGGGACTAGATGAAATCGAATCAGAGACAAGCGCGTTTTCAACTCGATTTGGAATCATGGAAAAGTGACGGGTGCTTAGCCGGATGCGAGATGCAAGCCAAATTGCTTTCTTCCGCGCCGAAATGACTGTAAAATTCGATGTTGAGTGGGGCCCGGCCCGGGCGCCTCCCCGAACCAGGAGAATTCCGGCCTCACGCGCAAACACTTCGAAACATGCTCGCTTGCTGGGCACGCAGGCTGACTTGCCCCATGTGGCGTGCACCACCGGGAAACTTTTGAAGTTTTCTCTGCGTAAGAATTAGGGATGGCGGCTGGAGGAAGTTACTCGGTACATAAGACTAGAACTGCAAACCCATGAACACATGGCAAAAAATCGGGGTTGGTGCGGGTGTCGCCGCTGTTTTGGCCGGAGGCGCCTGGCTAGCCATCTGGGAGATCAATAAGGGCGTCGTTACCGTCCAGACCGCTCCTGCGACACGCCAGGACCTGACTTCGATCGTCACGGCTTCGGGAGAAGTCAAACCCCTCACTTATACGAACGTTCTTGGGGAAGGGATCGGTAAAATCACCGAAATTGCGGTGAAGGAAGGCGATCACGTCAAAAAAGGCGACGTCCTGCTGCGCCTGGAAAGCGTGCAGCCCGCTGCCGATGTCAGCGCGCAGCGCGCCGGAATTGCCGCCGCCGATGCGGGAGTGAAATCCGCGGATGCCAACGATGTATCTGCGCAGGCGGACATCAAGTCGCGCGCCGCGGACCTCGAGCATGCGAAACTCGACTGGGAACGCGGGCAACTCCTGTTCAAGGACGGACTGATTCCCAAGCAGGATTACGATACTCGGAAGGCCACGTACGATGGCGCGGTGGCGGCGCTGGCCTCCGCGCAGGCCCGCGCCGAGCAGTCTCGCGCGCAACTCAGCCAGGCACGTTCCTCATTGACCCAGAGTCAAGCGATGCTGGGCCGCCTGAGCGACATCCTGAACAAGACAACGTACACCGCGCCGATCAACGGAGTCGTCACCTATATCGCTGTTCGCGTCGGCGAAAACGTCGTTCCCGGCATCCAAAATGCCACGGGGAGTTACCTCATGACGATTTCCGATATGTCCGTGGTGACCTCGGAAGTCATGGTGGATGAAACCGACATTGTGAGCGTGAAGCTTGGGGAGGACGCGGAAGTCACCATCGACGCGATTCCGGGAAAATTCTTCAAAGGAAGAGTGACCGAAGTCGGGACGCAAGCGGTTCTCCGCAGTTCGGGCCTGGCTTCGACACAGTCCACAACGGGCAACCAGGAAGCGAAAGATTTTAAGGTCGTCGTCACGCTTCAGAATCCGCCGTATGGCCTGCGTCCCGGGCTCTCCTCGACGGCCAAGATCACCACGGCGCAAAAGAAAAATGTGATGACGGTTCCCCTTCAGGCGCTCGCGGAACGAACCAAAAAAGATCTGGACGAAGCTGCCAAGGAGAACGGGCAAAATTCCGTCACGCTGGCGGCCGGGCGTCCAACTTCTGGCGCCGCGACTGACGGGGCCGCCTCCTCCACCCTCGAAAAAAATCCGGAAATTCAGGGCGTCTTTGTGGTCCGGAGCAAACGCGCTCAATTCGTGCCCGTCGCGACCGGAATCACCGGCGTCACTGATATTGAGGTCGTAAACGGCCTGCAGGAAGGCGATCAAATCATCACCGGAAGCTACAAGGCCCTGCGCACGCTCAAACCCGACGCGCGCGTTAAAGTAGACAATTCCACGCCAAAAGCGGCGGACGAAAACTAAATGAAAATACGCGCGGGATTGGGGAACTGAGGAATGCCCGAGAGAGCCGTGGCACCCGATACATTCCGCCAGGACCTCGTCGATAAAGGGATAGCCATCCTGACGGAAGGGCTTTGGAAAACGTACGAGATGGGCGGCGAAAAGCTGCACGCCCTGCGCGGTATCGATCTCATGATTCGCAAGGGCGAATATGTCGCCATCATGGGGCCGTCGGGATCGGGCAAATCCACGCTCATGAATCTGATCGGTTGCCTGGACACGCCGACTTCGGGGAAATATTGGCTGGCCGGGCGCCTGGTGAGCGAACTGGATGATGATGAGCTTGCCGCCATCCGGAACAAGGAAATCGGATTTGTGTTTCAAACGTTCAATTTGTTGCCTCGCGCCACGGCTCTGCACAACGTGGAACTCCCCATGATTTACAACGGCACTCCGTCGGAAGAACGCCTGGCCCGTGCGAAACGCGCGCTCGAAGCGGTCGATCTCGGCGAGAGGATGCTTCACAAGCCCAATGAACTTTCCGGCGGGCAGCGCCAGCGCGTGGCGGTGGCGCGCGCCCTGGTGAATTCACCTTCCATTGTTCTCGCCGACGAGCCAACGGGAAACCTGGATACAAAAACCGGCGATGAAATCATGGCCCTGTTCACGCGGCTGCACGGCGATGGCAACACCATCATCCTGGTCACGCACGAAAACGACGTGGCGCGGCGGGCCGACCGCATCATCCACGTTCGCGACGGCAAAGTCGAAACCGACGAAAGGGTCGTTCATTAGTCCTTATTGTAGCGCTCGCCTGAAGGCGGGCTCTACAAAATTAATGATCTTCATGTGCATCGAACCCCGCTGAAAGGCATCTAACTCGTTGATGGAACCCGGGACTCCCGAACTCACAGCGGCCTCGCAATCCACTGCTCGCTCTTCCCCCGGCGTCCGCGCCAGAATTCCCATCGCGGTCTCGATCATTCAGTCGTTCCTTTTCCTTGTGCACATCGCCTTGTACGCGACCTGGACGTTCTTCTGGGGCGTGCAGGATTCTTCGCGCGTAGCGGAGCTGCGAATTGCGCTAGCCATTTTGTCCGTCAGCTTCGTCGCGGCATCCCTGCTTGCGCACCACTATTTCAACCCGCTGGTCCGGGCCGCTTACACCGTCGCCTCGGTTTGGCTCGGTTTCCTTAGTTTCTTTTTTCTTGCGGCATGCGCGTGCTGGATCGTCTACGGCGTGCCGCTCCTGTTTGGAGTGCACGTTGAAAAGCACGCGCTCGCAGCCGTGTGCTTTGGTCTCGCTCTTCTCGCGGGCATTGCCGCCATCGTGAATGCGGCGTGGACCCGCGTCGTGCGCGTCACGGTCAAGTTGCCCAACCTTCCAGCCGCGTGGCGCGGCCGTACAGCCGCCCTGGTCAGCGACCTGCACCTGGGCCACGTACGGAACGCCGGCTTTCTCCGCCGCATCGTCCGGAAACTTTCGCAATTGCACCCGGACGTGTTGTTCATCCCCGGCGACCTGTATGACGGGACCGCCGTGGACCTCGCGCGGCTGGCCAAACCCTGGGCTGAATTTTCCGCGCCTCTGGGAGCTTACTTCATCACGGGCAATCACGAGCAATTCTCCAGCCCCACGAAGTTTCTCGATGCCGTCCGGCAGTCCGGAATTCGCGTGCTCCAGAACGAAAAAATCGTTCTCGACGGACTCCAGATCGTGGGCGTCCACTATCACGATTCGACAAATGTGGAGAGGTTCCGATCGATCCTCCGGCAAGTGGCCCTGGACCGGAATGTGGCCAGCATCCTGCTCGTTCACAATCCGAACCGATTGCCGGTCGCGGCAGAGGCGGGCATTTCCTTGCAACTGTCCGGCCACACTCACCGCGGACAATATTTTCCGTTTACGGCCATCGTTTCCCGCATTTATGGAAAACATGCTTACGGATTGAATCGCTTCCGAGATCTTGCGGTCTACACTTCATGCGGCGCCGGCACGTGGGGCCCGCCCATGCGGCTGGGATCAAACCCCGAAATTGTCCTCATCCAATTCGAATGAAACTGCGCGTCGCCCGCGACGGGGTGGCGACATCCAAATCCAGCAATCAGGGATTCGAATCGCACTATGGGTCCAACGACACGCTGTCTCACTCCGGTACATGTACCCTCGGCGTTCGCACTCAAATCGTAAAGTTCCAATGACACGGACCGATGATATTTTACGTAGTACCCGAACTTTGCGGCTCGCATAGGCCCACTGGAAGACCTTCCCGCCGCGGAGGTGGATCATGGCGGTTGAAGGCATTGGAAGTCTCGTGCAGATTCTTGCGGACCAATTGTCCGGACAGCCGGGAAATCTGACTGCGGGTGCAAATGCACCGGCATCCGGAAACACGGCGAACCCGGTGGTAACCGAAGACACTTTTACGCCGTCGGGACAAAGCAATTCCGCGCAGACGGCCGCGCAGGACGCAGGGATCTTCCAGGTGAGCCAGGGGGCCCTAACCGCTGTTGAGGCGAATATCCTGTTTGAACAGGCGGCTTCCAACGGCGCCCCGAATGGATCTCCCGCACAAATTGCGCCGGGTACGCCTGCGACCGCAGTCAATCCGCAATCGGGCGCGGCGGCGACCGCAAACGCGCCTCCAAACCCGGGACCATTGTTCGCGCCCGATCCTGCGGGACAACCACCGGCGCCCAAGGCTGTACCCACGACGAACGTGCAGGAAAAAGTTCTGATCCTCAACGCATCGCTCCCCGCCCTCGGATTGAGCAAGGTGGAGATCCAAGAGATCGATAACATCGCCACGCAAATACAAAATTTCAATCCTGCCGCGTATACCGCTCTCGTCAACCAGTTTGAAGCGCTGGCGCAGCAGGCGACGCAGCAAAACACCGCAAATGCAAGCGACCCCGCGACCCAGAACACCACTCCCGGCGCAAAAGTGAGCGGCGGCGGATCCCAAGGCTAGGGAATTTCTTGGCCAAAATTCACGACCCTGGGAGCGACGTCCAGTGCGGGCGCAACAAATGGCTGCCATGGCTCCGCCGCAGGATGCGCCAGCCGGCGGCGTTCCCGGATTTGAAACCCAAATTCCTTTGAACGTCCGTAGGAATTTTCCGGGCGTGGTATAAATTCAATGCTCATCTTCCGCACACATGTTTGCATCGCGCACAAATTGGCGGCTGGAAACGAACCGCTTGACGCGGGCTCTTGAAGAGCACCGGCGAAGTGGCAAGGAACTCTTCGATCTGACCGCGTCGAATCCCACCACGTGCGGGTTCACCTATCCGGAGCGGGAAATTCTCGCGGCGCTTACCGATCCGCGCGGGCTTATCTATCGCCCGGAAAGCAAAGGCTTGCGCGAAGCGCGGGAAGCGGTTGCCGAATATTACGCCGGGCGCGCGGGATTTTCTGGATCGGTTGCGCGGATCGATCCCGAACGCATCTTGCTCTCCTCGGGAACCAGCGAGGCTTACAGCCACATTTTCCGGTTGCTGTGCGAAGCGGGAGACGAAATTCTGGTTCCCGCGCCCAGCTATCCGCTCTTTGAATTTCTGGCGGACCTCGCAGACATTCATCTTGTCCCCTACCCGCTGCTTTACGATCACGGCTGGCAAATTGATTTCGCCTCGCTGCGCGCGGCGCTGACGCCGCGTTCCCGCGCCGTGCTGGTCGTGCATCCCAACAATCCCACCGGCTCGTTCGTCCAGCCGCGCGAGGCCGCCGAACTCGCTGAAATTTGCTCCGCGCGGGAAATGGCCATCGTGACCGACGAAGTGTTCCTCGATTACGCGGGCAGCGCGATGCCGGCGCACACCTTTGCGCTTTCCGATGCGGCGCTCACGTTCACGCTGAGCGGGCTTTCAAAAATTTCTTTACTGCCGCAAATGAAACTTGCCTGGACGGTGGTGAGCGGCCCGGCAGCTCTTGTGCATGCCGCCATCGACCGCCTCGAAATCATCGCGGATACTTACCTTTCTCCAAGCACACCGGTGCAGCTCGCCCTGCCGAAATTTCTCTCGCAACGACACTCGCTGCAGGCGCAATTGCAGCAGAGGATTTCCGCGAACCTTTCTGTCCTGGACAATTTACTGCGCGAATCGAAGTCCCTCGCGCGCCTCGAACGCCAAGGCGGCTGGTACGCCATCCTGCGCGTCCCGGTCACGGCAACGGATGATGACCTCACCGTCGCGCTCCTCGAACGCTGCTCCGTGCTCGTCCACCCCGGCCACTTCTTCAATTTTTCGCGGGAAGGTTTTCTTGTCCTTAGCCTCATCACTCCGGAGCAACAATTTCAGGAAGGACTTCTCCGACTGCATAAGTTTTTTGACAGATGATCGGTGGACGCCCCCAACACAAGTGGTAGACTCCGAATATGCCACCCAAAAAGAAAAGGAAGAAAAACATGGCCAAGCCGAGGAAAGCCTCGAAAAAGAAAGCGGCGCCAAAGAAGAAGGCGCAACCGAAGAAAACCGCTCCAAAGAAGAAAGCGGCGCGGAAGAACCTCAGAGCGAAAGGAAAGAGCCAGAGCGTGGGGACAATAACCTTCGAGCCGAAAGGACTGGGAGCAAACTCAGGCGGCCAATCGGGCGATTTGCAGGGTCTGTCTGATTCCGCGGGCGCGGATTCAGAGAGCGTGGACGAACTGCTCAAGGAAGGGAACGCGTTCGAAGCCGAAGTAGTGGAGGGTGTGCAAAACGTGCCCGATGCCGATCAAGGCGAAATCAGGACACATGAGGTTGAGGAAGACGACGTCCCGGATGAATACTTAGATAAAGATCAGTAGATCGGGTAAACCCTCCCGAATCGCCGAAAGGCGACTCGTTCAGGCTTCGGCTTCGAGGACGACGACAGGCTGGTACGTGCGCGGCACGACCGCTTCGGCGATGGCGATCAAGCGCTCCTGCTGGCTGAAGACGCGGAGCCGCGCGGGCTTCCATTCGCCGGAATTGAGTTCGGTGGTGGCGCCTTGCGCGGCGCTGGCGCGGCCGGGCTGTATTTGCGCGATCTGCACGTTGAATTTCGAGCCGTGGCGCACGCGCTTTTCGAGGATGGGAAGGATCGTCACGCTCGGGAGTTCCGGGAGCAGCCGTTCGAGAGGAATGATGTAACGCGCGAGGCCTCCCTCCTTCGCGGCTCGTTCGAGATCCTCCAGTTTCGCGGCTTGGTCCAAAGTGAATTCGCCCACCGCGGTGCGGACAATTTCAGCGAGGTGCGCGCCGCAGCCCAGCGCCGCGCCCATGTCGTGCGCGAGCGAACGGATGTAGGTGCCGGCGGCGCACTCGATCGAAACTTTCGCGAGCGAGCCTGAAACTTCGTTGACGTGAAAATCGTAGACCTCGATCTCCACCGCTTTCAGTTCCACCGGTTTTTTCTTCCGCGCGAGTTCGTGCGCCGGGCGGCCGTGAATTTTCTTCGCGGAGTACGGCGGCGGCATCTGCGGAAACCGGCCGACGCGCTCGGCGGCGAGCTGCTCGATTTCGGCGCGATCGATCTGCGGGGCCGCGTCCGGGCCGAGCGGCGCGCCATCGGCGTCGTAAGTGTCCGTGGCGAACCCGAAGCGGAACGTGGAGTCGTAGCGTTTGCGGCGTGCCACGTAAAATTGCGCGAGGCGAGTGGCGCGCCCGAGCAGCAGCACCAGAACGCCGGTCGCCAGCGGGTCGAGCGTGCCGAGATGGCCGATTTGCCGGAAGCCGACGATGCGGCGCACGGCTTCGACCACATCGTGCGACGTCCTGCCGCGCGGCTTGTCGATGACCAGGGCGCCGTCCAGCGGCGCGGGTTGCGCTTTTCGTGGCATGCGAATTCGCCCGGAATTCTCACAGGCTCTAGCGTGAAGCACTTCTAGTGGCGAAGGCTTCCAGCCTGTGGGGTTTGGTCCTGGCAAGGACTAACCCCCGCAGGCTGGAAGCCTGCGCCACAAAAACGGATCAAGGGGCGGGCTTTTTCGTCTGCCGCAAAAGGTCTTCGATTCGCTGGCCGTATTCCTCGGAGTGATCGAGGATGAAATGAATTTCGGGCGCGCGGCGCAACTGGATCCGCTCGGTAAGTTCGTGGCGAATGTACCCGACCGCCGCGAAGAGCCCCCGGATCGTGCTCTTCTGCTCGGCCTCGTTGCCCATCACGCTGACGAAGACGCGCGCGTGCTTCAGGTCGGGCGTCACGCGAACCTCGGTGATCGTAACCAGCCCCTCGATCCGCGGGTCTTTCAACTCCCCAACCACCATGATGCCCAATTCGTGGCGAATCTCTTCCGCCACGCGTTCGTGCCGATGCCCTGCAACCGTCATTGTCGTCTCACCGGATATTAAAATAGGAAAGTTCCCTTGCCTTAGAATCGAAAACTTCGCTACAGGACTTCCAATTCGTGGCCGACCAGATCGCGGCCCAGATGCCGTTCGGATTCCTCAAGCACCGTGCGCAAGGATTGTTCGAGAAATCCGGCGTTGTTGGCGAGGCTCACGACGCCCACCACCGAGCGCTGCCAGGAATCTTGCCCTTCCAGTTCCGCCACGGCCACATTGAATTTCCCCCGCAGCCTGTCCTTCAAGCTGCGGAGCACCTGCCGCTTATCTTTGAGCGAGTGCGCCTCGGGGATATAAATTTCCAGGGTGAGCAGACCGATGGGCATCTTCATCCCTGCAAACACTTGCAAGACGGGCCCCACCAGCGGGGCGCGGCGAAAATCAGGCTGTCGCTTCCGCCAGTATGAGCTTCTGCATGTGGAAACATTCGAGAACATCCGCAACCTTGATGTCGTTGAAGTTGGAGACGCTCGCGCCGCACTCAAATCCGGAGCGCACTTCGTTCACGTCGTCCTTGAAGCGGCGGAGTGAGCTGATCTTTCCGGTATAGATCACGACGCCCTCGCGCAACACGCGGACGTCGGAATCGCGCTTGAGGATGCCGTCCACCACGTAGCAGCCCGCGATCATTCCCACGCCCTTGACGCGGAAGGTGTCGCGCACTTCGGCGCGGCCCAGGTGCGTTTCCTTGAAGACGGGTTCGAGCAGTCCCGTCATGGCCTTCTTGATTTCGTCGGACACTTCGTAAATCACCGAGTGCGGCCGAATCTCCACGCCTTCGCGCTGCGCGAGATCGGAAGCCTTGCGGTCGGGGCGAACGTTGAACGCCACCACGATCGCGCCCGATGCGGACGCGAGAAGAACGTCGTTTTCCGTCACCGCGCCGATGCTGGCATGAATGATTTTCAGTTTCACGCGGTCGTCGGAAAGTTTCGGCAGCATTTCGCTCAGCACTTCGACCGAGCCCTGCACGTCCGCCTTGATCACCAGCGGAAGTTCCTTGACCTCTCCCACCCGGAGCTGTTCGTGCAACTGGTCGAGCGTGATGCGCGCTCCCGCGGATCGCGCGAGACTCGCCTCGCGAAGTTTCCCCTGGCGGAACTCGACGATGTGCCGCGCGCGCGCTTCGTCGGCCACTTGAAACTGGTCGCCGGCCTCGGGAGCGCCTTGCAGGCCCAGAACCTCGACAGGCGTCGAGGGCCCCGCGCTCTTCACCGGGCGTCCGTGATCGTCAAACATCGCGCGAACCTTGCCGTACACCGCGCCGCAAATGAAAACGTCTCCGGCATTCAGCGTTCCGGTTTGCACCAGGACCGTCGCCACCGGGCCGCGGCCCCTGTCCACGCGGGATTCCAGCACGGTGCCCGCGCCGGGAGATTTCGGATTGGCCTTCAATTCGCGCAAGTCGGCGACGAGCAAAAGCATTTCGAGCAGCTTGTTCAGATTCTTTTTCTGCTTCGCGGAGACTTCCACCATGACGGTGTCTCCGCCCCATTCCTCCGGCATCAGGCCGCGCTCGGAAAGCTGGCGCTTGACGCGTTCGGGGTCCGCACCCGGCTTGTCGATTTTATTGATGGCCACGACGATGGGCACGCCCGCGGCTTTGGCGTGGTCGATGGCTTCCTGCGTCTGCGGCATCACGCCGTCATCGGCCGCGACGACCAGCACGACGATGTCCGTGACTTTTGCGCCGCGCGCGCGCATGCGCGTGAACGCTTCGTGGCCCGGCGTGTCGATGAACACGACCTTGCGCCCATCGATGTGAACTTCCGACGCGCCGATGTGCTGCGTGATTCCGCCGGCTTCTCCGGCGGCCACTTCGGTTTCGCGGATCGCGTCGAGCAAACTGGTTTTTCCGTGGTCGACGTGGCCCATCACGGTCACCACGGGCGGCCGCGGCACAAGGTTTTCCGGCTTCTCCTCGAGGGCGACTTCCCGGACAACGTCTTCCTCGAATGTGATGACGTTGACGATCCCGTTGAAGGCTTCCGCAAGACTCGTCGCGGTCGGCGTGTCGAGAGCCTGGTTGATGCTGGCAAAGATCCCGCGATCCAGCAAAATTTTCAAAACGTCTTTCGCGCGCACATCGAGCTTTTCCGCCAGGTCGCGGACCGTGACTCCCTCGGTGATCGTAATTTGGCGCGGCTCGCGCGGTGGAGGTGCGGGAGCGCGCTCGATCTGCGCGCTGCGGCGCTGCTCGCCGACGCCCATGCGCGCGCGGACCGGATGCAGCTTGCGCTCGCCCTCTTCAAAGCGCTTCTCCATCGTGGGGCGAGCCCGTGCGGCAGGCTTGCGTTCGTAGATCGGCTTGCCGGGCTCAGCCTTTGGCGGAGCCTTGTCCGGCGGCAGAAGCGTGCCAGAGCGGCCGCCGGGACGCGGCGCACCCGCGCGCTCATGCAGTGGTTGGCCAGTTCGTCCAGGCACAGGCTGCCCTGGACGCCCTTGTCCCGGGCGCGCCGGAAATCTCGATGGCTGGCCAGCGGGCCTCGCGCTGGCCGTAGGCCTCGGCGCTGCCGGTGGATTTACTCGCGCACCGGGAGGCAACGGATTCCAATTTGGCTTGGGCGCCGATGGTGCAGGCTTAGCGCCAGCGGGCGGCCTCGCGGCAGCCGCGGGCTTCGCAGCGGCAGGCGCGGGAGAAGTTGCATGGCGCGCGGCTGCGGGCGGCTTTGCGGATGCAGGAGGAGCTTGCGTTGGCGCAGAAGGAACAGGCGGACGCGCCGGCGTCTTGGCAACGGCTGGGCTTGGCGCTGGAGAACTCTTCGCGGCCTCCGCAGGTGGAACAATCGCTGGCTTTGGAATAACCGGGGCCGGAGCCGGCGCTGCGGGTTTTGCTTCGACGGCACTCGCCGGAGGCGCGGCAGGGCGGCTCGGTTCGGCAACTATTGGAGCGGGTGGATGCGGAATCGCGGGAGCCGGAGGAGGAGCAACCACGGCGGGCTTCATGCGAGCCGCTCTGGCGGCTGCGTCCTTCGCCGCTTTATCCGCTACTGCTTTTTGTTCGGCCGCTGCTTCCTCTTCTGCGAGTGCGCGAAAGTGTTCGCGCACTTTTACCGCGGCTTCTACCTCGATCGAACTGGAATGCGTTTTTTTCTCGGTAACGCCGGCTTCGGGCAAATAGTCAATGATGGCCTTTGCCTTGACCTCGAGCTCGCGAGCCAGTTCGTTGATTCGGATTTGGTTCGAATCGGTCATTGCCCTCCGGGGCGGCTACTTTTTTCCGTGCTCGTCTGAATCTTCGGTTGGCGCATCCGGCTCCGCGCCGCCGGCCTGGCCGTGCGCGGCCGCGGCTTCCGCGATTTCTTCCGCTTCCGTGGGAGCCTCAATGTTTTCCGCGGCAACATCCGCGGCTTCGGCCGTTTCTTCAGTGGCCGCCGCCTGTTCCGCGGCGTCCTCCGCGACTTCCTGTTCGGCCAGCGCCTCAAGCGATTCGGTTTCCGGCTGCGGATTTTCCAGCGACTGAAAATACGCGGCGACGGACAACTGAATCTTTTCGACCATTTTCTCGCCGATGCCAGGAATTTCAGTGAGCTGTTCCGGCGTCATGTCGGCAAGTTTTTCGATGGAGCTGACACCATGCGATTCAATTCGTTCGATGGTTTTCGGTCCGACTCCCTTAAGCTCGGAGAGCGGCGTTCCCGGAGCCGTGAGCGCGGTCATTTGCGCTTCGATTTCCTGGCGCTTTTCTTCCTCGCTCTTGATGTCCACGTTCCAGCCGATCAGCTTGCTGGCGAGGCGCACGTTCTGCCCCTTCTTGCCGATGGCGAGCGAAAGCTGCGTGTCCTCGACGATCACTTCCAGATGGCGCGTTTCGGGATCGATGATCTGAACGCGCGTCACCTTGGCGGGAGAGAGCGCCTTCTGCGCGAACTGCACGGTGTCTTCGGAATAGGGAATGATGTCGATTTTTTCTCCGCGCAATTCGCGGATGATGGACTGCACGCGCATGCCCTTCATGCCCACGCACGCGCCCACCGGATCGACGTCCTTGTCGCGGCTCTGCACGGCGATCTTGGTGCGCTCGCCGGCCTCGCGCGCGGCGGCGCGAATCTGCACGGTGCCGTCGTAAATTTCCGGCACTTCCATCTCGAAAAGGCGCTGCACTAAAATGGGATCGGCGCGCGAAAC
>DATNIO010000122.1:0-22329 GCA_035604385.1 Verrucomicrobiia bacterium | reverse complement strand
CGCCGTGCTCAAGGTCAGCCTCTCGAACGCCTATCCGCGCTGCTACGCCACGCGGCGCATCGGCGCGAACGGATTTTATTTTGGGCCGTTCGCGTCGCGCCGCGCGGCCGATACGTTCGCTTCCGGTTTTCTCGACCTGTTTAAAATCCGGCGCTGCCAGATCAAGATTCGCCGCGACCCAAGCTTTCCCGGCTGCATTTATTCGGAAATGAAAATGTGTCTTGCGCCGTGCTTCGCGGGCTGCACGAAGGAGGACTACGACGCGGAAGTGGGCCGCGTCGTCGCGTTTCTCGCCACGGGCGGCGCCTCGCTCACGGCGGAACTCGAGCGCGAGCGCGAGGCGGCCAGCGAAGCGCTCGATTTTGAGCGAGCCGCGGCCGTTCATCGCCGGATCGAGAAAGCCGCGGAAGCGCTGCGCGGATTGCCCGATCTCGCGCGGCGGCTGGAGGACCTCAACGCCGTCGTTCTCCAGCGTGCGGCGGAGGAAAACGCGGTGGCCGTATTCGCGGTGCGCGCCGGGCGCATCGAGGAGCCGCGCTTGCTGCGCTTCGCGGAACTTGCCAGCGAGCCCCGCTCGGTCGAACAAATCTTGCGCGAGTGGCTGGAAGGCGCGGGAGATCCACTATCGCTTCCCGCAAAGGCAGCCGCATCGCAACAAAGTTATCGCGAACTCGAGGATCAACTCAGCTTGCTGGCGCGCTGGTTTCACAAGAAGCCGCGCATCGGAGAAATTTTCTTCCGCGAAAGCACGGCGCGCTCTTCCGCCGCCGCGCCGCAGGACGAGGCCAGCGCGCGCCGCAACAGCGAGTGGCCGTATCGCCGCATCTTGCGCGCCTGCTCGCGGCTTCTGGCCCCGCCGGCAGTTGAGAGTTGACAGTCAAGAGTTGAGAGTAAAGACAATTTCGGAATTCAGAGCTGTCAACTCTCAACTGTGGACTCTCAACTCGCCTTCACTCCTCTTTAATCCGAATATTCCGCCAGGAAATCTTCCCGTCCTCGGATTGGAACCCGATATAGCCGGGATCCTTGTAGTCGTGGTGGGTGACCTGCGAAACCAGCACTCCGTTGAGATAATTCCAGAGCTTTCCGTCCTTGGAAACGATCTCAACTGTGTTCCACTCGCCAACCGGCCGCACGGCCCTCCTGCGCGCTTCGGTATCGACCGTATATTCCGTACTCTTTCTGGACGGCCGGATGTCGAGTATCTCCAGGTTCATGCCCTGGACTTCAATCATGTCCGGACTAACCCTCAATTCCTGCATGAAAAGCAGATACCCGCTGTTGCCGTAAAATTCGTCGCTGCTTTCCATGCCTGGATAGGGCTCGAAACGATACTCCAGCCGCAGTGTGAAGTTTAGATATTTTTTCCGCGGATACATGAAACCCAAAGGAGAACCGGAGCAGACCACCGTTCCCTTCTCGATCTTGAACGTTGAGCCGGGCTCGGTCTGGCCGCATCCTTCGGGGCGCGGCGTGCAGCCGCCTCCAAGCAAAAATCCCCACCCCGTAAAATCCCTGCCGTTAAAGAGCGCGGTGAAACCCTTTTCGGGCAGCGGCATACCCATCAGCGTGGCGGCATCGGGTTTGAGCTCTTCTTTTCCAGCTGGATAACCGTTCTCACGCAACAAGTACGCGGCCATATCCACGTATTCCTCGGTACTGAGCCCGCCGCCTTCGTAAAGCGGCATGGAGGTTCGAATTTTATTAAAGAGGCTGCCAACGCTGCGGTACCTCGCCGGAATGGACTCGTTGCTGGCGAGATTGATTCGAACCGTATCGCCAGTGCGCCCAAATCCCCGGCCCGGCGGCGCTTTCAGGTCCCTGTGTTCGGGGTTCGCAGGCTCGAGCGCATGGCACATGCTGCAGGAGCCGCGGAAGTAGCCCTCGCCGCGCGCGGCCTGCGCCACGGTGTAGAAACCGTCCGGCGAACCGGTCGCCGATTTCGCGACTTTTCTTTCGAGTATGGCCATGCGCTTCATCGCGCTGACGTCTGGCTTTAGATTTTCCGCTCCCGCCGGCAGGCTGTTGGCCTGAAGCAGGTACGCGATGATGTTCAAATAATTGTCCGTGCTGAGGCCGTGCACGTTGTCGCCCGGCATGGTCACGTCGACCTTGCTGAACAAATCGCCCACGCTGTAATAATCGTGCAGAAAATCGTCGCCGACGAGCGCCGGCGCCGTGTCCGCGCCCTTCAGGTTCGCCATGTGGCACTGCGCGCAATATTGCGCGTATTGCTGCTTCCCGCGGCTGGCCTGCGCTTCGCTGTAGTAGTTCCGGGATGCATGGGCGGGTTTCGGAGCGGTCTGCGCCCGCGCGCCGATCGGCAAAGCCATTGCGAACACAAAAGCAGCCAGACTTATTCCGCGCATGGCAAACCCTCCTCGGATATTCTCAACCATGTGTTGAGGGCCAAGAGTGACGAGCACGATATTCCGGCGTGAGTTCTTACTCTGGACTCTTAACCATCAACTTAAAACTTTCTACCATCGTCGTAGCCATGAGATTCACATATAATCGCGGCCTCAAGCAAGGGAGAAGAGATGACTACATTTGCAACGCCGGATGGCACGAAGAAATATGCCGCGCGATTTGCGGGGCGCGCCGCGGAGGGGCACTTTCGCGAGCAGCAGGGCTTGTGGCTCTCATCGCTCGGGATCGGCACGTATCTCGGAGAGGCCGACGCGCGCACCGACCAGGCGTACACGGACGCGATCGTGGAGGCTGTCGAATCCGGCGTGAACGTGATCGACTCCGCGATCAATTACCGCTTCCAGCGTTCGGAGCGTTCCGTGGGCGCGGCGGTTGCGGAACTCGCGCGACGCGGGTATGCGCGCGAAGAACTGGTGATTTGCACCAAAGGCGGGTTCCTCACGCCGGACGGCGACCTGCCTGCCGACGCCGGGGAATATTTCAATCGCGAGTACGTGGAAACCGGCATCTTGCGCGAAGGAGACGTCGCCGCCGGGTGCCACTCGATGGCGCCGAAATTTATTGCCGATCAGCTTGAGCGCAGCCGCCGCAATCTGGGCGTCGAAACGATTGACGTTTATTACCTGCACAATCCGGAAACGCAATTGGGCGAAGTGCCGCGCGAGATGTTCAACACGCGCCTGCGCGCCGCGTTTGAATTTCTCGAATCCGCCGTGGCCGCGGCGAAAATATATTTCTACGGGCTGGCCACCTGGAACGCGTTCCGCCAGACCGAAAACGCCCAGGATTTTCTTTCGCTTGCCGCGATGGAATCGCTCGCGCGGGACGTGGCCGGAGGATCACACCATTTTCGCTTCGTGCAGTTGCCGTGCAACCTGGGGATGACCGAAGCCTTGACGCGCGCCAATCAGCCGCTCGATGGCACCCGCGTGCCGATCGTCGGAGCCGCGTCCAAGCTGGGCATCACGCTCGTCGCCAGCGCCTCGATGCTCCAGGGACAGCTCTCGCGCGGCCTGCCGCCGTTCGTGACGAGCGCGCTGGGGATGAAATCCGACGCCGAGCGCGCGATGCAATTTGTCCGCTCGACGCCGGGAATCACGACCGCGCTCGTGGGGATGAGCCGCGTCGAGCACGTGCGCGCGAATCTTTCCATTGTCGGGGTCCCGCCGGCTTCGCAAGATCAATTCGGCAAATTGTTTCAGCGCGGGGAAAAGGCTTGAGGTTGTAGTAGCACAGGCACTCTTGCCTGTGCGGGTTTTGCGGTCGTTGTTGGCCCAGGCAGCCTGTTCGTGCGGCGTACAAAACCGCACAGCCAAGAGTGGCTGTGCTACTTTACCGCTTCTGCTCCATCAAGCCTGCTATGGTGCCCATGACGTCATATTTGGTAATGATTTCGAGATGGCCGTTGCTCATCTTCACGAACACGGCCGGCTCCTCGTGGCTCAGAAGATAGGTGAGCCGCTCGACCGGGGCTTCGCAGGACACCGTCGGAAGCGGATCGCTCATGACCTCGCGAATCACCATCTTCCGCAAATCTTTTCCTTGCAGCGCGAGGTTCAGGATTTGGTCTTCGTAAATCGCGCCGACCGGCAGTTGCGCTTCAAACACGGGCAATTGCGAAATGTCCTGCGTCTGCATCGTGTGCAGCGCGTGGAACACGGTCTGGTCGGGCCCCACGACGATCAAGTCGCGGTCTTTGGCGACTTTGTGTTTTGCATTGACGACGTCTTCGACGGTCAGCGGCACTTCCGAATCGACGTAGCCGCGCTCGCGCATCCATTCGTCGCTGTACACCTTGCTGAGGTAGCGCATTCCAGTATCAGGCAGAAACGCCACGACGAATGAGCCCTTCGGCAGCGCCTTGGCCACGCGCAGAGCGCCTGAAACGCAACCGCCGCCCGAGCCTCCAGTGAAAATTCCTTCCTGCTTCACGAGCCGCCGCGCCCAAACGAAGCATTCCTGGTCATTCACCTGGACGACGTCATCGACGACTTTGAAATCCATCGTGGCCGGGAAAATGTCCTCGCCGATGCCTTCGACAACGTACGTTTTGGCCTTGCCCACTTTTCCCGTCTTCACGAATTCGTAGTACAGCGAGCCGATCGGATCGACGCCGATGATTTGGACCCCGGGATTTTTTTCCTTCAGGTAGCGGCCCACGCCGCTGATCGTGCCGCCGGTGCCCATGCCGCAAACGAAATGCGTGATTTTTCCCTCGGAGTCCTCCCACAGTTCCGGGCCGGTTGTCCTGTAATGCGCCTCAGGGTTCATCATATTTTCGTACTGGTTTGGGTAAAAGGAATTCGGAATGTCCTTGGCAAGCTTTTTCGCCACGGAATAGTAGCTGCGCGGATCGTCGGGCTCGACCGCCGTAGGGCATACGATGACTTCGGCGCCCAGCGCCTTGAGCAGATCCACTTTTTCCTTCGATTGCTTGTCCGTGATGGTGAACACCAGCTTGTAGCCGCGCACCGCGCCCACCAGCGCGAGCCCAATCCCGGTATTGCCCGAGGTCCCCTCGATGATCGTGCCGCCGGGCTTCAGCAGGCCCTTGCGTTCGGCATCGTCGATCATGGAAATCCCGATGCGGTCCTTTACCGAGCCGCCCGGGTTCATGTAATCGACCTTGACGTATACGTCCGCGGCGAGCCCGCCGGTCAGCCGGTTCAGCCGCACGAGCGGCGTGTGTCCGATGGCGTCGAGTATGTTGTTGCAGCGCAACGAGCGGCTCCTTGACCAGCGAGCCAAGCTTACGGGGATTACTCCGGCGTTGTCCAGTTTCTCAAAGCACTGATGTTCGTGGCAGAATACCCCGGAGAATTCGACATCTGGCTATTCGACTCATCTCGCAATGGATCTAACTTCTCTAAAGCCAGTGTACTTCCTCCTCTACTTCATCTGTCTCTGGAGTGGAGTATCCCTTTTGATCTCGCTGATCGGTGGGTGGTTTGAACTTGGACGAGCATACCGGGCTGTGGCGCCATTTCAAGGAAGCCGTTGGCATTTACAGGATGCTTATTTGCGGCTGCTCACCAGCTATCGGGGCGTTCTAACGGTGGGAGCAAATTCGGAGGGGTTCTACGCGTCGGTATTCTTTCCTTTTCGAATCGGCCATCCCCCGCTCTTTATCCCGTGGCAGGATGTTTCCGTGCGAGCCGACAAGTGCTTGTGGGTTCGGGTATACGAATTCAAGTTTCGTCAGGTTCCATCAGTCCGTTTTCGATTGAAGGAAAGAGTTGGAAAGAAGATTCAGGATGCCGCTGGGTCTGCATGGCCTGGCGATCGGTCTGCGACTGGCGAGGCCTTTTAGAAGCGCGCTCAAATTCTCGGGAGGAGAATCATCATGAAACGAACAAATATATCGACGGGAACGAAATACGAGCCGATCATCGGCTATTCGCGCGCGGTGCGTGTGGGAGATACGGTGCACGTTTCCGGCACGACGGCCACCGGCGCGGATGGGAACCTCGTGGGCGTGGGCGACTCCTACGCGCAGACGGTGCAAACGCTGCGCAACATCGAATCCGCGCTGCACAAGGCCGGGGCGCGCCTGGAAGACGTGGTGCGCACGCGCATGTTCGTCGCCAACATCACCGAGTGGGAGAAAATCGGCCGCGCGCATGGAGAATTTTTCGGCAAGATCCGCCCCGCGACGGCGATGGTGCAGGTCGGCGGCATGGTGTCGCCCGAAATGCTGGTGGAAATCGAAGCCGAAGCGATCATCACAACTCAAGCGCCGAAGAAGCCGCGCGCAACAAAACCGAAACGCCGTAAGAAATAATTGGCACAACGAGGAAGGCAGGCAGGTTTAATACTTTACTCGAACTCGGTATTTCAGTACCGCCGTGCCGTCCTTATCGACCGGAACATCGAACTGCGCGGCGAACGCGGCGGTCTTCGTGAATTTGTATGTCGAGTTGACCATTTCCCAATCGCCGCCGATCGGTTCGTTCACTTCGACGGAGACGGGCGCGTCCTTGTGGTTGCGCAGCGTGATCTCGTACTCGAATTCATACACCCGGTCGGAAATTTTCTTGTAGTCCGTCTGTTTGCGCTCGGCCACGATGTCAAATGCATTGCCGATGTGCAGGCCGATCTCTTCGTCCTTCGGCGTGTGGTCGATGTGGTCCTCGCCGGCAAAGAGCGATCCGCCGCGCGAGTCCTGCTGGTACACGCGAATAGTGCCGGCGGGCAGCGGCATCCCCAGACCGGCTTTCTCTTCGTTCTTGAATTTATAGAAAACCTGCACGGGATCTTTCACGGGCGCGCCGGGTTGCGCCGCCCCTCGGTAATAGTAGGACTGCCCGTTGACCACGTACACTTTCCGCATTGGAAAATGCGAAGCGTTGAGCAGGCTGATCTGCTTCGATTCCTGATCGAAGATCGATGTCCGGCGATTCAGCGAATAGAGATGATACTCGGAGAACGATTCCTGCTGGAACGGGGCGGGAGCATTTGCCGCTGCCGCTATCGACTTCATCGCCCGCACTTCATCCATGGCATATTGGGCGACGACGCGATGAAGATCGCCGGCCACTAATTGCAGCGAGGCGTTCTTGAACGCAGTTCCGCTGTGATTGACAAGCGTGACCCAGCCGTCAAGATCGCCGCTCGATTCGTCCTTCGCGACATTCAGCACATAGTCCGCGCTCCAAGAAAGATTCGCCGTCAGGTACGACGCTTCCACGCGATGCCGCCGCGCGCCCGAATTCTGGAGCGTCCACAGCAGCGTGGGCCGGTCGTATAGATTGTCCGGGACTTCGGGGAAACGCAGGCTGCTGTACCCGATGTTCGTGACGATGTCGTTGCCGATTTTCCAAACCTGTCCGCCATTGTCGGAAAGCAGGGTGGCTTTTACTTCCTGATCTCCGCGAATCATCGTGACTTCCCGCCCCACATATTTCTGCAGCAATTTGTTCGGGTCGAGCAGGTCGTACTCATAATTCTGCTCCAGAACATTCAACTTGGCAGGCTCGGTGAGTGAACGGAAGTGCACGGTCGCCGGATTGATGGATGCGGCGATGTCCATGAATCGCAAAAGCGATTCCCCTGCCGGCAAGTTAAGCTGGCGCACATCGCGCACGAGAGAGAGATTCGAGTTGTAGACGGTGAGCGCGAGGTCGGATTGATCCGTTAGCGTGGTTGTAATGTTTCCATCGGCAGCCGGTGCAGGGGACTGGCTAGCCGAGCTTGCAGATACCGTGCGGTGCAAGAACGGCAGCACGACCAGTAGCGTTGCGAGTCCGGCGGCGGTAGGGAATCTCGATAAAGTGGCGTTTCTCATGGCAGTCTCCGGTAGAAGCGTGATTTCATCCTTCACTGCTTAGAACGGGACTGCCCGAATTTCTTGCAGGGTATTTTGCTATTGCAGTCGCCAGGTTTTTCCGCCGTCCGGCGTGGCGAACTTTCGCCCGTCGTTCGCCGTAATCGTAGCGGATACGGCATCTCGTGCCGTGATGCCGGTCCAATCCGGCAGTTTGGCATCATTTCCAGCGGCTGGCGCCGGCGGCGAGACGCGCTCCCAGAGTTTTCCGTCCATGGTCCGCGCAATCGCGCCATTCCGGCCCGCCATCCAACAAACCGTGTCCGAAACCGCCGCGCCTGCAAGCCAGTCTTCCTGGGATGGGCTCATCTGCGAAACCCATGACTTTCCTGCGTCGGTAGAACGCTCGATCACCCCGCCATTTCCGGCGCGCCACAGGGTCGAGCCCGAGGGGGCTTTCAACATTGAGGAATAATTTTGGATTTGCCGAAATGCACCGAAGGCTCGCTCATTTCGCGCGGCCGGTTGCACCCCTCCTTGAAGCGTCGCCACCTGTTTGTCTCGCGAAGCCGCGCTGCCTATCGCGTCTGCCTTTGTTTCAGCCTGCGGAACTGCCGCACCCGCGGCGCTCGTTGCATCTTTCGCCTCTGATTGTGGCGCGGATTGCGCTTCCATAGCGGCTTGCGCTTTCGGAGGTGGCGGCGCAGCGGGAGAGAATGCCGGAGGTTGGAGCTCACGCGCATCCGGCAACGCGGTCAGTTTCTTTTCCTTTTGAAGAGAACTTCTTGCCTCATCCGCGCTTGGCGAAATTTTGTCCAAGGCGGCGGCTGAATCCGCGCGGCCTTTCGCCGGCGTCTCTACAGGCGAATTCAGTGGCGCAGCATTCGCAGAAAGACGACCCGGCTGAGGCGCAGCCGCCGTCTTCCGGTCCTGCTGCTGGGGCGCGCTGTTCGAGAATTGGTCCAGCTCGGCCGGCGCCGGACTCGAAGGCACTTCTTCCTTGGGCGCCTGTGCTACCAGAGTTTCCGAAGCGCCACGATCCGTCGCGCGCCAGGGCGGGCGCATCGCGAACCACACAGCCAGCACTGCGGCCACGCCGATAGCGGGCGCCAGCCAGCGCGCGCGCCAATCCACGAATCTTGACCGAGCACGCACCGCGGCTCTCTCCGTTATTTCAACCGGGGCACGAACGGCCGAAACGAGTTTGCCGAGCTGAGCGACTTCTTTCTCGGCCAGCGGCGTGTCCACCGATGCGGCAAGCACGCGCAGAATTTTTCTGCACCTCGCGCACGCCGCGAAATGGCCTTCCCACACTGCCGATTCGGCCGGCCCGAGCGCCTGCTCCGCATAGGCCGCGATAACCTCGGCGTCGGGACACTCTGCCTCGCCGTAAGGTTTCATCCGGTCCAGGGCTTCGCCCAGGCGCCGGGCGAGCAATTCCTGGCGTTGCCGGAGTTTGGTTTCGTCTCTATCTTGTGAGTCCATCAAAGCTCTTCCTTGTTTAGAACGGTTCCATCCAAAAATCTTGCATCATAATTGCTATGCGGCCCTTTCGGGCCGGGCCGCGCGTCATTCTTCCTGAGGGTCCGCGGCCGGCCCTGATGCGGAGAGCGCCTGCGACAGGTCAAACGGCCAATCCTCCACGGCGTATTCGAACGCCAGCTCCACTTGCGCCACGTCAAGGGCGGGTTCCGCAGGGCGTCCGTTGCTCGCAGGCGTTTCGCGCCGTAGCGCATGCGTCACGCCCTCGCGCAACGCGCCCCGCATGCGTTCGAGTTGCCGCGATACCGTCGACTCATGCTCGCGCAGCAGGCGCCCAATCTCCGCCAGGGTGAGTTGATCCACGTAATAGCAGGCCAGGATCATGCGCTCGCGCGGCGACAAGTTCGCAAGCGCAGTGGAGAGCGCCCTTTCGAACCGCCCAACATACCGCTCGCGATCGGGATCGGCGGGAACAGATGAGGTGCGGCCTGCGAGTTCATTCGGGACTTCGCCTTCCATTTCCGCTTCGAGAGAAACCGTTCTGCCGCTGGTTCGAAACATGTCCACCTGTTTTTGCGCGAGGACTGCGCGAAGCCATGTGGACAGCTTGCTGCGCCCGTGGAAATATTCGAATAGGGATTTCCGCCGTCCGTCCGCGCCCGAACGAACGCCGTACAATTCCGCATAAAGAGAATCCGCCAACTCCTCGGCGCGCGCGTCGTCGGCCCGGCCCGATCCCCGAAGCATGGCGCTGGCGGCATTGCGCAGGTTCTGGCGGAAGTGAGCGATGAAGAACTCCCAGGCTTGCTCGATACCTTCGCTGCAAGCGCAGGCGAGCGCCAGATCCTCATGGTGAAGCGACTTCAGGTAGGCCTCGACGGCGTCCGGATCGGGTTGCGCGCCGCCGAAACGCTTCTCGGCACTGCGCCGCAGACTCTCGGCAAACGCCTCTGGAGGCAGTCCCCAACGCGCGCACATGGCCTCCCCGTGCAACTCCGTGGCAAGATGCGCGTATTGCGCCAGGAATTGGTCGAGCGACGCGAGAGGCGATTCTTTGGGCATGAATTCGGCCGGTTCCAAGTATTTCGATGCATCATAGCCGACCCAGGACTACCAAAGCGGAAGGGTGCCTGAAAAAGGTACTTTCTGGTCACCCCACTACTCCCCTTCCGGGTGTAGAATACCGCTTCAACTACGAGTATCAACTGGGCTAGAGTTCCCTGCCCCTGCGCTTGGCGAGGGAGGCGTTTCAATCTAGCGCGAAGGTCCGCGGGGAACCTCGCGTGACGTAACAGGAGATCGCATGAAGACACGCCATAATAAACGAAGAGGCTTCTCCCTCATCGAGTTGTTGATCGTGGTGACGATTATTTTGATCATCGCAGCCATCGCGATTCCGAACCTGATGCGGTCTAAAATCCAGGCGAACGAGACTGCGGCGGTGGGAGCGCTCAAGGCTCTGACGGAAAGCGCTCTCTTGTATTCGAACAGCTATGGCGGATTCCCTCATGCCCTTTCCGATATGGGACCGGCTCCGGGCGGGACGGCCGCCACGTCAGCGTCCGCCGATTTGATTGACTCCGTGCTCGCCAGCGGCGTCAAGAGCGGTTACAGATTCGCGTATGTGGCCGTGGCGAGCGATCCTGCCGGCAACGTGCTCAGCTACACGGTTACTGCCACTCCCGTGGCGCCGGGATCGAGCGGCCAGCGATCATTTTTCACCGATCAAAGCGGCACGATTCGGAGCACTTCAAGCGGCACGGCGGATTCCACCAGCGCGCCGCTCGGCTGAAGCATAGGATTTTTGACGCAGGTCATTGAGTGTTATGGGAAGAAGTCTCCGCGGCTTCCTCCCTTTTTTTGCCGCATTGAAAATCCAATCACTCAATTTGGTCTGACTGAAAACTGGGCCCTCCCTTTCTATCTCCTCTACGCGATTGGCTGCGACGGCAACGGCCTCGAATTGACTCATGGCTGCGCGTTTCGTTACGATGAATTGCGACGACCCGCGCGCGGGACCGCCAAACACATCCAAGGACAGCTCTCGAACTCACCCATCCGTATGTACACGTGTCGCGAATGCGAGAATGAAATCAATCAAGCCACTGAGCTATGCCCTCATTGCGGCGCGGACCTGACCGCGCCGGTCCCCGGCTCGGAGACGCCCAAAGCAAAGCCGGGCCTCGGCAGAATTCTTCTGCGCTGGGGCGTGCTCCTGGGAGTGTTGCTGGCCGCAATCTGGAGTTTCCTGTGGTTCGTCGTTCCCGAGCGCCAGGGCAATCCCACGGCGCAGGCGGAAGCGCGAGCCGCCGAATCTTTGCGCGAGATCCGTGCAGCACTGGTCGATTTCGCATCGGCGCAAGGCGGCGCATATCCGCGCCAGTTTGAGGCGGTTGGCGAGCGCGTGAGGCTGGCCGCGCAGCTCGCGCAGAGCGTCAACTACCAGGTCCAATACACGCCCGGTCCCGTTGACGCCGACGGGACCATCCGCTCGTTTTCGCTCCAGGCTCGGGCCGGAAATTACGGTTTCCGGAACCTCTATTTGGATGACTCCGGAATCCTGCGTTCTACTCGGGAAAGCCGCGCCGCCACGTCCGACGATCCACCGTACTGAGGCTCGTCCAACGCGCTCCCCCAAGCTTTTCTTCTGGCCTCCGGCCGTTTCAGGAGTACAATCGCTGCCCCAACCCTTTGTTTCCCATTATCAATTACGGGACATACGAGATTCCCGGCGTTGACAGTGGCCGACCCATCCAGTAATTAAGGGGCCTGTTGCACGGCGCGAATAAACCCTCTCAGGAGAGCTCTATGAAGACTCGTTCCCCGTTCCTGGTTGCACTAACCATCCTCGCGTCTTTGTCGATCATCGTGCCTCCGGACGTTCCAGCCCAGGTAGGGCAGAAGGCCGGCCAGATTTCGCGCGCGATTCCCGAAGTGGCCATCGCCCGCGGGCCACAGCAATTGCCTGCCATCGTGAAGACGCTGGTGGATTGGGGCGACGTGGTCAAGACGGGAGACGGGGGACGCGCGCGTGTCGCGCTCGATGACGGGTCCGTGTTGAATGTCGGCTCCAGTTCCACGCTTACGGTGACGCAGCACAATGCCGCCGCGCAGCAGACGCAGATCGAGCTGACGTATGGGCGCGTGCGTTCGCAGGTGGTCAAGCAAGCCAAGCCCAATGCGAAATTTGAAATTCATACCGGCGTAGGCGTTGCCGGCGTGGTGGGCACGGACTTTTTTCTCGGCTATATGAACGGCCTGTTCCAAATCATCGTGTATGAAGGCCACGTAAAATTCTGCAATCTGGACGGCATCTGCGTGGATGTTCTCGCGGGACAAATCGCCACGATTCGGGACGGCCACCAGGCTCCGGACCAGCCCGGGCAGGCCACTCCCTCGGAATTGACCGAGGCGGCGAATGCGACTTCGGTGGGCGCGACAATCCCAGGCGCTCCGGCGCATCATCTCACCACCTTGCAAATAGTTGGGCTGACGGTCGCGGTGGTCGTTCCGGCCATCGTCGTCCCGATCGCCACTCGCGGCACTCGTCCCCCGGCGGCGACTGGCTGCAAGAATCCGGCGTCTGCTTGCTGATCGAAAGAGCCGGCCCTATAACCATTTAATGCTTCGCGCAATTGGTACGCCGTCGCCGCGCTTCGCTTTGGAAAGCGGGGTTTGGTAGCGCCGGCGTCCCACCGGCAATTTTGTACGTATGGAGCGGCGCAAAACCGTCGGCGGGACGCCGGCGCCACCAAACCCCGACACCAAGTCACATGTTCCCGCGTCTAACGGGAGTAGGGCCTGTGGCGACGCCTGGCCATTTTCCGGCATCCAATTGGTTTTGGGATACTTGCTCGCAGGACCGCCGCTCGAAGAACGAATCGAAACGCACGCGTTGAGATCGGCGGCGCATAGGCTTACACTAATAGCCTTAACTTTTGAATCCTCTCTCGGCGGAATGGAGCAGTTCTGTGAAAACATTCGGTCTCGCGCTACTCGCGTCTTTGCTTTGTTTGAATGCATGGGCAGCCAATAAGCCCGCTCGTGTTCCTGCTCCCGCGCCGCCGGCACAACAGCCGGCTCAAGTGACGCCATCGCCTCTCATCGCGACGATGAGCCAGGAGCTGGACCGCGAGATGCCAATTCTTTCCAAGGCCACTCCACCGGCGTACTTCGTCAGTTACATCCTGACGTCGTCGGACCGCTCCGAGGTCATGGGCTCGAACGGGGCGCTGCTTTCGAGCGCGGACAGCCATTCGCGGTGGCTCGAAACGCAAGTGCGCGTGGGAAGCTACGATCTCGACAACACGCACAAGGTTGGCAATTCCAATCCCGGCCAGGGCAGTTTTGGCATGTCGGTGCCAGTCGATGATGCTCCCGACGTGCTGCGCCGCGCGATGTGGCAGGAGACCGACAAACAATTCCGCGCCGCCTCGGAAGGCCTCATCAAGATCAATACGAGCAAGGAAGTTCAAGTCCAAACAGCCGAGGAACACGCTCCCGATTTTGCCCGCGAAAAGCCGCACACATTTTACGGCCCGGAAGTTTCCGTTCATCCCGACCGCAAACCCTGGGAAACAAAAGTTCGTCTTTACACGCGGGCCTTTCGCGAGTCTCCGCAGATTCTGAATTCCATCGTGACGTTCAGCGCGACGGGCGACAATCAGTACCAGGTGACAAGCGAAGGCACGCGCCTGCAATTTGGCCAAGTCCACTACCGGCTGGAATTGTTCATTCAGGGAAAAGCGCCGGACGGCATGGACATCAATCGTTATTACAATTTTGACTGGGCCAACCCCGCGGACGCGCCGGACGACAAGGCCGTGCTCGCGGAGGGACAGGTTCTCCGCAAGGAACTCGAAGCGCTGGTGGCCGCGCCGCTGGTCGAGCCGTACGCCGGGCCCGCGCTTTTGACCGGCCGCGCCACCGCGGTTTTCTTCCACGAAGTTTTCGGCCATCGCGCCGAGGGCTTCCGCCAGAAAGACATCAACGAAGGACAGACGTTCGCCCGCAAGGTCGGCGAACCGATCCTTCCGAAATTTCTTTCCATCTACGACGATCCAACAGCGAGAACCCTCGACAAGGGCAAGGACATCCTCATCGGCTACTATCCCTTCGATGACGAAGGGACTCCCTCCGAGCGCGTCACGCTCGTCGACCACGGCGTGTTGAAGAATTTCGAGATGTCGCGCCAGCCGCTCACCGGCTTCCCGGTTTCCAACGGACACGGCCGCCGCCAGATCGGCGCGCAGCCCGTTTCGCGCCAGGGAAACTTAATTGTCCAGAGCAGCCTCACCGTAACCAACGCCGAGCTGCGCAAGAAGCTGATCGAGGAAATCAAGCGCCAGGGAAAACCGTTTGGCCTGCTGATTGACGATATCGCCGGCGGGTTCACGTTCACGGGCCGCGGCCAGCCGCAAGCGTTCCAGGTGCAGCCGCTGGTCGTTTACAAAGTATACGCGGACGGCCGGCCCGACGAACTCGTTCGCGGCGTGGACATCGTGGGCACACCGCTCGTTTCGCTCACCAAAATTGTCGCCACGGGCGACACCATGGAAACTTTCAACGGATACTGCGGAGCGGAATCGGGTTCCGTGCCGGTTTCCGCCTCGGCTCCGGCCATTCTGATTACGGAAATGGAAGTCCAGAAGAAGGAAACGTCCACCGACAAGCCGCCGATCCTACCGCCGCCCGCGCATGACGAGAAGGCGGTGCGCTAATGCTTAAATTTGCCGTGAAAGTGCCGACGAAGAGCGCAGTGAAAATTTACATTCGCAATGGTTTTCTGGAGTTTGCTGTTAACGCTTTCATAATCTTGATTTCGACTGGTCCCTCCTTTGCGGCTCCGCCGCGGCATCCCGCCGCGACGCTGGCCCGGCCGGCACAAGCCGCCGCGGCTGCGGCGGATTCCGACCACACACTCGCAGCCATGCAGGATGAACTGGACCGCGCGCGCACGCGCCTCGAATTGACGATTCCGGGCACGAATCAACCCGCGCGCCCTTACTACATCCAGTACCGCGTTCTCGATCTGGAAGTGCGCACGATTGTCGCGGAATTTGGCGCGCTGGTTTCCTCGACCCGCGGCCGCAACCGCATCATGAGCGTGGACGTTCGCGTGGGAGACGATAATCTTGACAGCTCCAACTTCATCACCGATGAAGGCTTCAGCGGATTTCTCGGCTCCACGGGCACCGTCGGGATCGATCGCGATTACGATTCCTTGCGCCAGGATCTCTGGCTCGCCAGCGATCAGGCGTTCAAAGCCGCCGTCGAGAATTATTCCAAGAAGCAGGCGTTCATGTCGCGCCTGGCGAGGGCGCCCAGCATTCCCGATTTTTCTCCCTCGACTCCCACAGTGATGGTCGATCCATTGACTGACCCGGATTGGACCACGCGAAACTGGGAGCAGGAGGCCAGGACAGTTTCCGCCGCTTTGCGCCAGTTCCCGCAGTTGTACAGCTCGCGCGTCACGTACCACCTGATCTACACCACAAGCTATCTGCTCAATACCGATGGAACCAAGGTCCGCGCGAATCATAGCCTGGCGGCCATTGAAGCCAGCCTCGAAACGGAATCGGACGACGGCATGGCCCTGCACAATTTCTATGCCGTTTATCGCCACCGTCCCGACCAGTTGCCCGCGGCCGACGCCGTACGAAAGGACCTCGAAAAAGCGGGCGAGCAACTGATCACGCTCCGCGTTTCGCCTCCCGCCGCTGACTACGATGGTCCAGTGCTGTTCGAAGCTCCTGCGGCCGGCTCCCTGCTTGCTCAAATGCTGGGGCCGTCCCTTTCCGGGGCGCGCGGCCCGCTGGCGATGCAATCGGCGTTTGATCAATTGATGGACCGCCTGGGCGGGCGCAGCGAGTGGACCGGAAAACTCGGTTCGCGTGTTCTCCCCGGCTCGGTTTCAATGCTGGATGACCCGACGGCGAAGCAGTTTCAGGGGCGAGATTTGCTCGGCACGTATGATGTGGACCAGGAAGGCGTGAAAGCGCAGCGCGTGGAACTCGTGAACAGCGGCCTGCTGCTGAATTTTCTGATGTCCCGGCGCCCGGGACCTGATCTCGATCATTCAAATGGCCACGGCCGCGCCGCGTATCTGGGAGATCCGCGCCCGATGGCGAGCAATCTGTTTTTCACCTCCTCGGACGGTATTTCTCCGGACGCGATGAAGAAAAAATTCATGGACGAGTGCAAGCAGAACGGCAACAAGTGGTGCCTCATCGTACGTGAAATGGATAACCCTGTCCTCGGCGTGCGCGAGCAGGAAGATCTTTCCGACATCGTCATGGGCGCGGCTTCCGGCGCGGCCACGGGCGACCGGCTGCCTTTGCTGGTTTACCGCGTCGACGTTTCGGACGGGAGGGAGTCGCTGATTCGCGGGGCGCGACTCACCGGGCTTACGCTTCGCGCGGTCCGCAATATCGCCGCGGTTGGAAACGACGCCACCGCTTTCGATTTCATGCAGAGCCAGCAGGCGGGTTTTGCCGGAACGGCGCTGGCCGCGTTCGGCTCGGCTGATTCCGGAGTGCCGTCGACCGTGATCGCGCCATCGCTGCTGCTCGATGACGTGGAAGTCCACGGCGCGCGCGGCGAGCCGGAACGGTTGCCGCTGGTTCCTCCTCCACCGATTAACTGAAGAGAGGGCATTACGTGGCGCAGGCTTCAGCCTGTGGGGGTTTGTTCGTGCACGGTCACTCGTGCTTGACCCCAGAACCCACAGGCTGAAGCCTACGCCACTTGTTCGCGCGCCATCGTATAATCCCTTTCGAGGATTCCTCCATCACACGATCTCCTACATCGGTCAAGCAGATGGCGGCGCTTGGGTCCATCGGCTCCGCCATTATTCTTGTGAGCCTCAAGGTGTTTCTGGCCGCCGCCACCGGCAGCCTGGGCATACTTTCCGAAGCGCTGCATTCGGGGCTGGACTTGATCGCGGCCATCTTGACGTGGCTTTCGGTGCGCGTGTCTGACAAGCCCGCGGATTCCGGGCACACCTACGGCCACGGAAAATTTGAAAATTTCTCCGCGTTCGTCGAGACGGGACTGCTTCTCGCGACTTCGGTGTACATCATCGTCGAGGCGTTCGTGCGCCTCCTGTTCAAGCAGGTGCATTTGCAGCCGAGCGCGCTGGCCATGGTGATTCTCGGCATTGCGATGGGCATCGATGTGGTCCGGTCGCGGGCGCTGTCCCGCGTGGCGCGGGAATATCCGAGCGAAGCGCTCGAAGCCGACGCGCTGCATTTTTCGACCGATGTCTGGAGCACGTTCGTCGTCATTCTGGGGATGGGGACGGTGTGGGCCGGCCAGCATTGGGGCGTCGCGTGGCTGCAGAATGCCGACCCCATCGCCGCTCTCGTTGTCGCGGCCATCGTGATCTGGGTGGGATCGCGGCTGGGGAAACGCACGCTCGAGGCGCTGCTGGACGTGGCGCCCCCCGGCCTGCAAGAGCGCGTCACGAAGGAAGTTCAAGGGCTCGAAGGCGTGATTTCCACCGAGCGCGTGCGTGTGCGGCGCGCGGGAAACAAGCACTTCGTGGACGTTACGATCAGCGTTCCGCGGTCCGCCAGCTTCGAGCAGGTGCACGCCATTTCCGACGCGGTCGAGCAGCGCGTCGGCGAGATTGTGCCCGCGGACGTGATGGTGCATATGGAGCCGCGCGCCGCCGTGGGAGAACATTTGTTTGACGCCATCCGCGTCATCGCCGCGCGCCTGGGCCTCGCCGTCCATGAGATTTCCGCCGACCAGCTCGATGGACGCCTGTTCATCGAGATGCACCTGGAAGTCGACGAAAGTTTGAGCTTGCGGGAGGCGCATCGCCGCGCGACCGAACTCGAGGAGGAAATCCGCAAACTTCCCGGCGTGGCCGCATCTTCAGACCGCGCCCACGCAAAAGTGAATATTCACATCGAGCCGCTCGGCACGCACATCGCTGCCGTGGACGGCCAGCGCGGCGAGATGATCGGCCTCGGTCGCGCCATCGAAAAATATATCAACACGCTGCCCCACGAATTTCACGAGCTGGTCGACTGCCACGAAGTTCACGTGCGCCAGGTCGAGCACAAAATCCTGGTGTCCTGTCACTGCGCCATGGATGGAAGCCTGCCCATCACCCAAATCCACGACGTCACCGGAGCCCTCGAAGACCGCGTAAAGGAAAAATTCCCGCAGATCGCCCGCGTCACGATTCATCCCGAGCCGGTTGAGGAACGGTGAGGGACCTAGCAGGCTGCGGAAAAAATGTCTTGAACTGTCATTCTGAGCGAAGCGAAGAATCTCTCTTCGATTTAAGTATAAGAAAAGAAACAAGGAGAGATTCTTCGCTTCGCTCAGAATGACGGCTTTTTGAGTTTTTCCGCAGCCTGCTAGGCTTAGTTCATGCCTAGGACGGATGGAACAGCTTCAAAATCTTCCGGGAGGACGCAAGCAGCGATCTCCACCGTGCGAAGTCCCCGGCATTCTCGGTCACGAGCGTGGCCCTTGCCCGCACCGCTTCCACTGCGATCAGCAGATCGCGAAAATGATGGACAAAATCGATCTGCCCATAAGCGCTTCGGGCGCGACGAAGCAAAATACCGGCCTCGATCCAGGCAGACGCGGGCGGTGACGAGAAGTGGCCCAGGGCATGGTGCGCTCGGCACAGTTCGTCGACCGCTCGTTTCTCCCGGCGGTCGTGGGTGCCCGCGTAGAGTTCGGCGGCTACGACTGCGGTCAAAATGGTGCGCTGGAAGATCCCGGCGTCCTCACCGAGCCAAAGATAATCCTCGCCTCGACTGTAACGGATGTAGATGCCGGTATCGAATAGAAGGGGGCCGGCCGGAAGTGGAATCATCGTCTCTTTGCCGGGGCGCGGTCGAAAAGGTCCACCAGACCGCCGCGCTTCCGCAAGCGCCGCAGGGCTTGAAGACCAGCTTCCACGGCAAGGCGTTCGTCGATGACAAGCCGCACAGCTTCTGAATTGCTTCGTGACCGGAGAGCCTCCCGAAGTCGCCGGATTTTCCCGGTTTCAAGCAAGAGATTCGTTCGTGTCAATGCCGCCCTACTCATGGATCATCTCCCTAGGTGTGTATGTTTAAGCGCAATTATACACAACGGAACTGTTCCCCGCAAGGTAAGCGTTGACTGCCCTCCTGGTGCGCCACGCGGAGCGCACAATCCGGGCCTCCTGCCACTGCGCCATGGATGGAAGCCTGCCCATCACCCAAATCCACGACGTCACCGCCGCCCTCGAAGACCGGGTAAAGGAAAACTTCCTGCAGATCGCCAGCGTCACAATTCATCCGGAGCCGATTGACGAGCACTGAATTTAACATGCCGGCCCGAAGCCTCTCCTACTCCGACCGCGAAGTGAACTTGCTGACTCCCGGACAGCAAGCGTGAAATCAAGAATTAATATAAAATACATATATAGATAGAGGTTATGGCCGCGGTTGAATCTAAAGCTTATGGGTGGTGCGTCTAGGCGTGATACCCCGTGATACCCATGGAATGTTCGTCACCAAGGCGCGGAAAGTCCACGGGCACAAATATGGCTATCCGCCGAGTTCATACAGAAATCAGCATACAAAAGTCCCGGTAGTATGCCGGACTCATGGCAAGTGGCTTGTCACGCCAGACTCCCACGTTAATGCCGGGACGGGGTGCCCGAAGTGTGCCCTTGATGCCCGCCCCGGACAAGGCCCGAAGCAGGTGGAAGCGAAGCAATACGCGGAGGAGTGGGTTACGCGTTACCGGGATTCCTCCATTGCTGAAATTTCTCGTCACTTTGGGTTCTCTTTCAAGCTTGTTGCCGATGTTCTTCGGGAACGTGGCGTCAAGCTGTTGTCCTCAAAGGAGATCAACAGGCGAAAATATCGGAAAGCATTGCCATTAGTAGAAGGGCACTTGCATGTCGTTCAGCCAGACCAATGGGACAGGCAAGGTCGAAGGCTCTACGAATGTCGCGGTCCATCGCACTTTACACCTGTCCGAGTATGGCTCAAGCCGAATCAACATACCGCGTGCAACCGCAATTGTGCTCGGCAGCGGCACACTTTTTCGGATCTTGACAATTTTCTGCGAGCTAGCGGTTCTAGGGAAATTCGGTGGGAACGGCGCGGCTTGTATTTACGAGATTCGGTTGTGTCTTATGTATGCCCACACGGCGAACTCGTTAAGCAAGAATGGCGATCTTTAGCGCGCGCCGTCATACATACTGAGACTATTTGCCCCCATGTAGACAATTTTTGGACTGAACGAGCCATCCGATTGTTTGTTCGGAGGGCAGTTCTGCCGAGACACGCCGTAGCGGCAGGTCCGACATCAATAAAACTGCGGGGCGGAAATTTTTCTTTCGACATCACCGTACTTAAAAATGGAAATCCCGTTGCTTACATTGAGCCGGGAAGTCATCAGAATGCCGCTCGCTATGGGGGAATGAGCCAACGAGCCGCGGAGAAATCACTGTTCAAAATTCAACGAAACGACAGGCGAAAGAAACGATGGGCTGCGCGAAGAAAAATTCCACTATTGCAATTGGAGACCAATGGAAAAGGGTTGGAAATGATTCTCAATGAAGTTTGGGACTGGCTCCAAGGGCGGCATGTTGCACGGCGTAAGAAACCCGAGGTCTCGTATGGAGACGCCGTGCGGGAAGTTCCTTACGAGAATGAATTGCGGAAGACGGAACTGATTCCTGGTGACAAGCGGTGGGCGGCATTGTGCGCGAATTGCGGCTGGCGGTTTCGCTATGAAGTACAGGCCAGAAGAAATCCGTCGGACATTCATTGCCCACGATGTCGTGGAGGTGTCGGAAAGCACGGAAGGAACCGGAAAACGATTGAAGCACGGGCCGCGGAGCTTGGGGTGAAATTCGAGCTAGCGCCGGGTGGGTCTTTCAATGAAGATGCACGCGGAAAATCTGAGTGTGTCAAGTGCGGAGAGGGCATCACTCCAACTGTAGCGGACTTGTTCCGGGCAAATTGGTCAAGAAAGTGCAAGCGGTGTGCTTTTTCCCGAAAAACAGACTGATTTCACTCCAAGCGCTAGGAATTGCGAACTAGAATCCAGGCGCGCCGGAAGCGGAAGCGCGAGCCTCGGCTGACGCGGCGGAGGGTTGCACGCCGAAGCGGAGGCGTTCGATCCAGCCTTGCGCTACGGACATCACTCCGGTGTAGAGGAAGCCCCAGACGAAGAGGAACAGGAACGGGGCGGTGGCGTAATTTTCATTTTGGATGGAGTAGACCACCGTTATCGCGAAGTAGAGTCCCAAAGCGATTTCGAGATACGGCATCCAGCCGGCGCGATTGCGATAGCCTTTTTTCTTCCAGGTGCCGGCCTGGCCTTCGATCTTGAATTTTGGCGTGCGCACAAATTCCGACTTGACGCCGAAGAGCGCTTCGAGGACGGCCTTGGCGTTGCGCACGGAGAGGCCGATGCCGACGGCCATCACGAACGGCATGTAGAGGATCGAGCGCTTCCACGTCTTGGGATACAGGACGCGCTGCGACGTCAAATAGAAACCGGAAATCGAGCAGCTCGACGCGATGAAGAGCGGCAAGTCGATGAACAGCATCTGGAACCAGCCCTGGTAGAAACGCACGATCATCGCAGGCAGGAGCAGCGTCGAGAGAATCACCATGAAGGGATAGCTGATGTTGGCGGTGAGGTGGAAGACGGCTTCCGCTTTGATATTCGTGGGCTCGTCCGAGCGCAGCATGCGCGGCAATATTTTTATGGCCGTCTGCATCAGGCCCTTGGCCCAGCGTGCCTGCTGCGCCTTAAAGGCGTTCATTTCGACGGGCAGCTCGGAGGAGCACTCGATGTCCGGCAGGTAGAGAAACCTCCAGCCGACGAGCTGCGCGCGGTAGGAGAGATCGGTGTCCTCGGTGAGCGTGTCATGCTGCCAGCCGCCGGCTTCGTCGATGGCGCGGCGGCGCCACACGCCGGCCGTGCCGTTGAAGTTGAAGAAGCTGCCGCTGCGCGAGCGCGCGCCGTGCTCCATGACGAAGTGGCCGTCGAGCAGGATGGTCTCAATCTCAGTCAGCGTGGAGTAATGGCGGTTCAGGTAGGTCCAGCGTCCCTGCACCATGCCGATTTTGGGATCGGTGAAGTACGGCAGCGTGCGGCGCAGAAAATCCGGCGAGGGCAGGAAATCGGCGTCGAAGATG
>DATNIO010000121.1:0-4796 GCA_035604385.1 Verrucomicrobiia bacterium | reverse complement strand
GTCCGCACGCCGAACGCAAATAATGCCAGCAGAACAACGAGAAATTTCAGACTGATGTTCTCACTCTTCCTGATGAAGGAAGGCATGATTTCCACCTCCGTCAACGCATAGTCCCAACGCATACGCCGCGCATCGTACGCTTTTCTGGCCCACGACACAAAGAATTAGGTTCCAAATCGGCCCCAGTTAGGTCGATTCGCTATTCCAGAATGAACCATGGAAATACTATTGCGCTCGAACCCGGATTCCTGTAACGTTTGTTGCCCCAGCCGGGCCCCCAGCCCGTGTTACTTTAAGGAACACCACGCCCGCAATTCACTTGTCCCGTTTTTGACCGGGGAGCTACAGTGTTCTGCACCCCGGTCTCGCACCGTAGTTCTTGTTGGTGTCTCTGACCGAGGAGGGCCAGTAGATAATGTGGGGAGATAAGAAACCAGAAACGCCGCAACCGACGACCGCGAAAGCTCCGGAACCACCAGCACCGGTAGCGAAGCCGGCTTCGGCCAAAACGGAGGGAATAGCCATGAGCACCGATGCCATGCGCCCGCTGAGCTCCACGCCGTCCGGTTCAACCGCGCGGCTAGGCGCCAGCTTACACATCAAGGGCGAAATTTCCGGAAATGAAGATCTGCATATTGACGGCAGCGTCGAAGGGCTGGTTCAGCTCGAAGACCGCAAGCTCACCGTGGGCGCCAGCGCGAAGCTGACCGCCGACGTTGTGGCGCGCGAAGTCGTCGTTTATGGCAGCGTGAAGGGCAATTTGCGGGCTCGGGACCGCATCGAAATCAAGAAGGATGGCTCGGTGGTCGGAGACTTGACCACGGCGCGCATCATGATTGAGGACGGCGCGTACTTCAAGGGCTCCATCGAGATCGATCGGACCGGCTCCGCCAGCCACGACAACGATCTCGACAAGCCCGCGTACACTCGATCCACTTCGTCCACGACGGCGCACGCTCCCGTGACGAAGACTTCGCTCTAAGACAGGCTTTCAGCGCCCGCCCGCGGTGCCGCGCCCTGACGCGTCGCACCGCGCGGCGATTGGCGTCCCGCCACGACCACTACGCTCGGGTTACCTCGCGGAGTCATCCACCCTATTAGAGTCCGGTCGTCCCTATTGCCCGGCAGTGCGATTGGAAAGAGGCACGACCTTAATATCTTCTCTCCGCGTTGATCCCGTCGCCGTCTCAACCTTGCTCAGCAAACCCGGGGCTACTCTCCAATGCTCGCCCGAATCCGTGATCACGGTGACCGTTTTCTTGTTGTATTGTGTCAGAATGCCAGTCACCTCGGGTCTTCCATCGGGCCGGAACTTCACTCGTTCCCCGATTCGAAAATCGAGCATCTTGCTATGCGACCGCATCTGGCTGAGAAATCGGAGCCGAGCTACAATTTTGTGGTTCAATTCGATCAGAGCTTCTTCAGGGAGGGAATCAATATCAAAGTTGCTCATGGGTGTCTTTTTCCTCGCTAGCGCGGCCATTTTTGCATCTCAAGGGCGCCTTTTGCAACCATGCGATTCGTCCACAGGCCTTCATTGACAAAAGCATGCAGACCCGATATTGTCTACGTTTGACTATTCATGGAAAGGTGTGACTGAGCGCATGCGTACGTATGTCCCCCGGGGACGGGAAACCGAAGAGATCGAACAGGGCGGCGGGTGGTTTGTAGTGGACGCCGCCGGACAAGTTTTGGGCCGCGTGGCGACGCGCATTGCGCGCATCCTGATCGGCAAGGATAAGGCGAACTATACGCCCTACCTCGATTGCGGGGACCACGTCGTGGTGATCAACGCCGACAAGATCCGCCTGACCGGAAACAAACTCGAGCAAAAAGTTTATCGCCATCATAGCGGCTATCCTGGCGGGTTGAAGGAAGTTCCGGCCAAGCGCCTGCGGCCGACTCGCGCGGACTGGATGTTGCGCGAAGCCGTGCTGGGCATGCTCCCGAAAAATAAATTGCGGGCGCTGCGGGCGAAGAAGCTGCGGATTTATTTGGATGACAAGGGTTTGGCGCGCCACGCGGGGCAAAAACCACAAGCGGCTGCTCTTTAACCTTTAATGGACTCCATATTGCGTTGAACGCAAAATGGGAGTCCCATCCCGTTGCGTTCCTAGCAGCGGCGAATCGAAATCGTCAGGATTTTGGATGTGAGGAGGAAAGTTGAGTTCCAGCGGACAACCTTTGGAAGAAGGCGCGAAACAGAAATTTTACGGGACCGGCCGGCGCAAGGAATCCGTTGCGCGCGTCTTCTTGACGTTCGGGTCGGGCAAGATCACCATTAACGGACGAACTCCGGATGAATATTTTCGCAACGTGACCTGGCGCAATCGCGCCGTCGAGCCGATGAAGTTCACCGAGACGTCGGCTTCCGTTGACATTGTCGCAACCGTGAACGGCGGCGGCGTGGGGGGACAATCCGGCGCGGTGCGCATGGGGCTTTCCCGCGCGCTGGCGCTCTTCAATCCGGAATTGCGCGCGGGCTTGCGCAAGAACGGGTTTTTGACGCGCGATTCGCGTATGAAGGAACGCAAGAAGTATGGGCAGAAGGGCGCCCGCAAGCGCTTCCAGTTCAGCAAGCGCTAGTCCAAAGAGTTCTGGTCCGACCTGGTCGGACCAAATTCACGGCCGGCAAGGAGCCGGCAATAGGATGTTCGGTTCCGGACCTCTGCTTCTGCAAAACGTCCCGGGGCTCGCAAACATCTATCTCCTGAGGAGGGACTTTGGCAGTTGAAATAACGATGAAGGAATTGCTGGAGGCTGGAGTTCATTTCGGCCACCAGACCCGCCGCTGGAATCCGAAGATGAAGGAGTATATCTTCGGCGAACGAAATGGAATCCACATCATTGATCTGCAAAAGACATTGAAGCTGTTTCGCGAGGCCGCGCGTTTTGTGAGCGAGCAGAGCGGCAACGGCAAGACTATTCTTTTCCTGGGCACCAAGCGCCAGGCGCAAGAAGCCGTGGCCGAGGAAGCCAATCGCTGCGGAATGTTTTACGTCAATCATCGCTGGCTGGGCGGCACGCTGACGAATTGGTCCACGCTCCAGAAGTCCATCAAGCGGCTGAAGACTTTGAAGGCCATGACGGAAGACGGCCGAATGGCGCAACTCTCCAAGAAAGAGGCTGCCCGCCTCGATCGCGAAATGAAGCACCTGAAGCAGAACCTGTCAGGCGTTGAGAATATGTCGGCGCTGCCGGATGCGATGTTCGTCATCGATTCCAACGCGGAAGCGATTGCGGTCCGCGAAGCGCGCCGCATGGGTGTTCCCGTGGTTTCCATCGTGGACACCAATTGCGATCCCGACCAGGTGGACTGGGTGATTCCGGGCAATGACGACGCGCTGCGCGCGATCAAATTGTTTACCTCCAAGATTTCCGACGCCGTGATCGAAGGCCGCCAGGCGTATGAGAGATCGCAAATCGCCCAGGAGAAGGCCGCCACGGACGCCGCCGCGGGTGCGGAAACCGTCGAATACGTGGATACCAGCAAGTACGAATCTTACGAGAAGCAGGAAGGCGATTTCGTCGAGCCGGGCGCGGAACCCCTCGTCGAACCTTTGCCCGAACCTGAACTGGAACCCGAGCCGGACAAATCCGTAAAAGGCGCCGCCGAATAGAAGTGAATCGCAGGTTTCGTTTCCGGAACCGCGCGGACGGCTGTGTTTTCAATTCACAGAATTCGCTGAAAAGGGATGCCATAGAGCCATGACAAATCCATCCGATCCGGTCAATATCTCCGCGCAGCTGGTGAAGGAACTTCGCGAACGAACCGGCGCTGGATTTTCCGATTGCCGCTCGGCGCTGGTCGAAGCGAAAGGCAATATCGAAGGCGCCATCGACGTTCTCCGCAAGAAGGGGCAGGCGGCCGCGCAGAAGAAAGCGGCGCGGCAGGCGAGCGAAGGCCTGGTCGGGCACTACATCCACGCCGGCGGGAAAATCGGCGTCCTGGTCGAAATCAATTGCGAATCCGATTTCGTCGCGCGCACCGAGGATTTTCAGCGCCTGTGCCACGACGTGGCCATGCACATCGCCGCGCTCGATACGCGATTCGTCCGCCGCGAAGACGTGACGCAGGAAATTCTCGACCGCGAGCGCGAGATTTACAAAGCGCAGGCCCGCGCGACAGGCAAGCCAGATGCGGTCGTCGAAAAAATCGTGAACGGCAAGATGGAAAAGTTCTACGAGGAAAACTGCCTCTACGAACAGCACTTCATCAAGGATGAATCGATGACCGTGGGCGAGATGGTCAGCCAGATGATCCACAAGCTGGGCGAGAATATTTCCATCCGTCGCTACGTGCGGTTCAAGGTGGGCGAGAGCGCCAGCGCCCCCGCCGAAGAGCCGCCTGCCGCCGTGGCCGCTATCTAGGCGGTTCCTCCACGGGTGCGGGCTCTACTTGGAACGCCCGGCATTCTCCGCGCCCTCGCTTTTCTCAGTGTCCTCTGTGTCGAGCTTTCTAGGTTTGGACCTGAAATGCTTAACGCAGAGGACACTGAGAAATTCATGAGAATGCGGAGATGAATCTTTGTTAGAATGCCCGCCGAGAGCATGAGCAAAGACGACCGAACGCCCAACCAGAAAAGCGCCTCACCTGCGCCCATTTACAGACGCATCGTTTTGAAACTTTCCGGAGAATCCTTTCAGGGTTCGCAAGGCTTTGGCATTGACGCCGAAACCGTTCACAGCATTGCCCGCGAAGTGAAGGAAGTAAGCGATCTGGGCATTCAAATGGCCATTATCGTCGGGGGCGGAAATATTTTTCGCGGCGCGCGCCAGAAATCCCTGGCGATTGA
>DATNIO010000120.1:0-3920 GCA_035604385.1 Verrucomicrobiia bacterium | reverse complement strand
CCAAGCGCGCGCAGCTTACGCGCGCCGTCTCCGAATTGCTGGCCTTCAGTGAAGAAAAAGAAATTCCGCAGAAAGCGGTCCTCGTGGATGTGGATCCACTGAGTTTGTTTTAGGGTCTAGTGGCGCAGGCTTCAGCCTGTGGGGGTTAGTGGGGGCACGGTCGACCTTGCCGCAACCAACCCCCACAGGCTGAAGCCTGTGCCACTTGAATCGCATTAATTGTTGCGGATCATGACCGGCATGGGCATGAAACACAGGACGAACATGAGGACGGCGACTGCAGCCCAGACGAGCCGCGTGCGATCGAGCTTCTCCCAGCGATTGAGAAGCGGCGGGTGGCGGAAGCCAATCGCCAGCAGCAACACGGACCACAAGATCCATCCATTCCAAAAAAACAGGCCGAGAGGAATCAAGAGCAGCGCGACGGCCAGCGTAATTTTCCGGTGATACTTGCTGGCCACGGAATACAGGATGTGCCCGCCGTCCAGTTGTCCGCCGGGGAGCAGGTTCAGCGCCGTCGCGAATAGACCAACCCATGCCGCGCGCCCCACGGGATGCAACAGCAGATCTCCCGGTGCAACGCCGGGCCGCAGAACGGCGACGAGCAGGCGCATCACGAGCGGTTGGCCGAAAACAATGGAAGAATGCGCGTCCGAAAATGGCACCACTCTCGAATAGAAAATAGCAATCGCCAGCGCCGGGACCGCGAAGAGAAATCCAACCACGGGTCCCGCGAGGCCCACGTCAAAGAGCGCCTTGCGATTGTAAATCGGAGAGCGAATGCGAATGAACGCGCCAAGCGTCCCGATCAGTGTCGGCGCAGGGAGAAAATAAGGGTAGCTGGCCGAAATCCCGTAATAGCGGCACGCGAAAAAATGTCCCAATTCATGTGCCAGCAAGATTCCGATCAGCGTGAAGGCAAAAGGAACGCCGGCGAGCAAAAGTTGGGGGTGCGCCAGCAAGGACGCATACGTGGAAAAGAGCGCATCAAAATCAGGGGATTGCCCGGACGCATAGGAGGATGCGTATTGCGCTCCGACGGCCAGAGTGGAAATCAAGGTCAGCACGAAAAGCAGGATGGCAATTGCGAGCGATCTCCACTGCTTGCGGGCCTCCAGATTTTCCCAGTAGGGATTGGGAGGCAGATCCCAGGCGAGCACCTCCGGAGTGAGAGTTTCCGCGGGGGTGGATTCGAATTCGCTTCGGTCGGACATAGAGTGTTTGATGCGTCAGCCGACATAACGGGTCAGGATGATTTCGGTGACGTGCCACCGTAGACCGCTTAAACAACGCTGCCGGCGTCAGGCGCTCCATCCATTTTGAAGCAAGATTTTGAATACTACGCCGGAATTTTCAGCAGCTTGCGCATCGTCCCGCCGAGAATCGCCTCGCGGTCGCTGTCGCTCAACCCGGGCGCGTCTAGAACCTTATCGACCGGGTGGCCCTCCCATGCGAACGGATAATCGCTGCCGAGGCCGAGTTGGCTCGCCCCGCAGACGGCAATCAGGTGGCGCAGACCTTCGGGCGTGAAAACCATGGCGTCGAAGTAGAGCTGCTTCAGGTACTCGCTCGGTTTTTTTTGAATGGTCTTTGAGCAACGGGTGGGCAGTGTCAGACAGCCTTGGTCCATGCGGCCGCTATAGGACGGCAGGTAGCCCCCACCATGAGCCGCGCAGAGCTTCAGGTTAGGAAACTTGTCCAGGGTCCCTTCAAAAATCAAGTGCGATAGAAAAATCGTAGTTTCAAGCGGATTGCCAATCACATTTTCGAGGAAGCCGTTTCCCTGCACGCGGGAGACGACACCCGTGGCCACCGCGCTATCCTGAGGATGCATAAAGATGAACGCCTGCAACTCCTCCGCTTTGGCCCAGAATGGGTCGAATTTTGGGGAAGACAGTTCCTGACCCTCCACCGTCCCTCCAATCGCGGCGCCGCGCATTCCCAGGTGCTTGATCGCATCTTCCATCTGTTGGGCCGCGAGTTCGGGAAACTGGAGCGCCACGGACGCAAGAGCCACGAATCGGTCCGGGTGAACGGCGCACAACTCGGCTAGTTTTTGGTTCTGAACGTCGATCAATCGGCGGGCCAAATCCCGCTCGGCGGAATACCAAAATGCGTTGATGCTGACCACCTGGACGTCAATTCCCATTTCGTCCATGGTTTGCATACGCTCGGGGCCAAGAGAATGGGGATTTGTCCCCGCACGCGTCGGGCCCCCAGCCGCGAGCTTCTCAAGGGGCGTACCCTTTAAAAGTTCGGCGGCCTCCGGCAAAGCGATGTGACTGTGAACATCCACCGTCTTGACGCGGCGCTGCCCGACACGAATTTCACGACGCTTGCTCGCTTGCGGCGCTGGCGCAGCCGGCTGTGAACTATACGCGCCGCTTCCCAGGAAAAACATCCCGGCGGAAGCTCCCGCCGCGTCCATCAGGAATTGCCTGCGATTGCGCATTGTGTTTCTCCTGTTCGAACGAGCTGAAGCAGGTGTGCAGACCAAAACGAATGATTCAATCCTTCATTTCCGGTTTTCAATTTCGACTGAGCGATAACATAAGCTCGGGTGCCTGCGATTGCAAGGCCCAGTTCCGTTTTCGGATTGCGGAGTTTCGCGGCGCCAAGTATGCGCGGGGTTCGATCACGCGCGGGTTCGAACGAAAAAATACCTGCGGCGCTGCAAGGGTTCGGCGGGAAATCGCAACAGGGAGTTATGGATTCAGAGCGTCTGCAGTTCCTTGCCGGGCTTGAAGCGCACCGCTTTGCCGGGCGGGATGCTGACTTCCTGGCCGGTGCGCGGATTGCGGCCGATGCCGGTCTTGCGCGGGCGCACGTTGAACACACCGAATCGGCGCAACTCAATTCGCTCGCCCTTGCCGAGCGCGTTCTTCATGGCTTCAAAGACGGTTTCGACGGCCTGTTCCGCCTTGGTCCGGCTCACGCCGGTCTTGTTTACGACGGCATTAACAATGTCCAGCTTAATCACACCACCCTCCTGCTATTCAACGGCAAGCTATGCTATGCATGCAGTTGCGGGTTGTCAAGCTGGACGCGCTCGGGTAAGATGCGCGTCTTTGTAACGCCGTGCAGGAGGCCCTGGATGTCGGTAAAGCCGGATCGCTGGATTCGCAAGATGGCGCTGGAACACAAGATGATCGAGCCGTTTGAGGACCGCCAGGTCCGCGAGGGCGTCATCAGCTACGGAGTGTCCAGCTACGGGTACGACATCCGCGTCGCCGACGAATTTCGCATTTTCACGAACGTGAATTCCACCATTGTTGACCCCAAGCATTTTGATTCGCGGTCGCTCGTCGAGTTCAAGGGAGCCGAATGCCTCGTTCCGCCAAACTCGTTTGCCCTGGGACGGTCGGTGGAATATTTCCGCATCCCGCGCAACGTCCTGACCATCTGCCTTGGGAAATCGACGTACGCGCGCTGCGGGATAATCGTCAACGTGACGCCTTTCGAGCCGGAATGGGAGGGATTCGTAACGCTCGAAATCAGCAATACCACTCCGCTTCCCGCGAAGATCTACGCCAACGAAGGCCTGTGCCAGGTTCTCTTCTTCGAGTCCGATGAGGAATGCGAGATTTCCTATAAGGATAAGAAGGGGAAGTACCAGGCGCAGCAGGGCATCGTGCTGCCACGGCTCTAGGAATTGTTTTTTCGGAGTAAAAAGCAAATCCAATCAGCGCCTAGACTTTTGCTGCGTGTGCGTCGCCCGTTTCGTCTTTGGCGAGGCTCAGGGGGAAGCCTCGGCTACGCCATCCCTCGTAACCTTCCGAGAGCGGGCGAATCTGCGTGATTCCCTTGCTGCGGAGCAGAAGCGCGAGGCGGGCGGCAGTCGCTTCATTCGGGCACGCGCAGAACAGAACAATTTCGCGGTCCCGGGGAATGACATCGTACGCTTCCTCGAGCTCGGCGGC
>DATNIO010000119.1:0-58789 GCA_035604385.1 Verrucomicrobiia bacterium | reverse complement strand
GAGCTTGGCCAGCGCCAAACGGCCATTGCTGGCCCATCCGGCGATAGCAAGGTCAGGATCGCTTGAAAGCACATTGGTAAGCACTTTCCTCACGACCAGGGAATCGTCAACGATCATGATTTGAATTTGCGGCATCGTCGTCTATTCCATCCAGGCCCCGGCACTTTGAATCTCTGGAACATGGAAAACAGGCACACCTCCGGGCGGCAAGTCAGTTTGAACGATTTTGACTCCTTTAGGCTGCGCGCAGTCTGCTGTGACCGTTGGCTGGGCCATCGCCGCTGACCTTGAATTGCTCGACCAGCCCGCGCAATTGCGTGGACATCTGCGCGAGCGCTTGCGCGGCCTTCATCGATTCGTGCGCGCTCGAAGACGTGCCCTGTGCCGCCTGGGAAACTCCCGCGATGTTCTGCGTGATTTCGGTCGAGCCTTTGGCGGCTTCGGTGACGTTTCGCGACATTTCGTTGGTCGTCGCGCTTTGTTCTTCGACTGCGGTCGCGATGGTGCTGGAAATGTCGCTGATCTGATTGATGACGGCGCCAATAGTCGCGATGGCGTCGACCGCGCCTTTGGTATCGCTTTGGATCGCCGCGATTTTCTGGCTGATGTCCTCGGTGGCCTTGGCCGTCTGCTTGGCCAGTTCCTTGACCTCGTTGGCGACGACCGCGAAACCCTTGCCCGCTTCTCCGGCGCGCGCGGCTTCGATGGTTGCGTTCAGGGCGAGCAGGTTGGTTTGTTGGGCGATGGAAGTGATGACCTTGATGACCTGGCCGATTTCGGCGCTAGAGACACCCAGCTTGGAGATGGTGGCGTTGGTGGCCTCGGCAGTCTTGACGGCTTCGCCGGAGACGCGTGCGGACTCGGTGGCGTTCTTGGCGATGTCCTGAATCGTGGAACTCATTTCCTCGGCGCCGGTGGCGACGGTCTGAAGGTTGCGGTTAACTTGTTCGGTGGCGGTGGAAACGACGCTGGCCTGGGCGGTGGTTTCCTCGGAATTGGACGTGATCTGCTGGCTGACGGCGGAAAATTCTTCGCTGGCGTTGGCAACCTGCTGCGCGTTTTCTGCAACGGCAACGATCATCTTTACAAGACTGGCCTGCATCTTGTTCATAGCGGCAGCCAGGTCCCCGAGTTCGTCGTTGCTGTTTACTTTGACTTCTTCGCCTGTCAGGTCGCCTGAGGCGATGGCTTCCGCCTTATTCAGGACAGCGGAGGTAGCCGAGGAGATGCTGCGGCCCATATAGGTGGCCACGCCAATGCCAAATCCAAGTCCTAGCAATGCAGAAATCAACATGGTCATGCTCATCGAAGAATTTGCGGAAGCCTGTTCCTCTTTGCTCTTCTCAGACAGTGCGGTAAAAGAGTCGGCCATCTCTCCAAGGACTACCTTAAGAGGATCGTTAACGCTTGTGGCCTTATCGGCAAAATCGTTTCCTCCTTTGACGACAGATTCGGAACTCGCGCCGATTGCAAGATCCATCGAGGCTTCCTGGGCTTCCCGAAGCTTCGGAAGCACTTCCTTAGCTTTTCCCCACCGGTCGCGATTTTCCTGAACAGTCCATTTGGGGGCCAATTCGTCGAGCACGGCGACATCTTTTTTGCAATCGTCCCAAGCCGAATTGAATGCCTTTCGCGCAACGTCTCTTCTCGCTTGCTCTGAGCCTGCAAGGACCGCCTGACGTCCTTTGCTCTGTGTTTGATTCAAATCCCTCTGCAGCTCGAAAAGCGCTTTTTGGGTTGAGGCGTGGATGTCTACTCGCCCATCGACATCCCGAATGTCGCGCGCCTTCAAATAGACAAGCCCCGAGCTGACTATCATCAGCCCAAGCACTGTTGCAAAACTAAGTCCGAGTTTCTTTCCGATGGTAAATTTCATTTTCTATTCTCCTCGTAACGCTCAAATTTCGAAACCTGGCCAAAAACCGAGAACGGGCCTCACCGCGACTCAGGCGGTGCCGTATGCCCACGCTACGCGGCCTTCAACGATTCAACTGCGCGTTGCCCTTCGCGCCTGAAAGCCGGTTCGACCGAAGAATTTTCTTGTCGTCGGAATGATCGCGCATTGTTTCAGCGGGGCAGGCTCTTCTTGGTCTTATCGCTAGGCGCCCGATGCCACACTCTCCGCCGTTTCACACGCTTTCTCTGTGTTCAAGACGTGCATCAATTGCTTCTCGAGCTTGTGAACGCCGAGGATGACTTCGCGCACTTTGCCTTGCAAAGTTTCCGGCGGGCGCTCGAAGGAATCCTCGGTGACTTCCACAACGTCGCCGATATCGTCGACGAGCAGGCTCACCGCCCCGTCGGCGCTTCGGATCACGACGTTCATCGGATGCGTTTCTTCCGGACGGTCCGCCAGATCCAGGCGTCTCCGCAAGTCAATTCCCGTGACGATTTGCCCGCGGAGATTCATGAGGCCGCTGACGACATGCGGGGCCAGCGGGATCTGCGTAATTTCCAAAAAACGAATGACTTCCTGAACTTTTTCAAGTTCCACCCCGAACATGAGCTTGTCGAGATAAAACGTGCAGAACTGATGGGTTTGCGCCATGGCTCAGTCAATGACCTCCGCATGTTCTGTGGACAGAGTGCGGTTTTCCTCGGCGATCCGCTGAATGACGGGAATATCGATGAGCTCTGTGACCCGGTCATTGATCACCACCGCGCAGAGGATTCCTTCCCGCGTGGCCGGGGATTTCACATCGGCCCGGTCTTCCACGATGTCCAAGATTCGTTCCACGATGATTCCGATGGTTCGCCCTTCGTTATTGCACACGAGCACTTGCAGAGGGTCGGGTTCCACGGTCTTGTTGCCATGGCGCAATCGGCTTCTTCTCTCCTCCAAAACGACGTCGAGACGGATCAGCGGAAGAATCTTCCCGCGGTACTGAATGACCCATTCTCCTCCGGATTTCTCGACATCCGAGGCGCGGAATTCCTCCAGGCGCGCCACCGTGCTGAGGGGCAATGCCATGCGAGCGTCGTCCGGACCGGCAAAAAGCAGGAAGGTTTGTTTTTCGGCTTGATTCTGGTCCTGGCTCGCGAGCACCTCAGCGGTTTTTTCCGCGAGCGCCTGGTCGCGCGCTTCTGAGAAAATATTTGCGTTTTGTGCCAGGCCAACCACGTCCAGAATCAGGGCCACCTTGCCGTCGCCCATAATCGTCGCGCCGGCAAAAATCTTGAGCGCCCTCAAGTGCCTGCTCAGGGGTTTGACGACGATTTCCTCCGAGTCATTGATCTCATCCACGACCAGCCCAAACGGATGGTCGTTCGCCTGGAGCACCACGATATTCGTTGCTTCGTCCAGTTCATCCTGGTTTGCGGTCTTCTTGGCGAGCTTGAGTTCTTCACTGAGATAAATCAGGGGCAGCAGCCGCCCGCGCATGCGATACACCGGAACGCCGTGAACGGACTCGATATCGGTTCGCACGCGGTCAGCCTCCAAGCGAACCAGTTCCTGGATATTGACCTGGGGAATGGCAAACCGTTTTCCTTTGCTCTGAATGATGACTGCACGGACGATCGCCAGCGTCAGGGGAATTTTGATCTTGATGGTTGTGCCTTTTCCCGGATAACTCTGAAGATCCACCGTGCCGTTGACGCGGTCGATGTTGGTCTTGACCACATCCATTCCCACGCCACGGCCGGAAAGGTTGGTCACTTTTTCCGCGGTGGAAAATCCCGGAAGAAAGACGAGATTGAGCAGTTCTCCCTCGCTCATGCGCGCAGCCTGCTGGGCAGTGATCACGCCGCGCTCGATGGCCTTGCTCTTTACACGGGCCGTGTCGATTCCCGCGCCATCGTCCGAAATTTCGACCAGCACCTGTCCGCCCTCGTGGCACGCGCGCAGCACGAGCCGCCCCTCGGGACGCTTTCCGCGAGCGACGCGCTCCTCGGGCATTTCAATCCCGTGGTCCACTGAATTCCGGACGATATGAGTCAGCGGATCCTTGATGGCCTCGAGGAGGCTCCTGTCGAGTTCCGTTTCCTTCCCTTCCATTTCGATCAGGACTTGCTTGCCCCGCGCTGTCGCTACATCGCGGACCACGCGCGGGAACTTGTCAAAGACCTTGCTGATGGGCTGCATGCGCGTTCGCATGACTTCTTCCTGCAGTTCGCTCGTCAGCAGATTGAGTTGTTGCGCTGGACTGACCAGGTTGGGATCGGACTGGCGCGCGGAAAACTGGGTGATTTGATTTCGCGTCAGCACCAGCTCTCCCACCAGGTTCATGAGCCGGTCCAGAAGGTGGACGTCAACGCGAATCGTCTCCGCCGCCGCATTTCTGGAGCGGGAGTCATCTGTCGGGTGCTGGGCCGGTGAAGTTTCTCCTGGCGCCGCGGCAGATGGGGCGGGCGGCTCGGGCTGGGCTGGAAGTGCCCGTTCCGGCTGTGCTGGAACGGAATCGGGCGGGATGGATTTTGCAGAATTCTCTTTCGGGCTATCGCTTTTCTGCTTTTTCGGAGGCTCTTTTGGTAAAGATGCCTCGGCGGCTGCCTTGGAAGATGGCTCCTGGCCCTGGTTTTGCAGCTTATTCAAGGTTTCGATGAGGTCCGGGTAGGTTTCATTCCCGTCCTGCCCGGTCGTTTGTATTTCTCCGAGCATTGTCCGGATGGCGTCCACCATCGCCAGCAGGCCGCTGGTAAATTCGGGCGTCAGCGAAAGTTTGCCGTCACGGAGGCGGGAGAGAAGGCTTTCCCCCACGTGAGCGACTTTCTCAAGTTTGCTGAATCCCAGGAAGCCGCAACTTCCCTTAATCGTGTGGATGGTCCGGAAGATGCTCGACAGAAGTTCTTGCGAGGACGGATCGGTTTCAAGTTTCACAAGTTCGCTGTCGAGCCGGTCCAGGTTCTCAATACTTTCGACCAGGAATTCCTTAATCAGGTCGTCCATTGCACCACCCTATTGGCGATCGTTCATCTTGGGCGGATTAGAATAACGGCAGGGGGGCGGTTGAGCACTCACAGTGAGTGATCCGATTTACCCGGCGGCCTTCCAATTGACACAAGCTCGCACAAGATACGTGCAGTTAATCGTCCAATGTGTGGATTCGCTTTAGTGGGAGTTTCATTGCGGACTAGTTGAAGTTGCGGGGCATTTCGCTTCCTCCGCGGGCGATTCCTAATCCCGCTTCCAGCATGGAGTTAGGCCCGAGTCGGGAAATTAATGGAGAATCGTTGCGGCAACGTGCCGTCTTTAATCCACGCTTGCCAAACGGGAGGCATTGGCGCTGAAAAATTTGTGCTCTGAGTGCGAATGAATTCACTTCCTTAGAAATGTTTAACAATCAGGACTATGTAACACCAGCATTCCAGTACACACAGTTACCTGTTCGAATGTTGAGGGACCAACGACTATTTCTGCTTGGATCGTTCGAGGAACACTTCTCGCGCCGCCTGAATTCCGTTGATGGCGGCCGGAAAGCCCGCATACAACGCCATCTGCATGATGACCTCGACGACTTCCTGTTCCGAGCATCCCACGTTCAGCGCGCCGTCAATATGCGCGCGAAGCTGCGGCGCCGCGGTGCCCAGCGCCGTGAGCGCGGCAACCGTAGCGATCTCGCGGGATTGCAGGCTCAGGCCGGGACGGCAATGAATATCCCCGAAGCCGAACTCCATGACGTACGTTCCCAGATCCGGGGCGATCCCCTCGAGCGACGCCAGAAATGTCTTGGCCCGCTCTCCATACATTTCCACAAATTTTGCCAACCCCCGTTCGTATCGAGCCGAATGGCTCATTGTTGTCTTCTCCTCGGCCGTCTTCGGCGGTCACTCGCCCGCCTCGACGGATTGCCTTCGCATGAATCAGCTTCAGTAAGGATCTCACAAGGCAGAAAATAATCTATTTTGTGTTGGGCTTGGGAGCGTTGAATCGCTCGTCATCCTGGTGGAATTGATCCTGCTGAGAGGGCAGAACCATGTGAGCTTTATCCGTGCTAGTGGGCGTACAAAAGGTTTCAAGGAATCGGTCGTTGCGAAGGAGCAGATGTCGAGGTGTGAGTACCCAAGGTTTCGCGAACATAACCGGGTCTTCCACCGTGGCCTCGTAAACCAGCATATTGCCGTGACGGGTGTAACGTTCCACGACATGCTCCCGATCGCTATGGATCAGCGCGAACTTCTCGATAATCTGGTGATTCTTAGGTTCACCGAATGCACCTGGTTCGGTGTGTCCCTGGGCTCCGCCCAGCCAGGTTGAATCGTCCAAACCTACCACGTCGACCACCAGCGTATTCCCCTCCCAGTGACCGACCGAATCTCCCAAATAGGAGGTGTCGAGGTCCTTTGGATGCGGCTTTCCGTCCGTGTAGATGATACGGAAGGTTTGGCCGATAAAATTAGACTCGTAGAGAATTACTATCATTTTCGGAGTCTGAACGATTTGCAGTGGCCCGGTCGAGGCGCGCGGAACTCCGCTCGGCGTGCAATCAAAATTCGGGTCATCCTGCGAGGTAGTGCCGTATTGCCGTTCTAAAATCGCCTTCACCTTCGCCTCAAACTCAGGCTTGTAAGAGGGTTCGGCAGGTTCCGGGTACTTTGGCGGCGGCGCATCGGTTCGCGTCTCTCCAAAGGCGTAATAGATGTTGCCGTCCGCGGCTCTCTTCACCGTGATATCCAGTGGGTTGTAGTAAAACCCGTTCAGGTCTGGATGGCCATCCGCTGTGCGTGGGGTAGGCAACTTTGCTTCAGGCAGTTGCAGATAGGCTTTTTCGAGTTCCTCACTGGTTACAGTGCGCACCGGCTTCTCAGACTTTGCAGCCGCAGCCGGAGTCTGAGCGGACACGGGAACCACGGCGAACGCCGCCAAGAGGAGTGCCGACAGAAGAGGCACTGCGGCTACAGCTGCGGTATTCCCCATGTGATGCGTTCCCATGTTCCAATCCTCCCTAAAATCCGGTGCCATGATTCACCTTACAACCCAACGGAATCATTCCGCTTCACTATTCGTAAAATGAGGCCTGCAACCCAAAGGCAAGTGCCCCGTACAAGATCAGTGGTAGAGCTCAATCGAATGCCCATCCGCATACTTAATAAGGGTTCCAAACCCCAATTTCGAGCCGTCCTTGGCGGGTTTTCCGGACACCGTAACGGTCTCCCCGATTTTCCAATCTGACCTCAATAATCCGGCCCGGTGCAGCATGCTGGGAGGCGCTCCTTGGAAACGCCAGGTGTCGATGCCGCCACTGTCATTCTTTACGTCCACATACCAATAAATGTGGGGATTTACCCAATCGACTCGCGTCAGAACGCCTGTCACGGTGAAGTCCTTACTAGGATCAAACTCGGCTGCAATGGAGTGATGCGCGAAGGCGGGCAGCGCAGCCAAGAATAAACCCATGAACGCGATTGAGATTGAGTTAGCCTTAGTCATCGGCAGTTTCTCCGGTTGGAATATCCCATTTAGGTTTAGTTTGATTCCTGGCCCACTTCAATTTGCGCATTATATCTTCTTCCGCGTAAGAAACAAACCAGCCGCGGTCGAGCGCTCACCTTCTGCTCTCTTTCGCGCCAATGTTCTTCCGCGTAAGACATACATAGAGATGATCCAGTTGGCCCATCAGTCAGGCCTTGTGGCAAGCGGAGATTTTGGCTTCGGTTGCATCTTCGGAAAATGCAGAGCATCACCGACGCCAAGGGCAACCAGACGGCGGGAGATTCTTCGTGCGGAAAACAAAAAACAAATGGGCCTTTTGGGGGGAAGCGCCGCTTTCCTAGTCTCCCGTCGGACGACTGAGGTCCTCGCGCGCGACGGCATAGAGAGCCAGTTCGACGCGGCTGGAGACGCCGAGCTTGTCATAGATCGCGCTCAGATAGTTTCGAATCGTATGCTCGGTGAGGACGAGCTTTTGGCTGATCTCCCGCGTGCTTAATCCTTCCGCCAGCAGATGGACCACTTCCGATTCCCGCGGAGTCAGCCGGGTCATCCCGCCGCCCGGCTTGATGAGACGCAACGGCTTGAGCTGGGTGAGGAACTCCAGAATAAAGGCCAAATTCCGCGTGTCGGCCCAGATCTGGCCTTCGTGCACGGTTCGAATGCATTTTGAAAGCAATTTAATGGAGTGCAGCCTGCAAAACACACCTTTGGCGCCGCCTCGGAAGGCATCCACGACCATGTCCCGGTCGGAGTCCGGAATCAACATGATGGCCGTGGTTTTGGGAGAAAGCATCTGCAGGTATTGCAGGACGTGGTATCCCCTCAACCGGCCATCATGAAGGTGGGCATTAATCAGGGCGATATCCGGCTGGTTTTTTTCCAGTTCCCGGATCGTCTCGGCGGAACTGTTGGAAACAGCGACCACGACGATGTCATTGCGCCCGCGCGTGAGTCCATCCGCGATCAGGTGCGCGCTCATGCGGTCCGCATCCGCGATGAGGACACTGATGGTGGCGCTGAGAGGTTGGGACAACCGACTCATTGACTACCCCACCGGGAGAGATCCAAGAGGCGCAGACTATACGAAATCATCCCGGAAAAGCAAGCTATTTTATACAACTTTGTCATTATTCGTGCCAAGCGTATTGCACGCAGTTTCGGCTGCTGCGGGGAGCGTGGTCCCTTGCCGAACGAGCTGTTTTGGGCCGCTAAGACGGTACATTTGTCACGTACAGTGACAAGCACAATGTCATTCAACAACCGCAAGGACGCCTTGCCTATTGTCCGTTCCCCGAGAAATGCCTATCGTGCGCCTCACATTCGTACTGAAATTTCAAGCGAGCTTCAGGGAGGAATTCTTGAGCCGCGATATGGGAGAACCGATCGAAATGAGAAAAGAACTTCGATATCGACTGGATGCACCGGCGGTGTTTTCCTGGGAAGGCGTGGGGCGCAAACGGTTTCGGGGGGAAGGGGTCACACGCGACGTCAGCGTCCAGGGCGCGTTCATCCTGACCGCGACGATGCCCCCTCCCGATTGCCCGATTCAATTGGACCTCCTCCTCCCCTCGCTTACGGGAATCAAAACCATGATGCGGATCACAGGAAGAGCTCGAGTCCTCCGCGTGGAGCACCCGTCGTCAGACACTTGGATCCACGGCTTTGCGGTTGTGACCGACGATCTAAATCAGTGGGGCCTGGTGCCCATGCAGACCGAATCTGAAAGTGCGCTCGTCGGAGCAGCAAGAGCGCACTGAAACCAAACACGAATTAGGGATTCGGACAGGCAACTGTCCATGTTTTTGGGGTCAAGGTTTCCTGTAAGTCAGAGGGCAGAGCTTTATGCACTTGGCGGAAATGGAACTGGGAATTCAGAGCGCAAGCGGCGCGCCAAACTGGTACGCCCTTTTTACACGCCATCAGCACGAGAAATCCGTCGCGTTCGCGCTTTCGAACAAAAGTCACGAGGTCTATCTTCCCCTCTATCGCTCCGTCCGCCGGTGGCAGGACCGCGCCAAGGCGCTCTGGCTTCCGTTGTTCCCATGCTACGTGTTTATCCGCGAGGGGATGGACAGGCAGCTTCAAATACTTACCACCCCCGGTTTAATCCACATCGTGAAATGGGGCGGGCGCCCGGCAATCGTGCCAAAGACTCAATTGGATGCGACCAGGCAGATCGTCGAATGTTGCCCCAAAGTGGAGACTCACCCGTATCTTCAGTCCGGAGATCGTGTACGGGTCAAAAGCGGGCCCTTGATGGGACTGGAAGGGATTTTGACCCGCAAAAAAGGGGTGGCGCGGCTGGTCGTTTCCATGGAAATGCTGGGCCGGTCCGCGGCCGTGGAGATCGATGGATTGAATGTAGAAAGAATTGGGCCAATCCCGGTGCCAAAGCTGCCCCCTCGGGTTTCAGTTTCCGCCTGACTGTGACCCACGTCGGAGATCGAATTCGCGCGATCCAATGGACGCTTCCCTATTTCAATTCAATGTTACCGGAGCGGTGAGTTCACCGAAGCCCTTCGCAAGTTCCGGAGTGCGTGCGGCCGCATGTTCCGACCAGCTTGCCCGAATTCAGACACCCATGGAAAAAGTGACGACCAACTCTCGCAACCTTGATCTGCTTCGGTCTTTCGCCGTATTGCTGGTCGTGGGCTTTCATTTGGCGAAATTCTTCGACTGGCATTTTGAAACGTTGCAAGTCACGGATTTCGGGATGCTCGGCGTGATGCTCTTTTTTGTGCACACCACGCTGGTGCTCATGTTCTCTTTGGAGCGGCAGACCGCGGCCTCAAACGCATCTCTGTTCGTCCCCTTCATGGTCCGGCGGTGCTTCCGCATCTACCCGCTCGCGATCCTTCTCGTCACATTCGCCTATCTGTTCCACATTCCGTCGGACCTGCAATTTGGCGGATTCAATTTGCTGCATCAGTCGGCAGGGAACTTTCTCGCAAACCTTCTGCTCATCCAAAACGTGACGCGGGAGAAGGCGAACCCGGGCATTCTGTGGAGCCTGCCGCTGGAGCTTCAAATGTACCTCGTCCTGCCCGCCTTATTCCTTTTCGCTTCGCGCGTGAAATCGTGGTGGGCGATGGTCGCATTCTGGTGGTCCGCGGTGGCGCTATGGTTTGCGGTGGGACTCTCTACAGGCATGCTGCCCCTGAGCGAGGGAGGCATCCGTTCGCCTGCGGAAGCGCTCCTAAAATTCACTCGATTCGCGCCGTGTTTTCTTCCAGGGATCGTGGCTTACAAACTTTGGCGGCGGCCCAGATTCTTGCCGGCCTCGTCTTGGCCTGCGTTCCTGGTGCTTTGTTGCGCGGCGTTTCTTTGGCCGTCTGGAAGTCAGCCGATCGAGACGGGTTGGTTCATCTGTTTCGCGATCGGTCTGGGAGTGTGCTTCTTTCAGGAGATGCGGGAAAATCCGCTGACGCGCCTGACGAAACGAATCGCCCGGTATTCCTACGGAATTTATTTGTTCCATTATTTGGCAATTTGGATTGGGTTTGTGGTTTGCCGGAACTTGAACGTCGGGCTGCAAATCGCAATTTTTGGCGCGGTGCTCGTGTCCCTCTCCGTGCTGCTCTATCACACGGTGGAAGCGCCCATGATCGTTGCCGGCGTCGAGGTGTCGCAAAAACTCACGCATCGTTCCTTCGCTCGCGAAGTCACCGGCCATTCCGGCGAACCCGCGCAGCAAATCTTTCCGGACTTGAGCAGATCATCTTGAAGAGAAACCCATTGAATGGAACGATTTTTGTAGCACAGGCAATTCTGGGCCTGGCGTTCTGCCTGATTGCGGCGTCTGCGCTGGCGCAAAGTGTGCCAAAGAGCAGCAGCCAGTCCTTGCCCCATGAGCAACCCGCGGCGGAAATCAATCAGCGTTTGCAACAGGCGAACGAAAAGCTTGCCGGAGTAACCACCGAATCCGAAACCAGGGAATCCCGCATCGGCCCGGACGATTTGCTGAATATCTCCGTCTTCGAAGCGCCGGAAATGAACAGCACCGTGCGCGTTTCGGCGAGTGGCGAGATTTCCCTTCAATTATTGGGCGCGGTGCATGCTTCCGGTCTGACACCCAAAGAACTCGAATCCGTTCTGCAAGGGCTTCTGCGCCGCACCTACATGAAAAATCCTCACGTCGGAGTGTTCGTCCAGGAATTGCAAAGCCATCCCATCTCCGTCGTAGGCGCCGTGAAAATGCCGGGCGTATTCCAGATTCGCGGAACGAAGACGGTGATCGAGGTTCTCTCTATGGCCCAGGGCCTCGCGGACGATGCGGGCGATACCGTGCTCATCATGCACGGCGCTGAATACACCCAGCCGGGCAGTTCCAACGGCCCACAACCCGCGGCGCAGGAAAAGACCGGTGAAATAGAGGAGATCGACCTCAAAAAATTGCTGGACTCCGCCGATTCCGCCTTGAACGTGCCGGTCCGTCCGGGGGACATCGTCAAAGTGCCCCGCGCCGGAATCGTATACGTGGTGGGCGAAGTTCAGAAGCCGGGCGGTTTTGTCCTGCAGAACAACGAAAACATTTCCGTGCTCCAGGCGCTCGCGCTTGCCGAGGGCCCGACGCACACTTCGGCGATCAGCCGGACTCGAATTATTCGCACGGACCCGGCCTCGGGAAAGCGAACCGAAATCCCAATGAACCTCGGCAAGATTTTTTCCGGCAAAGCTCCGGACACGTTCCTGCAGCCAAAAGATATTGTTTTTGTTCCAAACAGCGCGGCAAAAAGCATCCTCTACCGGGGCTCGGAAGCCGCCGTGCAGACTGCCGCGGGCGTCGCGATTTACAAGTGGTGAACGCATGGCTCCAGACGGCAACGACCAGAACAAGATGGAAGTCTTCACGGCGCGCGAAGTTCGTGCGGAACAGCGCCGCGCGATGCAGGGAGCGATCCGCCCGGCAACGATGGAAAAACCACCCGACCTTGTGGCCTGGTGGAGAGTTATCCGAAAGCGCCGTTGGACGGTTCTGACCGCTTTTTCCGTGTTGTTTGTTACCGTCCTGGCCGGATCCATCCATGAGAAACCCGTGTACCGGGCCAAAGCGCTGATTGAGATTGACAAGGAAGATCCCAGTGTCGCCAATCCGCAAGAGCTATTTCAATTGGATGAAGTTTCCGACGCCTACCTGGAAACGCAGTACAAGGTTCTGGCCAGTGATGATCTGGCGGAACGCGTCATCCATCAACTCGGCTTGGACAGGCAAGCCGAATTCCTACCTTCCTCGCTCGCCTGGCCGTGGAGAGCGAGCGCAGCTCCAGCTCCTCCCCCCGCCCCCCCTGACGACAGCGCGGCTGTGCCCGACCCGTTGGTCCAGGAAACCGTGCTCACCCACTTCCAGGACCGTTTGGACATCAGGCCGATCCGGCGTAGCCGCGCCGTCGAACTTCGCTTCGATTCGCAGGACCCCAATATGGCGGCGCGGGCCGTGAACGCAATCGTCGAAAATTACATCCAAAAAAATTTCGAGGCGCGGTGGGGCGCCGCGCAAAAAGCTTCGGGATGGCTTTCCCAGCAATTACAGGACCTGAAAGTCAAACTCGAAAAATCGCAAGACGATCTGCAGAAATATGCCGCCGATAACGGCCTGCTCTACCTTGTCACGGACAAGGGGCAACAGGAGAGCATCGTCAACCAGAGCGTGCGTGAGATACAGGATGAGCTGACCAAGGCCGAGGCGGACCGCTTTGAGAAAGAGTCGATTTTCCGGCTCGTGCAATCGGGCGATTACGCGTCGCTTCCCGGCGTATTTGACAACAAATTGTTGCAGGACCTCACCGTCCGGCTTGCGGACCTTCAGCGGGAGCACGCGCAGCTTGCCGCCACATTCACGGAAGACTATCCGAAGGTCAAGGAAACCCAGAGCCAGATCGCGGAAATTCAAAGTTCCCTGGAGAGGGAGCGCTGGCGCGCGGCGCAGAAAATCAGCAATGATTACTTCGCCGCGCTCCGGCGCGAAAAATTGGTGCGGCAGGCGTTCGCGGAAAAGCGGGGGGAAGCAAACCAGATTGCCGAAAAATCCGTGCAGTACGGAATCTTGAGCCAGGAGGTGGACACCAACAAAGGGTTGTATGAAGGATTGTTGGAGCGGCTAAAGGAAGCGGGCGTCACGGCGGGCCTGAAAGCCAGCAACATCCGGGTCGTGGATCCTGCAACGGTTCCTTATAAACCGATCGCTCCAAATTATCCTCTCAATCTCGGGCTCGCGGCGTTTCTTGGTTTGGGGCTCGGGGTCTCGATGGCGTTCCTCAAGGAACATTTGGACCAGACCATACGATATAGCGAAGACGTCTTTCACTTTTTGGGTGTTCCGGTTCTGGGCTTTATCCCTACGTTCGGCGCACTGAACGGAAGGAAGCAGAAAGGCGTCGCACGCGCGGATCGGGAACTCATCTTCGGCATGACGGGATCGAGGGCGGTGGAAGGCGGCGCGCTGATCGAAGATCATTCCCGGCATGACCTGGGAATTCATAAAGGGTCCGCCTTTTCCGAGGCGTTTCGCGAACTCCGCACTTCGGTGATTCTCTCCGCTTCCGGACGTTTCGCGAATTCCATTTTGGTGACCAGCGCGCAGCCCGGTGAAGGGAAAACCACGGTCGCCGTGAACCTCGCCTTTTCCCTGGCGCAACTCGGCAAGCCGGTTCTTCTGGTCGATGCGGATATGCGCCGTCCCAGCATTCAGAAGTATTTCCCCGAAAGCGGCTCCCAGCTGAGCAGCTATTTGTCGGGCCAGGGTGCGTGGCAACAGATGGTGTTTCCCACAACGATCAACCGACTGCACGTTCTGCACTGCGGCCCTATCCCGGAAAATCCCTCCGAACTTCTTTCCTCGGACCGGATGCGGGCCCTGATTCAGGAATCGATGGCGACCTATCGCTTCGTCATCCTGGATTCGCCGCCTCTTCTCAACCGGGCAGACAGCCGCATTTTGGGAAGCATGGTCGGCGCAACGATCCTCGTTGTCAAAGGCGGAGAGACGCCGCGCCAAGTCGTTCAGTACGCGGAGTCACAAGCGCGCTCCGTGGGAACCAATCTTATTGGGGTCGTTCTGAATAATCGCGACTCCTCGTTGAATGACTACTCGTACTACGCCTGCGCTCGTCCAAATGAAGAAGCGGGCGCGGCATAGTCCGCGCCAGTACGCGTGATATTTTCCAAAGCCAATTTCGGAACATTTTCCACGAGCCTCGTCATTCAGGCTTGCGGCGCAGGCACCGGCATCCTCACCGCTCGTCTGCTCGGTCCCGTTGCGAGAGGCGAACTTGCCACGGTCATTTTATGGCCCGTGATTTTGAGCAACCTGGGGTTGATGGGCTGCAACTGGGTTCTTGCTCGGGAAGTCGCAAAGAATCCCGAAAGAGAGTGCGATTGGGCCGCCGTTGGAGTCGCGGTCGGACTGGCTACTGCCGCGCTGTATCTTCTGGCCGGGTATTTCCTTATTCCTCTGCTCCTGCCATCGGATAGAAGCAATTTGCTTCCCGTAGCGCGGCTTTGCCTGTTGCTCATTCCGCTGGACATTCTCAATCAAGACCTGCTGGCCGTCGAGCACGGCCGGATGCGCTGGCGCCGCTACAATCTTTTGCGGCTTTCCTTCTTTATTTTTTATCTCACTCTCATCGGTCTTATCGGCGTGACTCACAGAAATCAGGTGCGCTGGTTCGTTTCGGCATTTCTCGCAAGCGAATTGCTGGCCGTCCTCTTGCGCCTTTGGATTCAGAGAAAGGCATTGGCTGCCGGCAAGTTGCGATTCGACCGATGCCGCCATTTATTGCAGGCAGGGACGCCGTATTTCGGAGCGACCATCAGTAATCTGATTTCGCTGCAACTCGACACCATCCTGGTCGTGAGCCTGCTCGACACGAGAGCCGCGGGAATTTATGTCGTCGCCGCGGCCTTTGCCAACGGACCGTCTTCCCTCGGCGATGCCTTGGGGATCACTTCTTTCGCCGTCCTTTCAAATGAAAGAAATACAGTGAGCCAGGAAAAGATCATCACCGGAACGTTTCGCCAATCCGCTTTGGTATCGAGCGGCGTGGGGCTGGTCCTGGCCGGCCTGATCCCGTTCCTCGTCGTTCCGCTGTTTGGATTCGAATTCTCGCGCGCCATCCGGCCGGCCGTGGTTTTGGCCCTGGCAGGGTCCTTGACGGCTTCAGCCAACATCCTGAATCAGGGATTGCGAGGTCTAGGACGCCCCCACTCGGGCCTATTGAGCCAATTAGTTGGAATCGGAGTCATGGCCCTCGCGGCGCTGTTTCTCTTGCGTCGGTTCGGGCTCATGGGGATGGCCTTCGCCGTTTTGCTAAGCGGTTGCGCACAGTTGCTGGTGTTGGTTGGCGCCGCGGCGAAATGGTTGAGGATCTCGCCGCTCCAATTCTGGCCGTTTGGAGCGGGCAATGTCCGATTGTTTTTCCAGCAGGTGGCGGATTTGCGGTTGCGTTATTCGCGGTCTCCCGCGTGAGCCTTCTTTGGAATTAAAGATGAGCCGAATCCTTGGATACATTACTCCGGTCCGCGCATTTTCCAGCGCGGGGGAAATTTATATGCAAGCGGCATCCGGGAGGGTCGCCGAAGCGCTTGCCAAGCATTTTGAAAAAGTCTGCGTTTGCACCAGAGTCGTGCATGGCCCTCCTCCCGCGCCGTTCGATGCCCCGCTAAATGCGCCGAATCTAGAACTCATTGCGCAACCTTTCTGGGGCACGACCGCCGGATCGCTAATCCATTTATTCGGAATCGCTCGCGCCTACATGCGAACCTGCCGGCGGGCGGATGTTCTGTTCGTCCGGGGAGGGTGCCCTTACACGGCGGTGCTGTATTTTTGCGCCGCGATATTTCGCAGGCCGATTTGCCATTGGGTCGTCAGCGATCCCGTCACGCTGTTGCGAACGCACAACAGGAGAGGGCTCGTGCGGGATACCTTCGCCTTGCTCTACGCGCTACAAGATCGGCTCTTCACGCGTCTTGGGCGGTGGGTCACCAACGGAACATTGATTTGCAATGGCCGCGAAGTAGCCCGCGCCCACGCATCTCCCCGGACGGTCGAGATCGTCTCGAGCACGATTCGGGAAAGCGATTTTTTTTCTCGCAACGATACCTGCCAGGGTCCAGTCGTGCGAATCCTTTTCGTTGGCTTCCTGCGTCCGGAGAAAGGAATCGAGTACCTGCTGGAGGCTGTCTCTCAGCTCAAGACAGATGTGCCGTGGGTGCTGGAGATTGTCGGGCCACGCCAATTTCCCGACTACTGCGAGAAACTGGATGAGATAGCCGCCGCGCTAGGCATTCGCGAACGCATTCGCTGGGAGGGATACGTGCCGAACGGCAAGCCATTATTTGATCGCATGCGCGCCGCGGATCTTTTGGTTCTGCCCACGCTTTCCGAGGGAACACCGCATGTCTTGGTGGAAGCTCGAGCCAATGGCTTGCCCTGTATTTCCACCACGGTCGGAGGCGTGCCCACAACGGTTACGGACGATTACGACGCGCTGCTCGTCCCGCCCAAGGATGCGCGGGCGCTGGCACGGGCCATCGAACGCGTGATCGGCGACGGCGAATTGCGCCGCGCGATGATTCGCAACGGCCTGATGGCCGCTCGCAAGCAAACACTGGATCGATTTATTGCCGCCGTGCTGAGAGAACTGAATTCTGATCCGTCTAGGGAAAGTGCGGCAGTTCCGCAGGAGTAGGAGCGGCGCAATGCGAGTGCTCCAATATCTCTGGTTCCATTTCATCAGTGTTGCCACAAGCTGGTTGCCGGAACTGCGGCCTGTCCTGCGGCTGCGCGGATTTTTGTTGCGGCCTTCGTTCAAATACTGCGGTGGAAATCTTCAAGTCTCGCGGCATGTGACGATCAACTTTACGAATCGACTGGAAATTGGCAGCGACGTCTTCCTCGCCACGGGCTGCTGGTTGCATGCACGCGGAGGAATCATCCTGGAGGACGAGGTGCAACTCGGACCGTACTCCGTTCTGGTCAGCGGGGACCACACGAAACTCGATGGATCCTACCGGTTTGGCCCGAGCAATCTTGCGCCGATTCGCGTTTGCCAAGGGTCGTGGATCGCGGCCCACGCGACGGTCACGAAGGGTGTGGTCATCGGGCGCGGCGCCGTTCTCGCGGCCAACTCCGTGGCCACGCACGATGTTCCGCCGTACACGATGGCGGGCGGCGTTCCCGCCCGTGTCATCCCTAAAAATTCGCGGATCGAAATGGTGCTGTAAGCGCATGTGCTGAGACCCACTACGCAAAAAGCACTCATCATGTATCTCACACCCACACTCTGGTTTGAAATTGGCGTCGCGATTCTGCTTGGATCCGTGTTTCTCTGGACGAAGCCCGAGTACGGCCTCTTCCTGTACGCGTTCTCGCTCGGATTTCCCGACTTCGCCTATCCTCTCGGCACTACGATCAACATTCGCCTGGATGACGTGCTCATCGTGCTCTTCCTGGCGCGCGTCATCCTGTGGGCGCCGGCTCCGCTTTCTCAAAGGCAGAGAAGCATATTCACCTGGCAAGGGATTTTCCTTGCGGCCTGTTTATTGTCGATCGCTGTGGAAACAGCGCAGGGAACGCCGCCCGGAGGCTATGACGCAGCCAGAATGGCCGGATGCGCCGTCATCGTTCTCGTCCTTCCCCTGCTTGTGCAATCGGAAAGAAGGCTTCGATTTTTCGTTGCCGGCCTGATGTGCGGCGGAGTGGCCCTGGTGATTCAAGTTCACCAGCATCTAGGCGAGAACTCATCGAATGATTTTGCGAATTTTGAGCAATTGAAGAGCGCCGCCACATTCGGCACCTGGAATCCGAATACGATCGGCCAGGCCGCTTTATTGCTTGTGTTCGCGGCCGGATTGGGCGGAATCATTTTTTCAAAAACGCTGATGAACAGAATTTTCTGGCCGTGTCTCGCCGCGGGATTCGCGCTCGTGCCCGCGCTGGTGTTTGTGCGCGGAACAAGCATAAGCATTGCGGCGGGATTCCTTCTGTTTCTTTGCCTGGCGCGCCGGTGGAAGTGGGTCCTGGTCTTCGGAGCGGTGTGTCTGTCCGCCATCCTGTATTTGCATTCGCGGGACTCTCAGTTGATGGAAGACGCCACCGCTGTGAATCTGACAACGGGAGAAGGTTTCAGTCACCGGTTTGACCGGTGGGGCATGGCATTTCAAGCCATTCAAAAAGACCCCCTCGCCGGCCATGGATTTGGGCAGGAATTGAACTATTTGACTCTGATGGGAAGCGAAGGCCGGGCACACAATACCTATTTGACGGTCTGGCTTGAATTGGGTTTGGGCGGCCTTCTTCTGTTCCTTGCCGCCGTATTCCAATTTATTCGCGCAGGAATTTTTCTGTACAGAAGCCCGCGATTTCAATCCGAAGGAGCGTTGATCCTAGCGCTGCTCTTTGCCATGTGCCTCGATAGCCTCGGTTTGGCCACTCTCTATTGGGAAAAGCTGCCGACCATAGCGCTGTCCCTCGCTATCGCTGTCGTCGGCATGTGCGAGAGGAATGATCCGGAATTTGCCATGAGAGAAAATCGCATCCCGGCATACGAGCCGATCGCGCAGCGTTCGTAGTCTCATCTCTGGTCCCCCGAAAAATTGCATTTTGTGAGGTCTGATCCGCTTGCGGGAAAGGAACTGCCCATGCCGCAAAGCCAAGCGATTCACGTCTCCGTGGTAGTCCCTTGCCGGAACGAAATTCGGCACATCCGCGCGTTTCTCGATTCCGTTCTTCGCCAGGAACTTGGCCGGATTGAAATGGAAGTCCTGATCGCCGACGGCATGAGCGACGATGGGACGCGGCTGGTTCTCGACGAATTTGAAAGGAAATTTACGGCGGTTCGTGTCCTCGACAATCCCGAAAGAATCGCTTCCACCGGGCTGAATCGGGCGATCCGCGAAGCCCGGGGAGAGATCATCATCCGCATGGACGCCCATACGACCTACGCCACCGATTACGTGCGTTCCTGCGTCGAAGTGCTCCATGAAACCAATGCCGAAAATGTGGGTGGCCCGGCTTTGACACGCGCGGACGGGTATATTGCGCAGGCCATTGCGTTAGGCTTCCACACCCCTTTTGCCACCGGCGGCGCCAAGTTTCGCGATCCGCGATACACAGGCCCGGCGGATACTGTGGTGTATGGTTGCTGGCGCAAATCTACCCTGGAACGCATCGGCATGTTTGACGAAAAACTGGTCCGAGGCCAGGACTATGAATTGAACGCGCGTCTTCTTTCCTGTGGCGGAACATTGTGGCAGTCGCCCAAAATCACTTTCTGGTACCGGCCAAGAGCCAGCCTTTCAGGGCTGTTCCGGCAATACTTTCAATACGGATTCTGGAAAGTTGCCGTGGTTCGCAAGCATGGGAGGCTCGCATCCTGGCGAAATCTCGTGCCGGGTTCGTGCTTGCTCGCCGGAGTCGTCTTACTGCTATGTGCCGCGGCAGCGAGCCTCGGCGGATTAACCTGGTGGCGAGACTTGTTCCTTATTGACTGGTTTACGTTGGCCGCGTCGTATTTCATCGCATCTTTCGCCACGGCTTTTTGTGTCGCGAAGCGGCAAGGGTGGGGCTTCTTTCCCTGCTTGCCCATTGTTTTTGCTGTCTACCATTTCGCCTACGCGCTCGGTTTTGTTCTGGCCCTGTTGTATCGTCCCGCGACTCAAGTCGGCCCAAATCCCATCCGGAAAGTCCTTACGGCCATTACAAGATAATTCCTAATCCCCGTTTACTAGCGCCGGTATCGCCCTAAAGAAGCGGCGACCGGCTGGAGGATATTCCCGTGGCCCAGCGCGAATATCAGCAAGCGATTTCCCTGTCCAGGCACCGAGTCATCCCGGAGCGTGTCCTACGGCGTTTGTTTGACTCTGCTTGCGCAATGGTAGGGCTCACCTGTTTGGTTCCCCTTTTCGTCCTAATTGCCCTGGCGATCAAGCTCGATGATGGCGGCCCGGTTTTGTATTCTCAGTACCGCGTTGGCAAGGGCCTTCGGAAATTTCGGCTGCTCAAATTCAGGAGCATGTTCATCGGCTGCGCGGAAGGCAGTTTTCTGACGGCGCCTAGGGACGCGCGGGTCACGCGGGTCGGCCGCGTTCTGCGGAAATACAAATTGGATGAGCTGCCGCAGCTCGTGAACGTCTTGAAGGGCGAAATGCAACTCGTGGGCGTGCGGCCTCAGGTGGAAAAATTTGTCGATATTTTCCCCGACGAATATGGAGAGCTCCTGCAAACGCCGCCCGGAATTACGGATCTGGCATCTCTCAGCTTCCGGCATGAAGAACTGTTGTTTCTCGAAAATTCTATCGAGGAGCAATACATCGCAAAAATCCTGCCGATCAAATTGGAAATCGCGCTGCAGTATTCGAGGACCCGCACATTCCTGTCGGATCTTGATATCCTTTTCCGAACGGTCCTGGGCTTCCAGTCTCCGTCGGCGCCATCGCTTCCCAAATTTGTGTCCAGAAATTCTTCCTAAGACCTTCACTTCAGCGCAATGGAATCTGATCCTTTCCATCAAAACGATGAATTGGACAAAATTCCAGGCCTCCCCTAATCTCACACATGAGCAGATAGCAATCCTGACCACCCCGGGGCCGAATGCACACCCACATTCGGCCCTCCTCCCTCCAAAGTTTCATTGTTCCCGCGACCTCTAAGCCCCTTCCTTTCATATGATTTAAAGATTCCAAACCGTGCTTTGCCCGGCGTCTCCCTAATTCAATAATCACAGTCACGAATTTTTCATCCAAAGGCGCGTGCCGACCTGCGATAATTGGATTGTCGGCTTCCGCTCGTTGGCTTCAGAGTACGGTGGTTACCAGGAAGAAGGGAATCATGCTGAGAGGTAAAATCTCCATCCCGCCCACGGCGAAGTGTCCCGGTTGCGGCGCGGTTCACGCGCGGGCTGCGCTGGAAGCGAACCTCTACATCTGCCCGGGATGCAATCATTATTTGTCCATGCCTTCGCGCGCGCGAATCGCTTTGCTCGCCGATGAAGGGACATTCCGTGAACTGGACCGCGAGCTTGTGTCCGTCGATCCGCTCGGGTTTGCGGACCACAAATCCTACCGCGTTCGTCTGCAGGAGGCTCGCCGGGAGACAGGAGTCCGCGAAGCCGTCACCGCTGGGTTTTGCCGAATCGGAGGCCACCAGGCGGTGCTGGTGGTTTTCGATTTCGCGTTTTTGGGCGGCACGATGGGTTCCGTCGTCGGAGAAAAAATCGCTCATGCTTTTGAAGAAGCTACGCAGCGCCGAATTCCCCTCGTCAGCGTGGCGGCCAGCGGCGGCGCCCGCGTGCAGGAAGGCATGTTCTCGCTGATGCAAATGGCCAAAGTCGCGGCCGCCGCTTCCGTGCATGACCGTCAGGAACTTGCCTTCATTTCCATTTTGACGGACCCGACATTTGGCGGCGTGACGGCCAGCTTCGCCTCGCTCGGCGACATCCTGATTGCAGAGCCAGGCGCGCAAATCGGATTTGTGGGGCCTCGAGTCATCGAACAAACAACGGGCGTCGCGCCGCCAAAGGATTCGCACCGCGCCGACACGTTGCTCAAGGCTGGGCTGATCGATCTCGTGATCGGGCGGAAGGATTTGACTGCGGTAACCGCATATCTCATCGGCCATCTGAAGCGAAACAAAGCGATGGAGCCGGGGGGCAAGGATTTGCCGCCGGCTGTGAAATCCAAGCATATTACGGCCTGGCAAAAGGTGAGTCTCGCGCGGCACTCGGGCCGCCCCACGGCAAAGTATTACATCGCGCACATGGCTTCGCGCTTCCTGGAACTCCACGGAGACCGGTGGAGCGGCGACGATCCCGCCATCATCGGCGGCATCGCCGAATTAAACGGCGACACCGTGATCATGATCGGCCAGGAACGCGGCGCCACTCCGGAGGAAAAGGCCGCATCGCATGACGGCAAAGCGTACTCCGAGGGCTACCGGAAATCGTTGCGCCTGATGAGGCTTGCCTCCAAGTTCAAGATTCCCGTAATTACTCTTGTCGATTGCCCGAACGCCCAGGCGAACTACGAATCCGAACATCGCGGCATCGCCTTCGCTCTCGCGCGCAATCTCGCGACGATGGCCAACTTGCCCACGCCCATCGTCTCCGCGATTATCGGCGAAGGCGGAAGCGGCGGCGCGCTGGCCTTGGGCGTTGCCGACTGCGTTTTGATGCTCGAGAACGCGATTTATTCCGTGATTTCTCCCGAAGGCGCGGCCGCGATTCTTTATCGCGATGCCGGAAAAGCGGAGGCAGTTTCGGATGTACTGAAACTCACGGCGCAAGACCTCCATGCCCTCGGCATCATCGATACCGTAGTGCCAGAGTCCGAGGGTGGGGCGCATCTCGATCCAGCGGCGGCGGCGGAAACGCTCAAGCACCACTTGCTTGCCGCCCTTCGCCCGCTTACCGAACTTCCTATGCGCCAGCTTCTGGACAATCGGTACAAGAAATATCGTCACATCGGCCAGGAAGGCAAGTACTGGAGGGAGCGCGTTCGCAGCGGCTTCAGCGACGTGTTCGGCCTTCTTGCCTACGCCGTATCCAAAATGGAGAAATCCAACCGGAAACCTAAGTCTGCCGACGGCGCACCACGGCACAGGCCGGAAAAGAGCAGGGCTCCCGTTTCAACAGGCCCGAAGCGAGCGGAGCGCGAATAGCCTGCATTCGCGAATTCGCACCTTCGCAGGATCGGACGGCAATCCTGGAGGACATCCGGAATGAAAGCCCTCGTTAAGAGTCGGGCCGAGCGGGGCCTCTGGCTCGAAAATGTTCCCGAGCCCGAACCCGGCATCAACGACGTCAAGATTCGTGTGCTTTGCACGGGAATTTGCGGGACCGACCTGCATATCTACGACTGGAACGATTGGGCTCGCGCCACCATTCATGTGCCGCTCGTCATCGGGCATGAATTCTGCGGAGAGATAGTCGAAGTCGGATCCAATGTGGCGGATCTTCATCCCGGCGATCTGGTCAGCGGGGAGGGACACGTCGTGTGCGGGCGCTGCCGGAATTGTCTCGCAGGTCGGCGCCACCTGTGCGCCTACACGCAAGGCGTGGGAGTAAACCGCGCGGGGGCGTTCGCCGAGTACGTGGTCCTGCCGATGATGAACGTGTGGAAGCACACGCGCCCTATCGCGCGCGAGATCGCCGCGATTTTCGATCCCTTCGGAAATGCGGTTCACACGGCGCTTTCCTTCCCCGTACTCGGCGAGGATGTCCTCGTCACGGGCGCCGGCCCGATCGGCATCATGGCCGCGGTGGTTGCACGATTTTCGGGCGCGCGGCATGTGGTCATCACCGATGTGAATCCGAATCGCCTGAAACTTGCGGAAAAGGCGGGCATCCCGATCACGGTGGATTCACGAACGACACGACTGAAGGAAGTTCAGAAGCGCCTTGAGATGCGGGAAGGCTTCGATGTCGGCCTCGAGATGTCGGGCTCGCCGGAGGCGTTCCGCGAAATGCTGGACAACATGTGCCACGGCGGCAAAATCGCCATGCTGGGAATTCCGTCCGCCGAAGTCGCCATCGACTGGAGCCGCGTCATCTTCAACATGCTCACGATTAAGGGCATCTACGGCCGCGAAATGTTCGAGACCTGGTACAAGATGACCGTCATGATCGAATCCGGCCTGGACATTTCTCCGATCATCACGCACCGCTTTTCCTGGCGTGATTATGAGAAGGGCTTCGAGGCCATGCGCACTGGCGAAGCGGGAAAGGTCATCCTGGATTGGTCTGACGCGCGAGCTTGATTCGGGCCGGTGGACCCTTACGCACGCCCCGGGTATAGCACTCGGACGGGCAACAGACCCTTTATTTCAATTCTCCTGTATAATAATTGCCTATACTATTGCAGGTAGGGCCAAGGGATGGGCCTGCCTGGGCTATTTCTGAATCTGGACGGTTACTTTTATGATGAAAACAGGCGCGCAAATTCTCTGGGAATGTCTGGAACAACAGGGCGTTACCACGGTATTCGGCTATCCCGGCGGCGCGATCCTGCCCGCCTATGACGCGCTGAAGTACAGCAATATCCATCACGTACTCGTCCGCCACGAGCAGGGCGCGGCGCACATGGCCGACGGCTACGCGCGCGCCTCCGGGCGCGTTGGTGTGGCGATCGCCACGTCCGGTCCGGGCGCCACCAATATGGTGACCGGCATCGCCACGGCCATGCTCGATTCCTCTCCCATCGTCTGTATTACGGGGCAAGTGGGAAGCAAGTTGATCGGATCGGACGCGTTTCAGGAGACGGACATTACCGGCGTCACGCTTCCCGTCACCAAGCACAACTACCTCGTCACGCACGCCAGCGAAGTCGCGCAGACGATCAGCGAAGCCTTCTATGTCGCGAGGTCCGGCCGTCCCGGGCCGGTACTTGTGGACATCACCAAGGACGCGCAACAGTCCACCTGCGAATTCGACGGCAAGCCTGTCGCGCCACAGCTGCCCGGATACCGTCCCGACTTGTCGCCGACTTCCGAGGAGTACAAACAGGCGCTCGAGCTGATCCACAATTCCAAGCGCCCGGTGATTCTGGCGGGACACGGCATCATTTTGTCCGGCGCGATGGAGGAAGTGCGGACGTTCGCTGAAAAGGCAAACATCCCCGTGGGGCTTACACTGCTCGGCCTCGGCGGCTTCCCTGCGTCTCATCCTCTGAGCTTAGGAATGATGGGAATGCACGGCGAAGCCTGGTTGAATACCACCATTCAGGAAGCCGATTTGCTGATCGCCTTCGGGATGCGTTTCGACGACCGCGTCACAGGCAATCTGAAGACCTACGCTCCGAACGCAAAAAAGATCCACATCGAAATCGATCGCGCCGAAGTCAATAAGAACGTGAAAGTGGACGTCGCGCTCGTCGGCGATTTGAAAGGTGTCCTGCGCGAATTATTGCCGAACCTGAAAACGCAGGACCGTCACGAGTGGCTCGCCTACATCGACCGGCTCAAGGGCGACGTCGCCGTGCGCGACATTCAGGGCCTGCCCGACAACGGCCACCTCTACGCCGCGCACGTGATCAACGATCTGTGGCACGAAACGCGCGACAGAGACACGATCGTCGTCACCGACGTGGGCCAGCACCAGATGTGGGAAGCCCAGTATTACAAGCACGAGAAACCGCGTTCGCTGATTACGTCCGGCGGACTCGGGACCATGGGATTCGCGTTGCCCGCCGCGATCGGCGTGAAGGCCGCCCGCCCTGAAGCCGATGTATGGGTGGTGGTGGGCGACGGCGGCTTCCAGATGACGATGTGCGAGCTCGCAACGATGGTGCAGGAAAAGTTGAAAGTCAACATCGCCATCATCAACAACGGCTACCTGGGGATGATTCGCCAGTGGCAGGAATTTTTCTACGAGCGCAACTACGAAGCATCGCCGATCCTCAGCCCCAATTTTGTGAAACTCGCGGACGCATTCGGGATTCGTTCGGTGGCCGTGACGCAGCGCTCGCAGGTCGTTCCGACGGTCGATATGGCGCACAAACACAAGGGACCGGTCCTGATCGACTTCCAGGTGGAGCAGGAAGATTCCGTCTATCCGATGGTTGCCGCGGGCGCCGCGCTGCATGAAATGATCCGTCGTCCGAATCCGATTGTCGAGACGGCGACGGACGCGTGAGAAACATATGCTGAACACATTTGTGGTGCACGTTGAAAATAAGCCGGGGGTCCTGACGCGCGTGGCCTCGCTCTTCCGCCGCCGCGCGTTCAACATCGACTCGCTCACCGTCGGCCGAACGGAAAAACCGGAAGTTTCGCGCATGACGATCGTGGTCGATGCGGACCGCGACCAGGCGCTGCGCGTCGAAGCCAACCTCTACAAGCTCGTGAACGTGCTGCTCGTTGAGAACATCACTGGGAAACCTTCGATTTGCCGCGACCTCGCGATCATCAAGGTTTCCGCGCCGCACAATGAACGGTCCCATATCCTGGAGGTCGTGAACGTGTTCCGCGCGCGCGTCGTCGATTTCGACACCGACTCGCTGACGATCGAGATGACCGGCAGCGAGGAAAAGATCGACCGGCTGCTCAAAGTCCTGCGCCCCTACGGCATCCTGGAAATGGTGCGAACCGGCGTCGTGGCGATGCGCCGCGGGACAAAACTGCAGCAAGAAGCAGCCGCTGCGGCGGCTGCAGCGTCCGGCAACGGCGCGGCAACGGTCGCTTCCGACGACAATGTTTCTTATTCGGTCTGATCACCAGAGATGGTAGTAGCCGTCCCGCCGCGTAATATCGACCGGAATGCCGAAGAGGCGCGAGATTTCCTCCGGATTCAGCAAATCTTTTTTCTGGCCGTCCGCCTGAATCTTTCCGTTCCTCATTAAGACGACGCGGTCAATTTCCGGAATGACATCGGAAAGATGGTGCGTTACGAGAACGATGCCGATTCCGGATTGAGCGAGCTCGCGCATGGTTTCCCGCAATCCGTGCTGCGCGAATACATCCAAGCTGTTGCTCGGTTCATCGAATAGGAGCGTCTGGGGATCGTGGACGAGTGCGCGCGCAATCAGGATGCGTTTGGCTTCGCCCGAAGACATTTCCGCAACCGGCCGCTCGGCGAGATGTGGCACTCCGATTCGCTCCAGCACCGCGTCGGCGCGTTTGCGCTGCGAGGGCTCGACGGTTTGATGGTCAAAAATGCGCGTGCTGCTGAAGAAGCCCGAGAGAACCACTTCGCGACCGCTCGTTTCGCCGGTGACGTCTTGCATCAAATCATTCGAGACGATGCCCAGGACCGAGCGCAACTCGAAGACGTTCCAGCGCGATTGGCCAAGAATCGTCATGGAGGAGCCTTCGCGAATCACGGGGTAACACTCGCGCGTGATGGTTTTGATCAGCGTCGACTTCCCGCAGCCGTTCGGTCCCAGAATCGCGACGTGTTCGCCGGCTTTGATCCGCAAGCTGAAGTCGTCGAGCGCAACGTTATCGCCTCGAACGACGCGCACATTTTTCAAATCCACCAGAGCAGGTTCCATGAAGTCTCCAAAGCTCTCCATGATATCCAAATCGCCGCCCTATCACACGCATGATTCCGCATTCAATTGATTGGGACTTCGCGAGAAATCGATGTGCGATCCTGTTACGCCGGCGGCTCTGCGACCCGTCGCGAGGTGACGAAAATCGCCGGCGGGACGCCGGCGCCACGAAAACCCGCGTACTTTGTTGAGAAGGTGGGTTGCGTTCTACCGGTCAGGATCGTAATGAGAAACAGGCGCTAGCGAACTTACAAGCCGAGCAATCGTTGGCCATTGCCTCCCAGGATACGATCCACTTCACTCGCCGGCAATCCGGATTCGCCGATGTAATCCGCGCACAGTTTGAACGCGTCGTCACGCCAGAAGGGGTAATCCGTTCCAAACAAGAGGTGATCCGCGCCGAAGGTTTCTTTTGTGCACCGGAGCGCCGAAGGATTGCCGTTCACGGTGTCATACCAGAAATATTTTGCCTGGACGCTGGGCGCCATGGCGGAGTCCGGCAGAAAATGATCCTTCAATTGGTCGAGCCGGGCCGCGAGAAAGGGAGCGAATCCGCCGAGGTGCGGCAGGATGATCTTGATGTCCGGAAAGCGGGTTGGAAAATTCGCCTGCATGAATTGCAGCAGGCACACCGTGTCTTCGAGCGGAGCGCCGACCGGCCATACCAGGTTGGTGGACTCGATCAGTTGCGATCCGAGGCCGCCGCCGATCGGGTGGATGAAGAGGACGGCTTTGCGGCGATTGAGTTCGGCGAAAAATCCGTCGAAGGCCGGATCGGCGATGCTCTTTCCGAGGACCACGGTGCCGGCCGTCACGCCCACCATGCCGAGTTCATCGAGCGCGCGGCGTGTTTCCGCGATCGCCGCCTGCACATGCGGCAGCGGAGTGCAGGCGAACGCCGCGAAGCGCTTCGGATATTTGCGGACGATCCGCGCGTAGATATCATTGCCGAGCCGGGCCGCATCCACCGCGTCGTTTTCCTTCGCAAAATAAGGAAGCTGGCCGGATACCGAGAGAACCTGCATATCCACTTTGGAACGGTCCATATTGTGGAAGTGGTCTTCGAGGCCGCTGAAATGGGCGGAATCCAGTTTCATCCTCCGGATCAAACCGGTGACGTGACTTCCTCCATAGAGGTCCAAACGGTCGAGATATTCCAGAGGAAAATAGTGCGCATGGACGTCGATTCTCACGGGAACCCTTCCAGTTATGAAATTTTTAATCCTTGAATCTTGAAACGCGAATCAGGGAGCAGGCGCGAGTATACAACGACTCGTTTACCAACTTATTGCGCTTCACAAAGCGACGCACGGTCAGCCGGGGGTCGCCTCGTCACGTTCAACAAAATTGAAACACGGAAGGCACAGAGAACGCAGAGAAAGGGATTGGACTTTTTTTAATTTTTTGCCGATAGGAAAGGTGTGAGCGAAAAAAGGACCGAGTTTAGAATTCCACTCATGGCGCGGGTCGATGTCTTGTGGGGGGACGATGACGGGACTCCCCGCGTGGCGCCGGCGACGCTCGAAGACACGTCGCACCGCGGCATGAGCGTGCGCATGAAAGACGCGATTCGCATTGGGTCGCATGTCACGGTCAAATGGGGAAGCGAACAGGATTCCGGCACCGTTACGAATTGCCGCCGCGAAAAGGCGGACTACGTCATTGGCGTCAAACGAGACGCTGACGAGGGCGGCGATCGGGAGTAGTACGCATCCCGTTTTCGCGCGGCATTTGTGCCGTCCGCCGCTGCCGCGTTACTTGCCGACTGCTCCCGCGGAGCCGCCCTTCCCCGCCAAATAAAAATAGCCGACTTTGTTGTTGGGCGACGTGCCGTACCACATCCGCCCCTGCGCATCGCGAAAAAACTCGCGTATGGCCGGTTCGGGATGAGGAAACGGATACTCGATTACTTTCCCTGTTCGTGGATCGAAGCGGCCGATCAAGTCCATGTTGTGAGAGTCGTACCAAAGATAACCATCGGCATCAATCCCCAGGCCGTAGGGACTCGGATCCGGGCCGGGCAGCGGAAATTCCTTGAAGGTCTGCGTCTTCGGGTCGAACCGGGCCATTTTTCCACCGCGAAATTCGCCGGAATAAATCATGCCATCGGCTCCGATTTCCATGCGTCGAGGGTAAGCGTTAGGCGTCGGGAGACTCCACTGAGTAACTTTCATCGTTTTTCCGTCCACTTTGCCAATCTTGCTTACCAGCGGGCTCGTAAACCAGGCATCGCCATTCTTGTCCGGCTTAACGTCGTACGCATATTCACCTTCGACGAACCGCGCAAATTTCCCCGTCTCGGGATCGAAGCGCGTCAGCGGGACGCCGCTCGTCCACACCTTTCCGCTCGGATCGATCCGTACCGTATGCTTCGATCCGCCGTCCTCGATTCCCTCTTTTCCGGGCAGGTACGCATCTTGATATTCGGTGATCTGTTGCGTTACAGGGTCCCATCTCCCGATCCTGTTAGAGCCTTGCTCGGCAATCCAAACCGAACCGTCCGCCGCGGGCACGGCGGAATGGACTCCGCCAGTGCCGGCGAAAGGAATGGAGAAATCTTTCATCTCAGCCGTTTTCGGATCGAGCCGCGTAATTTTATTGGCCGTGCCAAAATCTGGAATCCAAAAAAATCCGTTTTTGTCGGGAGCGGCACTGAAGGGCATGCGGCTCGGCGCCGGCATGTCGTATTCGACGTACACAATGTTCATGGCCTCACTGCTGAACGGCCGCACCGTCTTCTGATAGGCGGGCATTTCCGGTGGAGATTTCGGCAGCACCGAATCCGGACCGAATAGGCTGTTCAAATAATTAGCTACATCGTCCGCGTCCTGATCGCTGAAATTTGGGCCTAAAAAGATGCTGAAATGCATGGCTTCCCGCATGTACGCGACGCGGTCTTTCCAGCCGTCCAGATCCCGCCTGACGGAGGCGATGCGGCTTTGAAATTGATGGCAGATGTTGCAGTGCTCAAAAATTAATTCCCTCCCTTTTGCGGGAGGCCAGAGCTGCGCCGCCTGGTATTTGGAAATTTCATTCCAGCGCACCGCGCTCTTCTGCAGAGCAAAATCGAACGAAGCATTCTGCTCAGCGGCGAGAGTGACGCCCGAGCGAGGATCGGCGCGGTAGCCCACAGCCCTGATCTGCACGCGATATTCCCCGGCAGGCAAATCGGGAATCCGGTAGCGCCCCTGGCTGTCCGACAACACGATAACCGTGATTTTGGTCTTCGCGTTTTGCGCCTCGACAAACGCGCCTTGAAACGGCGCGCCATCCGCGCCATTCACGGTCCCAGTGATCGTCGCGCCGTAGCAGGCCGAACCGAGGAAAGCTACCAAGCCGCCGAGGATCAGGATCTTCTTATGTGCCCGCAAGCATCGCTCCTTCTTATTCCGTCGTCTGCAGTTATGCCGCAATAACGCTGGTCATTCGCACAGAATTGTCGAACCCGGCTTCACGCAATCCCGTCGTAACAAGGAGTCCTGTTACCTGGCTTCGTTCTGGCAGACCATATCGGGAGGATCACCGCCTCCGATTCGCTATGACCAGCTAAGGTCGTGATTTTTGAGGGGCAAGGAACGAATCCGCTTGCCCGTGGCGGCAAAGATCGCATTGCACACCGCCGGGGCGACCCATCCTACCGCTTCTTCGCCAATGCCGGCTATCGGGTCATCAGTTGCGCGAACCCAGTGGACGCTTATCTCAGGCATCTCTGTTGCTCGCAATAACGGGTAGTCATCGAAGTTGCTCTGAACGACGCGACCTTTCTCGATTGTGATTTCCTGACGAAGCGCCGCGGCCAGTCCCATCGTAACTTGCATCTCCACCTGCCGTTCGGCGGCCAATGGATTAACCAGGAATGGGCCCGTGTCCACGGCAACGTCCATCCGTTCCACGCGGACTTCGCCCTTCTTGCTGACCGTGACGGTGGCCACAACTCCGATAATCGTAATCTCTGTCCGGCTGAGGCGGCGACTATCTCCGATGGCGATCCCCATCCCGGTTCCCGCCGGCAATTTCCGCCCCCAATCGGACTGTTCCGCGGCTGCACCCAGCACTTCGGTCCAGGCCTTTGCAAAAGGAAACTCCGCATTTGTCTCCAGCAAAGCGCGCCGGTAGAGGTAGGGGTCCCTGCCGGCTGCGTGGGCAAGTTCATCGACGAAAGTTTCCAAGAAGAACTCGTTTTGAGATCTGCCAACGGACGTCCAAGGTCCGGTCGGAACGTGCGTATTTCGGAGGTGATAGTCGAATAGCTGGTTCGGCACGAAGTAAGGAAGTTTGTGCAAACCGCGGATGAGCTGTTCATCGCCCGGTTCGCCATTCTTGCTGGCGCGTGTATTCGATACGAGGCCGCCCTCGGCCGCCACAAGCTTCGAGGCGAAGACGGCTTCATCCATCCCGACGACTCGCGTATGCCAGGCAAGTGGCATCCCGTCCGGTCCCAGAGAGGCGCGGAACCTCGACACACGCATCGGCCGATAGTATCCGTGGCGTGTCGTTTCCTCCCGGCTCCAGATAACCTTGACGGGGCGTCCCCCTAACTGCTTGGCAATCGCGACCGCTTGACGGACGTCATCCTGATTTCCGCGCCGCCCAAATCCGCCGCCCAGGAAACAGTTGTGGAGATAAATTTTCTCCACCGGAAAGCCCGCCACTTTCGCTGCATCGATCGTGGCATTCTCGGGATCCTGCGACCCCACCCAAATATCCACTCGATCCGCAGTGACCTGGGCAGTGCAGTTGAACGGTTCCATCACGGTGTGATCCAGATAGGGAACTTCGTAGACCGCCTCCACGACCTGCGAAGCATTCTTGAGCACGCCCTCCGGATCTCCCTTCATGGTGACGACCTTGGCGCCGGGCTCATCCAGAGTCGCTCTCGAAGATTTGAAGAATTCCTCCGAAGTGTCGTTGCCGTGCGTCCCTTCGTCCCACTCAATCGGCATGGCATCCAACGCGGTCCTTGCGTGCCAGTAACTATCCGCCACCACGGCGACTCCTGCCTCGATCTCTTCGCCGCTGAACTCCACCACCGAATGCACGCCCGGCCGGCGCTTGACGGAGTCCGCGTCGTAGCTCTTCACCTTGCCCTTGAACACCGGCGACGCGTTCGCCGCCGCATAGAGCATGCCCGGCACACGCACATCAATTCCGTATGTGGCGCTGCCGTCCACCTTCAAAGGCGTGTCCAGCAACTTGGTGGGCTTTTTCATCAGCGTGTACTGGTCCGGCGTCTTGATCTTCGGCTCTGCGGGCAATTTGATGGCAGCGGCCTTCTCCGCCACTTGTCCGTAGCGGAGCGTGCGCCCTGTCAATTTGTGGGTAATTACGCCGTCTTTGACCGTAAGTTCCGCTCTCGGCACACCCCACGTCTGTGCCGCTGCTGCCATCAGACGCTCCCGCGCGCTCGCGCCGGCTTGCTGCAAGTAGGGGCGTCCCAGGCGAACCGAACTGCTCGAAGTAGTGTTCAACCGTTTGTACACCTTGTTTTCGCGGAAGTGACGATTGACGGATACATATTCCGCGCGCACTTTCGACCAATCACATTCCAGTTCTTCGACGAGCATCTTCGCGCAAGATGTGATCACGCCTTGACCCATTTCAGATTGACCGACGCGAATCGTGACAGTGTCATCCGGTGCGATCACTACCCAAGGGCCGACCTCGATGTCATTTCTGCCAGCCAACGATTCCCAGGGCCGGCCGGATAATTTGGCAATTTCGGCAGCACGCAGGACGTCGCTCTTGGGGAAGGAGAGTCCCAATGCCAATCCGCCGCCCACGGTCGCGGCGGTCACGACGAATTCTCTCCGGCTTATTTCGCGATTCGTAGACATGCTGACCTCCAAATAAACGCCTAGGCCTTCGCGGCGATTTGAGCGGCGCGGTGAATTGCCTGGCGGATGCGCAGATACGTACCGCAGCGGCAAAGGTTGGTGATTTCCCGCTCGATGTCCGCGTCGGTCGGGTTCGGTTTGTTCGCAAGCAGCGCTGCGGCTGCCATGATCTGCCCCGACTGGCAATAGCCGCACTCCGGCACATCGGCCTCGCGCCAAGCAATCTGTGCCGGATGCTGGGCATTCGGCGACAGTCCTTCGATGGTAGTGATTTCCTGGCCTGCCGCCAGACTTGCCGGCAGGACGCAGGACCGGACAGGTTTCCCGTTTACATGCACGGTGCAAGCCCCGCAAAGGGCCTTCCCGCAACTGAACTTCGTTCCTGTCAGACCGATCGTGTCCCGGATGACCCACAAGAGAGGAGTCTCGGGTTCCACATCGACGCTATAGGTTTTTCGATTGACTTTCAGGGATAACATCGTGAAGACCTCCACAATTTGTGCAGAATCTCCCGCGATCGATACGCCGCCGGCCACCGGAGACTCTTTCAGCCGAATCCCCATTCCGGAATCAACGATTGCTGATGAATGTACACCAACTTCTTCGTTTTGGTTTAGCTGAGATTTCCATTTTGCCCGGAACTGGAACGTCCTTAGATCGCCAGCCTACCTCGCTGCTGTCAGCTCGAACGGAAGTTGACACCTGACGGAGTCGGGCATATGTTCTTGCGCAAGGAATAAATCAAAATCGCCAATTGGGATCACACTTATGAAAAAAGATAAACGCGATCAGAACGGTTTCTCGCGCCGGGATTTCATCAAGACGACAGCCACGGGAGCCGGCGCTGCCGCCCTCTCCGGGCTTGGCGTGGAAGTAGCGAAGGCTGAAGGACGGCCCGCGCGCTGGGATAAGGAAGCGGACGTTGTCGTCATTGGAGCGGGCGCCACGGGGCTGCCCGCGGCGATTCAAGCGGCCGAAGGGGGCGCGTCCGTGATTCTGATCGACGCGAATACGGACGTCGGCGGGCACGCGATCTTGAGCGGCGGAAACGTGGCTCTCGGCGGCGGCACGAGCAGGCAGAAAAAATATGGCGTGGTCGACTCGCCGGACCTTTTGTTCTCGGACCTGACGGATTGGTCCGTCGTCGAGCCCAATGGGTTTCCCGACTATCGGTACAACGACAAGGAAGTCATCCGCGCGTTTGCCGACGAAAGCGCCAAGACGTACGAATGGCTGGTCGAACACGGCGTCACGTTTGTAGAGAAGGCGCCGGACACGCTTGGCGGGCACGCTTGCGGCAACTCCGCTCCGAGGGAGAGCCATGCCGCGCCGCTGGCGTTTGCGCTCGTTCAGAATGGCGGACCGCTGCCTGCCGATAAGGGGGCAACCACTTCCTCAGGCGTCGGCCTCATCCGTCCGCTGGAGGCCAGCGCTCGAAAATTGGGCGTGCAGGTTCTCCTGCAACACAAGATGACAGGCATCGTCCGCGAGAATCCGAATTCGGGCAGGGTCCTGGGAATTTCGGCGACGAGCCAGGGCAAGACCGCGAACATCCGCGCGCGCAAAGGCGTCATCATCGGCACGGGCGGACACAGCAGCAACGTAAATTTCCGCAGAATCTTCGATCCGCGCCTCACGGAAGAGTACCAAGTGGCCGGCGAACCGTACTCCTTCCAGGATGCCAGTGGAGAAATTGCGGCCATGTCCATCGGCGCGTCGCTCTGGGGCGCATTCAATCAATCCGGAGAATTTGGCCAGAACGTGACCAAGGCGGGATGGATCGGCTGCCAATACGGCTACGTAAACCTGAGCTGGCAGCCGGACAGCCCCATTTTTTCCAAGGCGCGCGCTACAGGTCTTTTCGTCAAGGATTATCAGGACGCGATCCTCGTGAACATCGCGGGCCAGCGATTTTACGATGAGACGCAAGGTCAATTCCCCGCGAACAACTACAACTCCATCAAATCGTACATCCCGCGAAGCTACCTCAATGCCGCGAATGTGAAGTACGAGACATCCAATTTCATTAACGCGGCCCTGGCAGGAACCGGCGATACCACGCCGGGAGGCGGTCCGATCTGGGCCATCTTCGATGCGGACGCAGCGAAGCGGGAAGGCTGGAAAGTTACGGCTCCTTATGTGGATGAGGCGCAGGGATACTTTTTCTCCGCGAATTCCGTGACAGAACTCGCCGCCAAAATTGCAAACAAATTCCAGAAAAAACCGATGCCGCCGAACGCCCTGCAAGATACGGTGACGCGGTACAACTCTTTCGTGGATGCAGGCAAGGACGCGGACTTCGGCAAACCCGCGCCGAAGTATAAGATTCAGACGCCTCCCTTCTACGCAGCCTGGGCCACGCCCGTGATTCACGACACACGCTCCGGCCTGCGCATCAACGGAAAATGCCAGGTGGTGGACCTCAATGGTGAGATCATTCCAGGCCTTTACTGCGGGGGCGAGTCCGCGGGAGGATTTAGCCTGCACGGCCTGGCCAGATGCGCCGTCCAAGGCCGAATCGCAGGAAGAAACGTAGCCGCAGAGACGGTCAAGGGGTAGCGGGCCGCTGATTTCTAGTTCGCTCGACGGCAAAATAAATCGTCTCGCGTTTGTTGTATGTTCCGACAGCGAAATCGCTAACTTACTGGATGGGTCCCCCAAGAAGCCGCTTGTCGGAATGTCGCCCAGCCCAGCGCGGGCCGAATACCAGTTACCGACAAATTGACGGCACCCAACGCCTATGCTTAAAATCGGCTCCATGTCGAAACTATTTCTTACCATCGCACTGGGGAGCATCGTGGTCAGCGCAATGAGCGGGGCCCCTCCTGACCTCATGGCGCAGGACTCAGACCCCGTCGCCCTGGGCGGTGTCGTCAGTTCGCAACAGGAAGGCCCCATGGAGGGCGTCGTCGTCAGCGCTCGACGCGACGGCGCAAACTTCACCGTGTCCGTGGTGAGCGACGCGCAGGGGAAATATAGCTTCCCCAGGAGTCACGTGGAGCCCGGGAAATACGCACTCACGATCCGGGCCGTAGGGTACGACCTGAAAGATCCCGGGGCCGTGACGATCTCTGAGGGCAAAACTACAAACGCGGATCTCAAGCTCGACAAGGCCAAGGACCTCGCCGCGCAGCTCAGTTCCCTCGAATGGGCCATGAGCGCCCCCGGCACGCCAGAACAGAAGAACAAACTCATCTATCAGGTAGTGAGCTGCGCCTACTGCCATGCCTTGGAACGCGTCATGAGGTCGAACCACACGGCCGATGAGTTCGTGGACGTGATCACGCGCATGCAGAAGTACTACACGGATGGCTCGGCGGTCAGCCGGGACAAACGGGGCCGCGGGCAGATCGGCATTCCCGACCAGGTTGCCGCTGCCGATCAGAATCCGATATGGGGCCGTGAGCCTTTGGGAGTCCCGAAGAAAGAACTGGCCGAGTACCTCGCCACGATCAATCTCAGCGGGGAAAAAACAACCTGGCCCTACGAATTGAAGACGCTGCCGCGTCCGAAGGGCAAGGCCACGCGCGTCATCATCACTCAGTACGACATGCCCCGGCCCGACACAGTGGCACACGATCTGGACCTCGATTCCTCAGGCACAATTTGGTACAGCGACGAAAGCCGGATGTTCTTCGGGAAGATGAATCCGAAGACCGGCAAGTTTACCGAGTACGCGCTGCCGCCCGTCCCGTCCGGCGACCTGCCGGGGGCGAGGGACATTCAAGTGGATCGCGACGACAACATCTGGTTCCCGCGGCGCATCGCCGGCGCGGCGGTCGTGCTGACGAAGTTCAATCCGAAAACGGAAGAACTGAGCACCATCGAGGGAGTTGGCACGCAATTCATGGCGCTCGGACCCGAAGGCAAAATCTGGGCGGGGTGGACGCGGGTCGATCCGAAGACCATGAAAGTGGAGGCCACGTACGGCTGGGAGAAATCACCGAACATTCCCCCCGGCCCGCACCGCCAGTACGTCGATCTCACGGTAGTAAACTCCAAGGGTAATCCATACGCGCCGGATATCGGCGGCTCGTACATCATCGGCATCGACGCGAAGACCGGTGAGGCCAAATTCTGGCAGGTCCCCACGCCCAGGTCATCGCCGCGCCGTGGTCGGATGGACGCGCAGGACCGTTTCTGGTTTGCCGAGTACACTGGGGACAAGATCGGTATGTTCGACACGCGCACGGAAAAGTTCCAGGAATGGCCCATGCTGCGCAAATACACGACTCCGTATGCCGTCTCTGCTCCCGACAGAAACGGTTACGTGTATGCGACGAGCAACATGGCCGAACGGCTTATGCGCCTTGATCCAAAGACCGGTGAAATCGTCGAGTATCAGATCCCGACCGAGTTCGATTCGAAGAAGATCACCTACGATCCCACGACCAGCCGCTTGACGCTGTGGATGGTCAACACTCGCACCGCGAGAATGATGAAGGTAGAACCGCTGGATTAAACCTGGATTAAACTTTGTTGGAATTGACGAGACAGCGCTTGGATTAATTTTAGGAAAGCGATTGTCTGGATTTCCGTCAGCCTTACTGGTCGAATTGTCGCCTAAATTCGTGAGGGAAAAGTCCGCACGCATCACCAGAACTGTAAAGTGATGCGCCGCCCGAAAATTCAACTCACCCCAAACCCTGGCCCACCCGTCTCTCGCAAATCGAGCTTGGAGTTTCACGCGGGAGGTAGGGCGTCCGTGCGCACATAGATGATTGCCAGGGAGTCCTGATAACACTTGTGCCAGCCGCGCGTGATGCTGAGGAGGTTAGCGATCGGAGCGCCGGGCTCGACCAGGACAGTACGGATGTCGCGGCGGAGGAATTCCGGCTGGGGATTCACTTCCCCCTCGTACATCTCGTTAAAGTGCGTGAGAAAGGAATCGCCGTAAAGATCGGCGCGCCCGTCCACATAGACGCGATACTCCGGATAAAGGCGCCAGATCAGATAGCCGCCGAATGGGTAGGCGTTGAAGATCTGCCCGGCGGGACGGCTGTGTTCGAGGAAGGTGACGGCGTCCGCGGGGAAGCGCGTGCGTTCGAACATGGCGGCGCCGGCAATCCCGGCGTGCCAACGCCAGCCGCACAGGAGAACGACCAAAACAATCGCAGCGCGGCGAAGCGCAAGCGGAATGCGCCATGAAAGAGGCGCCAAGCGCCAGCCGGATAGCAGGGGAATGCAGGCGACGCTGAACAACGCCATGTTGCGCATGGAATGCAGTGCGGCTCCAGCGAAGAAAGTAACGAAGAGAATCTCACCGGGTCGCAGCGTTTTCCGACGCAGCGCCAACGCCAGAACGGTCAAGCCGATCAGCAGGAAAAACGGAAAGAAAAGCCGCTGCAGCGGACTGGGCGGCTGCCACTCCGTTATGAGGGCCTGCATGGCGGGCGAGCGCAAGGTTTCGAAAGGATACGTGTAGAGGCGCAAACCATTGGGATTCAGCGGCACCACAAGAAGACAAGCAAGCGCCGCCGCCCCGAGATGAGTCGCGCGGGTAGAGAGTTTCTGCCGCGCGCTCGCGTCAGTCAGCGCGTCAAGCGCATAACCCGCCAGGTACAGAAGAATCACGGTCGGCCCAAGAATGTATCCGCCGTGCAGATTGACCCACAGAATGGTCAGGAGCGGAAGGGCGAGCAGGGGCCGCCAGGCGCTCGCGCGGCGGTGAGCTTCCAGCACAAAACAAAACAGGGAGAACAAGCACAGCGTGAACACCTGCGGGCGCACGAGGAACGTAGGACGAGCAGCCCACACCGCCAGAGCCAGAACGGGAAGGCAAACATAGAGAGGCCCTTCGGCGCAGCGATAGGCCAGCCAGTAGGCGGCTGCCGTGATCAGGCCAAAAAGCACCAGGACGGCGGCATAGCCTCCGAAATGGTACGTGGCATAAAGAAGCAGCTCGGAAAGCCATTCATGCGCAATCCAGCGTTGTCCCACAACCGTAAAAGTAAAAGGGTCGCTGCGCGGAATGGCATGGGTTGCATAAATAAGCTGACCGGAGCGGAGGTGCCACCAGAAATCCGCGGATGCCAGCGACGGCAGGCAAACTGCGAAGAGGCCCCAAAAAACGGCGGCTTCAACGCTGTGGTCTTCGAGCCACTGGCGGATGCGTAGAAACATGATGAAATGATTCTAACGTGGCCAGGTCAGTGAGCGGCGGTCCATGCGGGGCGGAGGTAACCGAGAAGTTACGCCAAGTGCTGATTTTTGATTGTCATCGCAGACTTCGCGATCTTATCAGCATACAGTCCAGGTAGTCGACGAGGTGGCCGCGAGGAGTCCTGATTAATTGTCATTTGGGGATGAATATCAGGACTTGGCGAAAGGCGTTGGAGCTATTTCACGAATCGGCTGGATCGCATGTATCCGCGAAACCGCTCGTGCATGTACGTACTGTCGGCCCACCAACCACCGAAAACCATGATACAAACCGGGATCGTGATTTCGATGACGAGGATTTTAAGATCGTTCAAAGTCAAAAACCCTCTCTGGTGGTTTAAAAAATAAACCCATTCGGACTGTTTAGACACGCATGGGAGGAGAACGGCCACGCAAGACACCACGATTACGTAGTTCGCAAGGGAAAGTTTACGAGATGCGCTCCGCCATACCAGCATTCCGTACGCTGCCACGATGGCCCCTATCACAATTTCTGCACGGAAGAATGCATCGTCCATTTTCAACGGCTGGAGAGTAAAAATACCTCCCGGCGAGTCGAGGCCGAACCAGGTAAGACCCTGTGCGAAGAACAAAAGACTAGTTACGAATAGTTTTTTCCCTTGCTCAGCCTGAGAGTAGTCTGTTGTCATTTTGCCAAGTCCGCGATTTCATCCCGACCAAACTGGAAGCCTCCTGTAACTATCCAGGAGCGTGCAGACAATTGTGACTCCTGAATGGAAGGATCAGCCATAGCGCGGAAGTACTGCTATAGCGGAAGACACAACTCGTCCCAACGGGCATCGGCCACCGCAAGACTGCAAGGCTCTGGCGGCCGACTCCTGATAAACGGGATGGGAATTATCTCTTGAAAGGGCGGGCCACCCGTCCAGTTATTTACTAGATGGTTATGAATCTTCACGAAAGCCCTGCTGTTTCCAGCTTCCCCTAACGCGAGATGCGTCAAACCCTGTCAGCATGATATACATGCGGCCTGAGAATTCGTTTTGGATGTGCTGCCGGGAACGAACGATTTCATGATGGAACGACCAACTTGCAGGGAGGTGAAGAAAATGCCGATCCTATCGAAAGTGAATTTCATGCGATGGCCGTTGTTTCGCATGTGGGCTGTGCTGGTTCTGATCTCCTGCGGCGTTGCCGGGCAGGCGCTCGCCCAGGAACCGGGGGCGCGCGACAGAATTTACGTCGTGACGCACGCCGACCTCCTGGGGCCGAATATGCCCGCCGGCAAAAAATTGCTGCAGCAATACGTTGCCGACAGCCGCAAGGAAAAGGGCTGCGTGCGCATCGAGGTCTACGAGCAGGTCTCGCGCCTCAACCATCATATGATCGTCGAAGTCTGGGAATCCCAGCAGGCATTCGATGCGCACATCGCCGCCGCGCACACCGTTCAGTTCCGCCAGCAAATCGATCCCATGCTAGGAAGCCCTTATGACGAGCGGCTTCATCACATCCTCGAATAGCGCTCAATTGTTGGAAGTGTCCAAATCCTGGAAGCGGTAGGAATTTGTCATCGCGCAGGGCAAGAAGTGGTGAACCGGGTAGGACTCGAACCTACAACCCGCTGATTAAGAGTCAGCTGCTCTACCATTGAGCTACCGGTCCACGAACTTTTTATTTTACCACGACCGAAGCATTTTTTAGGCCGCCCGCGAGTCGCGCGGATTGCGTCTAATCCCGCAATTTTTCCGCGATTTCCTGGGCGATTTTTTTTGCGCGCTCGACGTCGTTCGGGTCCAGCGAGATCGCGGCGACGCGCGGATGGCCTCCGCCGCCGTATTGTTCCGCCAGGCTCGCCAGATTGTCTTCCGCGGCGTCGGGATTCCAGGGATTTGAGCCAATCGAAATTTTCGCGCGCGTCGGCGAAGCGAGCACGCTCACCGTGTACCGCGCAGCCGGGTACAGCATGTAGGGAATAAATTTGTTGTAGCCGTCGATGTCCAGATCGCTGATGTCGAAATAAATCACGCCGCCGCGGACTTCGATACGCTGCCGCAGCAAGTCGATCGAATGGTGGTGCTTTTCGAGCAGCGGCCCGAGGTGCTTGGCGACGATCGGGAGCTGGATCATTTCCGCGAGCGGGCGCACGGACAGGTCCGGAATAATTTTCGCGACCAGTCCTTCTTCCGGCGCGGCTTCGATCACCAGGGCCAGTTGCGTCGCGGGCTCGGCGAGGGCCACGGCGGATTCCGGGGTCGGATATTGGGCGCCGTCGATGATATCGCCCCAGTGAATCAACTCGGCGAGCGGCTTCGCGTCAAAGCCGAACTGCGCACTGGTCACGTCGGCCAGCAGCTTGGTGCAGGATTTGTAATCGGGATTGTAGAACTTGTGGCCGCTGCGGTCCTGGCGAAAGTTTTCCGCGTCGGAGGGAGTGAGGAACGCGCTCTGGTGATGATCAAACCACCAAGTGACGCGCGGCGAGCTCGAGTATTTGAAATCGACGATGGCGTTTTCATCGCCGTCAAACAGGGCTTCCGGAAAAGGATGCCGAGCCTGGTGCGTCATCCCCGTGAAATGAAACTCCGCGCCCGGCCGGATGCGCTCTCGAAAAAAGCGGTAGAAAACCGCCGACGACGCCGCGCCGTCGAAGCATCGGTCGTGAAAGCACAATCGAACTTTGACCGGGTCCGCCACTCTCCGCCTTCGCTCCACCCCAATGCCAAACGTAAACGCAGATGGAAAGCCCTAAAAGATGGACGGGACCAGCAAGAATGTCAAGATGAAAAGGAAGGGAATTATATGCTTAAGTCCCTTTCTCAGGTAGTGGGTCCCGAGGCTTGAAAGTCACTTCCGTCGTGCGTTATTCGCGTGGTCCAGTTTGGCAGCCGCCTTGATTCTTGCCACATGGACAAACTCAAGCTGGGCCCCCGATGAAGTTCCGCACGCCTTGCCCGGTTTGGCGTGACAATCCGGGCAAACCAACGTTACGGGACTAATAGGCAGGTATTCAGGAATATCGGTATTTTTTGCCATGCACGGAACTTTGCCACAGTTTTGGAACCAAATCAGAATGCGTTAGGTGGTCTGCCTCAATTCTATACGTATCAGGTATGATACCTACCTAGAAGACAATCTCTATTCTGCACCACTTGAGGCCTCTATGCCGAAAACCCTCCCGTCGAGGGAGTCAACTATATAATTCCCAAAAGGAAGGCCACAAACCGGAAAAAGATAAAGGGTCTAGGTTGCGGCGCAAATGGCTTCAGCTGCTCATTTGAAATCAGCGGCAGCTACTGCCGCGAAAGCTCATAGCCGTGCGCCAGCCGCCGCGACGAAACGAAACCGGCACTAATTCCCAGAAAAGCTTTTTGCAATGCCAGCCGCGATCGGGACCTCAAACTTCTCGTGCTGGTACGCTTTCACCATGAGCAGGATCCAGAGAATGAACGCGACCAGGCTGATCAGTCCGTACAGCATCGATCCCAACCCGAAAGCGCCGAACCCGCCCATCATCATGAATCCCACGCGAAAGAAGAAAATCCCAATGACAATGTTCAGGATGTGCAGCCCGCCGAACACGACGATCGATTGCGCCGCATGAAACCGCACAAACGGCCGCTTGTCGATCAGGAAAAAAATAATCCCGGTGACCCAACCAACCAGATAACACAAGAATGCGGCCACGTTTTCAGACATCCCCGACTGTGAACTCTGCGCCGTTTGTGCCACCGCCGCACCTCCTGGTTGCGCCTCCCCGCATTTGGGGCAGAACCCCGCGCCCGCCGCCACTTCACTGCCACACTTGCTGCAAAAGGCCATTGTGTTTCTCCCCTCTGGAAGTCGTTAAGGACAGAGCCCCCGCACGTCGCGCGAAGGCTATCATTGCTGACCTCGCCGCACAAGCACTCCTGTGTAAATCGGAAAGTTTGCCGCTGGATTGCGCCCCGTTGTAAACTACATCCGATCTTGGACGAATTCCCTCGCCTGGAGGGTCCGGTTGAACCGGCCCCCCGCCGCGAATGCAGTTAGTACGAACCGATGGAGACCTTCCTCAACGTTCTCTGGCTTGCAATCACCGTGGCCGCCATTTGGCTGTGGCGATTCCGTTGGATTGTGTCACGGCGAAATCCGCGGCACAGCACCAGAATGGAAGCGGTTGCCATGGTCTGCGTCCTGTCCCTTCTGTTCCCGGTCATTTCTCTTACGGACGACCTGCACCCTGAAACCGTGGCTGTGGATGCGTCCTCAGGCAAACGAAATGCCTGCCTGATCGCGGCCAGCGCTCCCCAAGTGCGCGCCGCAACCGTAAGCCCGGTTACGCACTTGCTGGTTGGGATGATTTCGAGTCCCTTTGCCGCAGCAAATTTAGTCAGTTTAGAATTAATTCAAACTCTTAAGCTTAGTGATCCAGGCTCTTTAACTAGCTGTTCGCCCGGCAGGGCTCCCCCCTCTCTCCTGTAATCAAATATGGCCCTTTCGCCGCCCCGTTTGCCCGAAGTTTGACCGGGCGGGGATCACTTCCTTTTTCTCTTCTGGCGAACGGGTTCTGAGGCCGCGCATTCGGACATGCGAGTTTGGACCTTTCGGATGTGCCAAGTCCAAGAAAGCTTGACGTGCACATGCCTTGGTGGAGCTGCAAAAATGAATAAGAATTTTTTTTGGATCCTTCTGGCCGCGGGTCTGGCCGGGATAGGCTGCGGCCAAGGAAATACCGATCCGAAAGCGGAGGCGCCCCCGCCTGCCCAAGTGGAGCATGAACAAGATGGAAGTGTGGTCCAAGTCGATCACCCGGAACAGATTCCGCTCGTAACAGCGGTCGCGCGCAGTTCCCGGCCGGAGCTGGTGTTGACGGGAACAGTGGCTCCTGACATTTCGCGGAACGTGCCGGTCGTTTCCCTGGCCTCGGGCCGCATCGTGGAACTTCGATCTCGCCTGGGTGATACGGTGCAGAAGGGCCAGTTGCTGCTGAGTGTTCGCAGTTCGGATGTTTCAGGGGCCTATTCGGAATACCACAAGGCGGTTGCCGACGAGGAACTCGCGCGGACGCAATTCGAGCGGGCGAAAGATCTTAACGCCCACGGCGCAATTTCTTTGAACGACCTTCAGGTAGCCCGCGATGCCGAAGAAAAAGCCAAGGTGGATTTGGAGACTTCAGCAGAGCATCTCCGCCTCCTGGGCAACGATCCCGATAAGCCGAACAGCACCGTGGAAATCCGCGCCCCGATTTCCGGAGTCATAACCGACCAACAGGTTACGGACGGCGCGTCCTTGCAGGCATATGGACCAAACCCGTTCACGATTTCGGATTTATCCTCTGTCTGGGTTGTCTGCGACGTACACGAAGACCAGCTGGCCAGCGTCCGCTTGGGTGATACTGCCGAAATTCGCTTGAACGCTTACCCCGATCAGCTTTTCAAAGGCACGATCACCAACATTGGGGCCATCCTCGATCCGAATCTTCGGACGGCCAAGGTGCGTATGGAAGTACGCAACCCGGGGATCATGCGCCTCGGGATGTTCGTGACGGCCACCTTCCGGGGCCAGAAGCAGGTTACCCATACTGTGGTTCCGTCCACGGCGATCCTGCATCTGCATGACACGGATTGGGTGTTCGTGATCGCGCCAGATAAGAAGTTTCAGCGCGTGGAAATCGTAACGGGCAACACATTGCCTGGAGACATGCAGGAAATCGTCTCCGGCATCATGCCCGGAGCGCAAGTGGTCAAGAACGCGCTCACTTTTCAGAACACGGTGGACCAGTAAAATGATTCGCAGGCTTGTCGATTTCGCCCTCGAAAACCGCTTCATGGTCCTCGCGGCGGCGGTCGTGCTTTTTGGCTGGGGCGCAATCTCGTTTCATCAGCTTCCCATCGAAGCGTATCCCGACGTAGCCGACAACTATGTGGAAATCATCACGCAGTGGCCGGGCATCTCCGCGGAGCAAATCGAGCAGCAGGTCACGATTCCCCTCGAAATCGCAATGAACGGAATCCCTCACGTGGTTCATTTGCGCTCGTTTTCTCTCTTCGGACTCTCCGACCTGAAGCTGATCTTTGACGATCAGGAAGAGAACGCCTGGGACCGTGAGAGGGCTCTCGAACGGCTGTCGCAAGTGACCTTGCCGCCGGGCGTGACACCGCAAATGGGAACGGATTGGAGCCCGGTCGGCCAGATCTACTTCTTTACCCTGAAAAGCACAAATCCGCAGTATGACGTGATGGATCTGAAATCGATCGAAGATTGGACTGTCGAGAAAAATTTCAAATCGGTCCCTGATGTTGTCGATGTCGCCAGCTTCGGAGGCCCCACGCGCGAGTATCAGGTTCGTCTTGACCCCACGAAGCTGATTTCCTACGGCCTCAGCATCGCCCAGGTGGAGCAGCAGCTCACGAACAACAATACGAATGCAGGCGGCAGTTTCATCGAATCCGGGCAGCAGCAAATTAATATCCGGGAAGTTGGATTGGTCCGAAACGTCCGCGATATCGAAAACACAGTCCTCACGGCCAAGAATGGCGCTGCGCTTCGAGTCAAGGACATCGCCGTCGTGGCCCAGGGCCCGAAGATCCGGCTCGGCCAATTCGCGCGCGCCATACATCGCGAAGACGGCAGAATCATCGATAACGATGATGTCGTTTCAGGGATCGTGCTCTTGCGCAAAGGGGCGGACGCCGATAACGCGCTCGCGGGAATTCATGCCAAGGTTAAGGAATTGAACGATCGCATCTTGCCGCCCGGCGTGAAAGTCGTTCCCTTCATCGACCGTAGCGATTTGGTGCACTTCACAACGCACACGGTCCTCCACAACCTCACGGAAGGGATCATTCTCGTCGTGATTGTTCTCTTTCTGTTTGTCGGGAATGTCCGCGCCGCGATCATCGTCGCTCTTACTATTCCTTTTTCACTCTTATTTGCTGCAACGTGCCTCAACCTGAAAGGCATTCCCGCAAACTTGCTTTCTCTGGGCGCGCTGGATTTTGGAATGGTCGTGGATGGCGCAGTGGTCATGATTGAGAATATCGTCCGGCACATGACCCAGCCGAAAAATTCATCAAGAGAAACCATGGAAGTCGTCAGCGAAGCCGCGCATGAAGTGCAGAGGCCGGTCTTTTACGCTATCGCCATCATCATCACCGCCTATCTGCCTATCTTTACGCTGCAGCGAGTCGAGGGCCGGCTGTTCCGGCCAATGGCCTGGACGGTGGCGTTTGCCCTTCTCGGCGCCCTGATTTTTTCAATGTTGATCGCCCCGGTTCTTTCCACCCTGCTTTTTCGCGATGGTGTTAAGGAGTGGCACAATCCGGCGATGGCATTTTCGATTGATCACTATCGCAAGGCTGTGCGCTATGCGATTGAACATCGCATGCTCACCGTTGGCGTCGGTGTGGCTGGATTATGCCTGGCTGTCATTCTTGTCTATAGCGGCGTGCTCGGTTCCGAGTTCTTGCCCCACCTGGACGAGGGCGCAATCTGGGTGCGCGGAACTCTAGCGTCCAGCGTCGGGCCCAGCGAATCGATCCGGATCGCAAATCAGGCTCGCACCCTGCTCTGTTCCTTTCCCGAGGTGCCAGAGTGCACGAGCCAGGTAGGACGTCCCGACGACGGAACGGATGCAACGGGATTCTTCAATACGGAATACTTCGTGGGGCTGAAACCCAAGGAAGAGTGGCGGCCCGTCTTCCATCAAGATAAGGACAGATTGATCGCCGCAATGAATCGCGAGCTGGATCAGATCCCCGGCGTGACCTGGGGTTTTTCCCAGCCCATCGAAGACAACATGGAAGAAGCGGTCAGCGGCGTGAAAGGCGAACTCGCCACCAAAGTCTATGGCGATGACCTGAAAGTTCTCGAAGAAAAAGCCGATCAGATCGTGAGCACGATGCAGCAAGTCAAGGGCATCGAGGATCTCGGAGTTTTTCGCGCTCTGGGCCAGCCCAACATCAATTTCGAGGTGAATCGCGAGCAGGCCGCTCGCTATCAAATCAACGTCGCGGATATCCAGGATGCCATCCAGACCGCGGTGGGAGGTTCAGCTCTCACGCAGGTATTGCAAGGAGAACAGCGCTATGACCTGGTCTTGCGTTACCTCCCGCAATACCGCACGACGAAGGAAGCGCTGGAAGATATTCGACTTTTGTCGCCGTCGGGCGAGCGAGTCTCGCTCGCGCAGCTCTGCACGATCAAGGAGCAGGAGGGTGGCTCGGAAATCTACCGCGAAGAAAACCAGCGCTACGTGGCGATCAAATATAGCGTGCGCGGCCGGGACCTCGGCGGAGCGGTCGGGGAGGCCGTGCGCAATGTGGATGCCAAAGTGCAATTGCCACGCGGATATCACATCGAATGGGAGGGCGAATACGAAAGCCAGAAGCGGGCGCAGGCGCGGCTGCTGGTCATCGTCCCGCTAACCATTCTGGTGATTTTCATGATTATCTACTCCATGTTCCGCTCTCCGAAATGGGCCGCCTTGATTCTTGCGACGGTTGCGATGGCCAGCGCCGGCGGGCTACTTGCCCTCCTCATCACGGGAACCCATTTAAGTGTTTCCTCGGGAGTCGGATTCCTGGCGCTGTTCGGAGTCTCCGTTCAAACCGGCGTCATCATGCTCGAATACATCAATCAGCTTCGCGCCCGAGGCGGCACAATCGAGGATTCCGCGATCGATGGAGCCGTGCTGAGGCTGCGTCCCATCATGATGACCATGCTGGTGGCGACGCTAGGTTTGTTGCCCGCCGCGCTCTCGCACGCGATCGGATCCGATTCTCAGCGGCCCTTCGCGATTGTTATCGTAGGAGGCTTGATGGTCAACCTGGCGATGAGCATTTTTATCCTGCCCACGCTGTATGTGTGGCTCGCGAGAGACGGCGACAAACTCCCAGAACCGGAGCCCAATTTCGAACCTTAATCGTGGCTGGTCGCATCGCGTAGGCTTGCACTCAAACAGCTCCGAGAAGCCGCCAGCGTCAATCCTCGGTTATACTGTCTGGCAACGCGGAAGTGGCGGAATTGGCAGACGCGCCAGCCTTAGGAGCTGGTGGCCGAAAGGCCGTAGGGGTTCGAGTCCCTTCTTCCGCACCACCATTCACTTTTCTCCGTGCATATGCTCGAAACATTATTTTTGCAGCGCAGCTCCCGCGAGTTGACGTTGATCTTGGATTCCCCTATACTTTGATTTCGCCGTACCCCGCTTGCAGTTCTTTCCCGTTTCCATTTTTCCGGACCGAGAAGCGGCAAAGAGTAGAAGTACGAACCTTAGGGCGGTTCCTGACGTATTTCGATCATCTGACAATGCAATCTTTGATCCCGAAGGCCTGACCATGAGTGAAGCAACTTGCCGGCGCGAATTGGAACTGGAAATTCCCGCAGAGACTGTGCAAAAAGCCGTCGAACGCGTGGCCAAGCAATTTGCCCGCGTCGCGCGCGTCCCGGGATTTCGCCCGGGGAGAGCGCCTGTCACGCTGATCCGGCGCCGATTTGCCGACGACATCAAGAGTGAAGTGCTGCAATCGCTGGTGCCCGAGCAGATCGAGCGCGCCGTCACCGAAAGCAAGCTGTTCCCGATCACGCAGCCGCAAATCGATAAGGTTGACTTCACGGAAACCGGGCCGGTGAAGTTCCGCGCGACATTCGAGGTCCTGCCGGAATTCGAGCTCGGTCAATATAAGGACCTGGAAGTCGAAGTCGACGACCTCAAAGTCGAAGATTCCGATGTCGATAAAGGGATCGAGGAGCTTCGCGACCGCGCCGCAAATTTTGTTCCGGTCGAAGGCCGGCCCATCGCCGACGGCGATTACGCGCAGCTCAAGCTGAAGGGCATCCCGGCGGGCGGCGGCGAGCCGCTCGAAGCCGAAAGCGTCCTGTGCCACGTGGGCGGCGAAGAAACCATGGGGCCGTTCAATGAAAATCTGCGCGGCGCGAACACCGGCGACCACAAAAACTTTGACGTGACCTATCCCTCAGACTATCCCGATCCAAAGCTCCAGGGAAAAACATACACCTACGCGGTTGAGGTCCTGGGCCTCAAGGAAAAGAAGCGGCCCGAACTGACCGATGAATTCGCGAAGGACGTGAGCGACGCGCAGACCCTGGAAGAGTTGCGCAAGAAGATGCGCGAAAATCTCGAAGCCGCGCGCACGCGTCGTCAAAGCGACCAGACCCGGGAAAAGCTGCTCGCCCAAATCGTGAAGTCGCATGAGTTCCCTGTCCCCGAGGCGCTGGTCGAGCACCAGATGGACTCGCGCCTGGAACGCACGGTAAGGTCGCTCGCCTCGCAGGGCGTCGATCCGCGCGCCGTGAATGTGGACTGGGTGGCGCTGCGCAGCCGGCAAAAGGACCGCTCGATCGAGGATGTGAAGGCGGAATTGCTGCTGGACCGGATCGCCACGGCGGAACATATCGAAGTGGGCGAGGAAGAAGTGGAAAAGGAAATTGCGGCGATTGCGGAACGCAGTGGCGAATCGGCCACAGCCGTTCGCGCGAACTTGACAAGGCAAGGTGCGCTGGATAGGATGAAATCTAAGATCCGGAGTGAAAAAACTCTGGACTGGCTCTGCAGCAATTCCCGGACTCGGACAATAACCAAGGAGAAATGAAGTGGTTCCGGCCGGGGTCCTCCGCGCAACTTAAAAAACAAAATGAACCATACTGACGATATGACTCCGCGTGCAACAACACTCATCCCCATGGTGGTGGAACAGACGAACCGGGGAGAGCGGGCCTACGATATTTATTCACGGCTGCTGAAGGACAATATTATTTTCATCGGGACGCCGATTGACGACCACGTCGCCAATCTGGTCACCGCTCAGCTCCTGTTCCTGGAAGCGGAAGACCCCGAGAAGGATATTTCGCTGTACATCAACTCGCCGGGCGGCTCGATCACGGCGGGAATGGCGATCTATGACACGATGCAGTTCGTGCGGCCGAGCGTGGTGACCATCTGCGTCGGCCAGGCCGCGTCGATTGCCGCGCTGCTGCTGACCGCCGGAGCGGCGAAGAAGCGCTTTTCCCTGCCCAACTCGCGCATTCTGATTCACCAGCCGTGGATGTCGGGATTGTCGGGCCAGGCGACCGATATTGATATCCATGCGAAGGAAATCCTGCGCATGCGCTCGGTCATCAATGGCCTGCTGGCGCAGCACAGTGGGCATAATCTCGAAAGTCTGGAAAAGGACGTCGAGCGCGATTTCATTATGTCCGCGGAGCAAGCGAAGGAATATGGATTGATCGACGAGATAATTACCAAGCACCGCTAACGCGTTCCAATCAGTTAGTAATAAACAAACGCGGCGGTGTACGGATGCTGCAAAGGGGCCTAGAATAATCCGCACGGCAAGGTAAAGTTCCCTTGACCGGGCCTTGACCGGCGGAGGGCGACACACCGTTGAGAAAACTCAGCACGGACGAACCACTGCGCTGTTCCTTCTGCCATAAAACGCAGGAGCAGGTCGAGAAGTTGATCAGCTCGCCCTCGGACTACCCGCGCGCCTACATCTGCAACGAGTGTGTGACCGTCTGCGAACAAATTCTCGAGGAAGAAAAGCGCGAGCAAGCGAATCCGGTTAATAAGCGCCTGCCGCGTCCTCCCGAAATCAAAGCGTTTCTTGACGGCTACGTGATTGGCCAGGACAAAACCAAGAAGAAGCTGGCCGTCGCCGTCTACAACCACTACAAGCGCATCTTCCTGAACCGCCAGCCGGGCGACGTGGAACTGACGAAGTCGAATATCCTTCTCATCGGCCCCACCGGAACGGGAAAAACCCTTCTGGCGCAGACGCTCTCGCGCATGCTGGACGTTCCCTTCGCCATCGTGGACGCCACGACGCTGACCGAAGCGGGATACGTCGGCGAGGACGTCGAGAACATCATCTTGAAGCTCTTGCAGGCGGCCGACGGCGACGTCACCAAGGCGCAGCAAGGGATCATCTATATCGACGAGATCGACAAGATTTCCAAGAAGGACGAGAACCCGTCCATCACGCGCGATGTTTCGGGCGAAGGCGTGCAGCAAGCCCTGCTGAAGATTCTCGAAGGCACGATCGCGAACGTTCCCCCGCAGGGCGGGCGCAAGCATCCGCACCAGGAGTTCACGCCTGTCGATACGACCAATATTCTCTTCATCTGCGGCGGCGCATTCGTGGGCCTCGAAAAAACCATCGAACGCCGGATCGGGCAGAAATCGCTCGGCTTTCACACCGATGCGCAGCCCACCACGGCGCAGCGCCGCAACATCGAATTGCTCAGCCAGGCTCAGCCAACCGACTTGATCCGCTACGGCCTGATTCCCGAATTCGTGGGCCGGTTGCCCGTCGTAGGCGTTCTGGGCGATCTGGACAAGGCCGCGCTGATGCAGATTCTGACGGAACCGAAAAACGCGCTCATCCGTCAATATCAGAGACTGTTCGAATTTGAGAACGTGCGCCTCCGGTTTTCCGATGACGCCCTCGAAACCGTTGCGGAACTTGCCTTGCAGCGCAAGGTCGGCGCCCGCGGATTGCGCATGATTCTCGAAGACCTCATGCTCGAGCTCATGTACCACCTGCCGGCCCAGCGCAAACTCCGCGAATTCGTCGTCACCGGCGAAATGGTCCGTAGCCGCGAGATCAACTGGTCGCTGCTCGAAAAAGCCGGATAATACCGGTGCGGGTCGGCCGCGAATAAAAAATCGCTCAAGGAGCAATAAGATCACAACGGAACCCATGTTCAACCGAGAAAAGACCGAATCGAAACGCGTGCCGATGATGCCGGTGCGCGATCTGGTCATCTTCCCCCAGATGATGAACCCGTTCATCGTGGGACGCGAGAGTTCCCTGCGCGCCCTCGAAGAAGCCCTGGCCACCGACAAGAAGATTTTCCTCGCCACCCAGCACGACGCTTCCGTCGACGATCCCAAGCCCGATGAAATCTACTCCGTCGGCACGCTGGCCAACATCGTGCAAAGCGTTCGCCTGCCGGACGGAAACCTGCGCGTGCTCGTGGAAGGCGTCGAGCGGGCCAAGGCCGTGCAAATTTCGACCGACGAAGGTTTTTTCCGGGCCACGCTGAAAGTGATTCCCAACAAGGCCGAGCCTTCTCCCCAAATCGAGCAGGCGGTCACCAAGGTCACCGGCCTCTTTGAGCAGTATGTGAAGCTCTCGCAGAGCCTGAATTACGACACCATGATCGCGGCGACGCGCGTGGACGACCCCGCGAAACTCTCCGACACGATTGCGTCGAACCTGCAGATTCCCGTCGAGGAAAAGCAGGAACTCCTCGAAAATTTCGATCCGCTGGACCGCCTGACCCGCGTCGGCGAAATCCTCGAAAGCGAAATCGAAAAGCTCAACGTCGACCGCAACATCAACACCCGCGTGAAGCGCCAGATGGAGCGGGCCCAGAAAGAGTATTACCTCAACGAAAAATTGAAGGCCATCCACAAGGAACTCGGACGCGGCGAGAAAAACGAACTCGAGGAACTGAAAAAGAAGATCGAAACCTCGGGCATGCCCAAAGACGCCCTCGAGAAGGCCACGCAGGAATTGAAGCGCCTCGAAATGATGCCGCCGATGTCCGCGGAATCCACCGTGAGCCGGAATTACCTGGACTGGCTGCTCGCCGTGCCCTGGAAAAAGAGATCGAAGGAAATTCGCGACATCGCGCTCGCGGAAAAGATTCTCGAAGAAGAGCATTACGGGCTCGAAAAGATCAAGGAGCGCATCCTCGAATTCCTGGCCGTGCGCCAGCTGGTGAAAAATCCACGCGGCTCGATACTGTGTTTCGTGGGGCCTCCGGGTGTCGGCAAAACCTCTCTCGCTATGTCCATCGGGCGCGCTACGGGACGCAAATTTATTCGCGTCTCTCTCGGCGGCGTGCGCGATGAGGCAGAAATCCGCGGCCACCGCCGCACCTACATCGGCGCGTTGCCCGGCCAGATCATCCAGATGATGAAAAAGGCCGGAACGGTCAATCCGATTTTTGTGCTCGACGAAGTGGACAAGATGTCCACCGACTTCCGCGGCGACCCGTCGGCGGCGCTCATGGAAGTTCTCGATCCCGAGCTGAACAACGCCTTCACCGACCACTACCTCGACGTCGAGTACGATCTCTCCAAAGTCATGTTCGTCTGCACCGCCAACGTGCTGCACACGATTCCCCAGCCCCTGCAGGACCGCATGGAAATCCTGCGGCTTCCCGGCTACACGGAGGCGGAAAAGGCGCAGATCGCCAAACGCTTCCTGGTGCGCAAGGCGCGCGAATCCGCCGGGCTAACGGAAACCAACGTCACCTTCACGGACGAGGCCATCTCGCACATCATCCGGCACTACACGCATGAAGCCGGCGTGCGCAGCCTGGAGCGCGAAATCTCCAGCATCTGCCGCAAGGTCGCGCGGCGCGTGGTGAAGGAAGGAAAACAGTATTCGATCAATGTCGCGCCCGAGGGCGTCGGCGAATTTCTGGGTGTTATCAAGTACCGGGAAGTTTGGGCCGAAAAGAAGAACGAAGTCGGCCTCACCACGGGTCTGGCGTGGACCGAAGTCGGCGGTTCGGTGCTCTCCACCGAAGCCACGATCATGCAGGGCAAGGGCCGCCTGACGCTCACCGGCAAGCTGGGCGACGTCATGCAGGAATCGGCCCAGGCGGCCATGAGCTACGTGCGGTCCCGTACCTCAACCTTTGGCCTGCCTCGCGATTTTTACCGCCACCTCGACATCCACATGCACGTTCCCGAAGGCGCGATTCCGAAAGACGGTCCCTCGGCTGGAATCACGATCGCCACTTCGATCGTGAGCGCCCTCACGCGCATCCCGGTGCGCTGCGACGTGGCCATGACCGGCGAAATCACCCTGCGCGGCAAGGTCCTGCCGATCGGCGGCATGAAGGAAAAGTTGCTGGCGGCTCACCGCGTCGGAATCCGCACGGTGATTCTGCCGAAGGATAACGAAAAAGATTTGGCGGACATCCCGGCGGAAATACAGGCCGAACTGACCCTCCGCTTCGTCGAGAACATGGACCAAGTTCTGGAAATCGCCTTGGAACGGCCCCTGACACCCGCAACGCACGACGCAGTCCCGGAAGTGGCGGCAAAGTTTGAAACGGAAACAGAGAGCGATCAAGAATTGACCAATTGAGGGAAACCTCGGCTCCCCCGCCCCGATGAAACGCAAATAACCAGTCCGTGGGGTGCATCGGGAAGTGGGACGCGGCAGTAATTCGTATCGCCCTTGATTTGAATATCCAGTTTGGCTAACCCGGTCAGAAATCGAATAGCCCGCCGCGGCGGGCCCGGCGTCCGCCGATTAGTACAATCCCGGCCTGAGCTTCAGGCTTATCTCTATAGAGAATTAAGGAAATGAAAACGATGAGCATTAGTCTTGCGGAACTGAAAGAAAAAAATATTACCGATCTGGCAAAGATCGCCAAGGACCTGGCCATCCCGGGCTCCAGCGGCATGCGCAAGCAGGAGTTGATCTTCCAGATCCTCCGCGCCCAGACGGAAAAGAACGGCCTGATTTTCTCCGAAGGCGTCCTGGAGTGCCTGCCCGACGGCTTCGGCTTCCTGCGCGCGCCGGAATACAACTATCTTCCCGGCCCGGACGACATCTACGTCTCGCCCTCGCAAATCCGGAAGTTCGACCTGCGAACCGGCGACACCGTCTCGGGACAGGTCCGGCCTCCCAAGGACGGCGAGCGCTATTTCGCGTTGATCAAGGTCGAAGCGGTCAACTTCGAGGACCCCGAGGTCGCGCGGAACAAAATTTTCTTCGACAATCTCACGCCGCTCTATCCCCAGGGCCGCCTGAAAATGGAAACGACCCGTGAAAATCTGACGGGCCGCGTGCTCGATCTGCTCTGCCCGGTCGGAAAAGGGCAGCGCGGCTTGATCGTCGCGCCGCCGCGCACCGGAAAAACCATGATGTTGCAGGCGTTCGCGAACTCTGTAACCACCAATCACCCGGAAGTCGCGCTGATCGTTCTCCTGATCGACGAGCGCCCGGAAGAAGTCACCGACATGCAGCGCACGGTGAAGGGCGAAGTCATCAGTTCGACCTTCGACGAGCCGCCGCAACGCCACATTCAGGTCGCGGAAATGGTCCTCGAAAAGGCCAAGCGCCTCGTCGAGCACAAGCGCGACGTCGTGATCCTGCTCGACTCGGTCACGCGTCTCGCCCGCGCCTACAACGCCGTCACGCCGCCCTCCGGCAAAGTCCTCTCAGGCGGTATTGACGCGAACGCCTTGCAGCGTCCCCGGCGATTTTTCGCTGCCGCGCGCAACGTCGAGGAGGGCGGCTCGCTCACCATTATCGCCACGGCCCTCATCGACACCGGCAGCCGCATGGACGACGTGATCTTCGAGGAGTTCAAGGGCACCGGCAACATGGAAATCAATCTCGACCGCCGCCTGGTGGATAAGCGCATTTTCCCGGCTATCGACATCAACCGTTCCGGGACCCGAAAAGAAGAATTGCTCATGCCGCCCGATGAACTCAACCGCGTGTGGGTGCTTCGCAAGGTGCTGAATCCTCTCTCGCCCGTCGAAGCCATGGAGTTGCTCTTGGGACGCCTCTCCAAATCGAAGTCCAACGCCGAATTTCTCGCTTCCATGTCCAGCCCGAGCTAGAGCTTTTGGCGCGTTTGCATTCCCCCTTCCTTCTTCGGCCTGCGCCGGAGCGTTCGGCATTCGATCGATCGAGAAGGGGTTCCTCCATGAAATATCTGGCCCGCCAGCCCATCCTGAATCGCGCGCGCGAATTATTCGCCTACGAATTGCTCTTTCGCAACAGCCTTCAGAACTCTTGCGATGGGCTGAATCTCGAACTTGCGTCGACTTCCGTGATCGACACTTCTTTCCTGATCGGCCTTGAAAAAATCACGGCGGGACACCGCATGTTTATCAACTGTCCGCGGGACTTTTTGCTTCGGGACTATATTTCTCTCTTCCCACCCAATTTGGTAGTGGTCGAAATTCTGGAAAACATCAAACCCGACCGGGAAGTCATCGAAGCCTGCAAGCGCCTGAAGCAAGCGGGATACACGATCGCGCTCGATGACTTCGTGGATTCTCCTGACTGGGCTCCCCTGGTTGCGCTCGCCGACATCCTCAAGGTGGATTTCCGCCTCACCGGCCGGACGGAACAACAAGCGATTGTTTCCCGGTACGCGCGAAAGAACATCCTCATGCTGGCCGAAAAAGTGGAAACCCAAGAGGTATTCGCGGCGGCCATGCAAATGGGATACTCCCTGTTCCAGGGCTATTTCTTCTGCCGCCCCGAAATGATGCAGCATCGCGGGTTGCCTTCGTTCAAATTGGCCTACCTTGAACTCTTGCAAGCGGCGACCGCTCCCGAATTCGACATCCAGCAACTGGCTTCCAGTATCAAGCACGAAGCTTCCCTTACGTTCCGTTTGCTGCGATACCTCAACTCCGCGGCCTTTGGACTCCGCTCGGAAATCCACTCCGTCGCGCACGCCCTTTCCCTGCTCGGCGAACGCGAACTCCGGAAATGGATCGCGGTGGTTTCGGTCGGCGTGCTGGCGGATGGGAAACCCGATGAATTGATGACGGTCCCGCTCGTACGCGGGCGATTCTGCGAGATGCTGGCGCCGCTTGCGGGAATGCCGGCACATGCGAACGATCTGTTCCTGATGGGGCTTCTCTCCGTGATGGACGCGGTCCTCGACCAGCCGCTCGATTCCATTTTGGCGGAACTGCCGGTGCGCGCCGAAATCAAGGACGCATTGCAGGCTCGCAAAGGCTTGTACTGGCAGTTGCTGGAACTCGCGACCGCCCACGAACGCGCCGATTGGGAAAAAGTTAGTGTGCTCGTCTCAGCGACGGGAATGAATGAAGAACAAGTTTCCACGCTCTATATTTCCGCCGTCGATTGGTCCACGGCGCTCCGCCGCAGCGTTCGCGTCCCGGTTGCCGGCTGAAGATTTTCTGATTCTGGCCATGAGAAACTACTCATTCAAACGCGCAACAGATGGCAGGAAGTTTCGCAGCTTTTCACTAATCACCAGTCACTAATCACCAATCACCGCCTCACCCCACCGCCGCCCTCGCCTGCTCCTTCGCCAGCAGGACAATCACGCGCGCTGTTTCTTCCGCATCCAACGCCGTGTTGTCCACAAGCACGGCGTCCGCGGCGCGCACCAGCGGCGACATCTCGCGCTCGCGGTCGCGCCGGTCGCGCTCGTGCACTTCCTCGAGGACCCTCTCAAATTCTCTCGGCTCGCCCTTTTCCTCGAGTTCGCGCTGGCGGCGGCTGGCCCGCACTTCGGGAGAAGCATCGAGAAAAATTTTCAGGTCCGCGTGTGGGAACACCACCGATCCGATATCGCGGCCTTCCATCACCACGCCGCCTCGCTCGCCTGCGCGACGCTGCTCGGCCACCATCGGATGCCGGACGCCCGGCACCACGGCGGCCACGGAAGCGGCGTGGGATACTTCCGGGGCTCGAATCGCGTCCGTGACATCTTCGCCGTCGAGCAGGACGAGTAGCTTCCCGTCTCGCGGCACGAGGTCGATCCGCGCCGCTGCGGCCAGCGCTGCCAGACGCTCCGGCGAATCGAGCGGTACGCCGTTGCGCAAGGCTTTTAGTCCGACCGCGCGGTACATCGCGCCGCTGTCCAGATGCGTGTAGCCCAGCATTTCCGCCACGCGCCGCGCGACAGTGCTCTTTCCAGATCCGACCGGGCCATCGATGGCGATGATGAGTTTGTCTTTCACTGGAAAGTTCAAATCCTCTTAAACGCGCGCTCGATTTCGCGCACCGAGTAGCGCAGCACGATCGGCCGCCCGTGCGGGCAGCTCATCGGCGCTTCCGTTTTCGCAAGCTCCCCGAGGAGCCACTCCATTTTTTTCAGGTCGAGCGGCATGTTCACCTTGATTGCCGCATGGCAGGACGTCGAAGCGGCAATTTTCGCCTGCAGCGAATCCATCGAAATCGCCGCGTTTTCGCGCTCGGTGCCGTCGAGAATTTCCATCAGCAGCCGCTCCGCGTCAGACGTGGCAATTCCGGCGGGCGCGGCTTGAATCGCCACGCTGCGCGGCCCCATTTGCGCCACTTCGAAGCCGTTCGCGGTCAACTCCTCGGCGATGCGCTCGAAAATCACGATCTGCCGCGGCGAAAGCTCCACCATCATCGGCACGAGCATGCGCTGCCCGGTCAACTGTCCCTCGCGCCTCGCGCGCAGATGCTGTTCGAACAGCACCCGCTCGTGCGCCACGTGCTGGTCGATGATCCACAGCCCTTCGCTGTTCACAGCCACGATGAAGCTCGAATTTACCTGTCCCAGCGGCTTCAGTTCCGTCAAGCTCCCGGCGCTCGCCAGCGGTTCCGCCTCGCTGAAATTCCGCACGCTCTCGGAAACGGGTTCGTCGAAGACCATCCCGATGCCGCTTTCGAACCGGAAGCGCTGCGCCTCGGGCTGCGTGGGCGCTCCGGTCAATTCGAAATCGCCGGCAACCGCCGCTCCGGTCGCGCCTGCTGCGTTCATCGGCGCC
>DATNIO010000118.1:0-89988 GCA_035604385.1 Verrucomicrobiia bacterium | reverse complement strand
CAGCCTCGCCGGAGCGAAGATCACTCACTCTTTTCGCCGGAGCTGGAATGGCTGATTGCCCTGACCGAAGATGAATTCCGCGCCATGTTTCGCGGAAGCCCGGTGAAGCGGACAAAGTGGCGCGGCCTGGTGCGCAATGCGTGCGTCGCGATTGGAAATTCGGGGCTGCGCAAGGACGAGCCGCGCCACGCGCAAATCTCCGCACGGCTTTCGGAGCTGGTGGCGTCGGGCGATGCAATTCTCGCCGAGCACGCGCAATGGGCGCTCGCGCGGATCGGGCTTCAGTAGCGCGGACTTCAGTCTGCGGGTTTCCGTAAGTCCTCCCAGCCCGCGCGCGCCAGCCAAGATCAGATGGAAACCCGCAGACTGAAGTCCGCGCTACTGGGCCAGCCAAGATCAGTTGGAAACCCGCAGGCTGAAGTCCGCGCTACTGGGCGCCACAGGGCCGGTTGTGCCGCCCGGTGGTCGGAGTTAGAATGCATTTGCCCAGTGACACTGAGCTATCATCCAAGTCTAGTGAGGAGGTATCCATGTCACAGCAGGCTGCAACGTCACAAAAGGAGGGTCCTTTGGCCCACGTTCTTCCACCGCTCCCCTACGCTTCCGACGCGCTGGAGCCCTACATCGATAAGATGACGATGGAAATTCATCACGGGAAACATCACAACGCATATGTCACGAACTTGAATAAGGCGCTCGAGGGCCAGGCCGATCTTCAGGCATTGTCGATCGATCAGCTTCTCAAGAGCCTTGACCGAGTCCCCGAAAATATCCGCACGGCTGTTCGAAACAACGGCGGCGGCCACTGGAACCACTCGATGTTCTGGAAACTGATGAAGAAGGGCGGAGGCGGCGAGCCCGCGGGCGCTCTGGCGGATGCGATCAAGTCTTCCTTCGGCTCGTTCGCCGATTTCAAGACGAAATTCGCGGCGGCTGGAGTGGGCCGGTTCGGCTCGGGCTGGGCCTGGCTTGTCGTCAAGCCCGGCAAGCTGGAAATTGAATCCACACCCAATCAGGACAATCCGCTGATGGCCGGCGGAAAGGCGATCCTCGGTCTGGACGTTTGGGAGCACGCTTACTATTTGAAATATCAAAACCGCCGCCCGGATTACATCGAAGCGTGGTGGAACGTCGTCAATTGGGATGAAGTCGCGAGCCATTACTCGGCTGCGAAATAATCGTTCCAGTAGGAGATTCCGCCGGCGCTTTGCCCGGCGTCTCTTATCGGCGTGATTTTCAGAATGTTCAGGAAAATCAACGGCCCATCCGGATCAATCTCCGGATGGGCCGTTTTCTTTTTCCTGGAGCAGAGTACCGGTTATGTGGCAAACCGCTCGCGCGTAAACATCGGCAACAGGCGATTGCGCGTGCGGTGACCTTCTCGCGGCGGAGCAGGAGATTTTTCGGGCGCGCTGGCCGCCGGCGATTCTTCCGGCGCGCCTTGTTGGCCGCGAACCGGAAAGCCGAACAAAGTTTCCGGGGAAATCTGTCCGGAGGAAGTAAGGGCAGGCATGCGGCCGAGCGAAGCTTCGCGGCTCAGGGCCACGCGATCGGTGACTCCGAACTTTGCCAGCAACGAAGAAACATGGAACTTCACCGTGCGTTCGGCAACGTTCAGTTTTGCGGCGATTTCCTTATTCGCGAGGCTCTGAAGGATGCAATCCAGAACTTCCTGCTCGCGACGGCTTACCTTTACTCCCGCCCCAAGTGCGCGTCCCGCGGCCAGAAGCTCCTGAGCCCGCTCCGCAGCGGCATCCAGGAGCGACACCTTGGGAACAACCATCAGCTCGTAATCTTCGGGGGCCTGGCCTCGCACGAGGCAATGGACGGCGAGCAAACCTGCAATTTTTTCAACAGGCATGCTGCCATCGGGACCTGACTCGACGCGGAAACGCACCGCGCCCGAGGAGCGTTCGCACAAAACAAAACTTTGTGGGAAAAAGGGTGAATGTTGATTTTGCGCTTCAGTGGACTGCTTTCGTCGGCGTATCAGGGTTAGCCTCACAGTTTTCAGTCCAAGCTGGGGATAAGGACCAATTTTATTTTTTATAAATTAAAAGTAATTCAGCTTGGGCAATCTCCAGAGCTTGGCTGCACATTCCGAGCTTGGACACCGGCAGACCGGGATAGGAGTCGATTCCGAGGACGAATTTGCGCCCCTGGCATCTTCTCGGAAAAATACAAGCCATGCCTCTTGGCATGACCTTCCTTAACGCAAGATTCAAAATGACACAGACTCTGTGCATGCCGCCTACCATCCGGCGTGTGAAATCTTGTGCACACAAACGGAAGGACTTGACCAGCCTTCTACTACAGTGTTCACCCGACTCTCGGTAGAGATTTCCATGTACCAGAAAAAATTTCACAACGGAACACATGAAATCACCCTCGGGGCGCGGCCTGGCATACAATGCCCAATCAGGTTACCTCCATGAAAAAGGGGGCCTTATGGCCTATATGATGAGATGGCCGGCAGGGTCATTTTTGATTGCGTTCTGGAAACTGGACGTAGCGTTCGCCGCCAGCCCGGCGAGTATTGAAGAGATCGCATTGCGATGGATGCACATTGTGGCCGCAATTATTTGGCTAGGGTTCCTGTTCTTTTTCGTCCTGGCGGTCGCCCCCACGTTGAAAGCGCTCGATCCCGCAGTCCGCGCAAAAGTATTTCCGGAAATCGCTTCCCGGGGGCTGTGGTGGCTTCGGTGGAGCGCCCTGGTCGCATGGCTGGCGGGATTCCGCTACTTCATGATTCTGGCCAAGACCGACGCGGTCAACGCCGGGCGGCCCCATGCGTGGGGCGCGTGGATCGGAATTTGGCTGGCGTGCTGGCTCGCGGCGTTTGCCATCGAGATGGCGCTGCTCCGCGCGGGAGGCCCGCTGGGCAATCCATTTGTGGCGGGGACGTTAGTGTTTTTCGTGATGGCAGCCGTTTCCTGGCTGGTTGTTTCGCTTTTGGCGCAACCCGGAGTAGGCAACCGCACGCTTTGCATTTCGATCGGAGGCGGTCTGGGAACAATTCTGTTCCTGAACGTGTGGGGGATTGCCTGGCGCTGTCAGAAACGATTGATCGCATGGACGCGCGCAGCATCCGAGCAAGGGACGCCCATGCCGCCTGAAGCGGCGAATCTCGCGCGCCTGGCCACGCTCACCATGCAAATTAATTTCTGGCTGAGTTTTCCGATGGTTTTCTTCATGGCGGCATCTGCGCACTTTCCGTTTCTATCAGGCGGGTAAAAGTCTCTCGGATAGAATTTCAGTTCCGCGCCAAGTCAGCGCAGAAGGATGCGCGTTTGGCCGGGCGAAAGAAGTTCGTAACGAATGCCGCGCCAGCGGATTTGCCGGCTGAACATGGCGACGAGCGTGTTCCACAAAGCCAGGAACGGCGCGACCGCGGCGAGGAAAGTCCAGATCCAACCGTCCGCCAGCAGCTTCGACTTCCAATCCGGAAGAATTTCCATGATTGCGGCAAGGCGGAGCACTCCGCGGCCCATGGAGAGCACCGGCGGGGCAACCGCCAGCATCAACAATTGAATGGCGGGAGCGCCTGCAATCAGATTACTGATAAATAATCCGACTCCCGTCAGGACAGCGGCGCAGTAGAGCGCGTGGGCGATGCCGCCCAAGACCCACAATCGCGATTCGTACACGCGAATGATGATGATCTGCCGGTTGGTGAATTCGAGGAGGCCGGCCGCGTTGCAGTCGAACATTGTTGGGACCATGCACTCCGGCGCGAACAGGATGGGCAGTCCGGAATGGCGTATCGCCCGCGTAAGCGAAAGATCGTCGCTCACCGAACCGTTCCAAAATTCCATCACGTTGCATTGCTCGAAGCGTTCGCGGCGAATCGCCGTGCCGCCGCCCCAGCAGAAATTGCGGTGGTGCTCGCCGAGATACGTCGCGGCGGGCGCGTTCCAGGCCGATGCCAGCGCGCTCCAGAGCCCGCCGGTCTGCGGAAAAAACCAACGGAACGCCGTCACCGCGCCGAGATTGGAATCCGCGAGGGGCGCCACGAGCCGCGCGAGCCAGCTTCGGCCGGGACGCCCGTCGGAATCCGCGAAAACGTAAACGTCGAACCCTTCCGTGGCCTTCAAAATAGCCGCGCGGAGATTGCTCACTTTTTCGCCGCAACCTTCCGGACGTCCGGCAATCACGATGTGAACTTTGTGCTTGCTGGCGGCGGTGATGCGCTCGATGATTTTGCGTGCAGGATCATCCGCGCTGGCCATCGCGAAGAAAATCTCGTAGTCGGAATAATCGAATGAAGTCAGCGCCGAGATGTTTTGTTCGAGGCCCGGCTCGGCGCCTTTCACGGGGCAAAACAGCGCCACGCGCGGCGCGTAGAAGCCGGAATGGCCGCCGGCCCGCCGCTGCGCCAGACGAAGCCAGCCCAGGCCGTCCCAAAGACTGTACAGGCCCTGCAAAATCTGTTCGAGGACGAGCACGTAGAACAGTGTGAGCATCGCCTGCCCCGTAACGGCCACAAGTAAGAGGTGCAGGCCGGAGCATACCAGATAAATTTCATCGCGAGGCCGAAGGATGGGCCAGTTACTATCGCTATGGAGCCAATTCGTACACAAGGAGAAACTGCCATGCCCGTACGCGTGGAGACCATGATGGTGACTACGTCCCAGGAATTGCCCGGCTACCGCATCGTCCGGAATTTCGGCATCGTGCGCGGCATCATCGTCCGCTCGCGCAGCTTGCTCGGTTCCATCGGTGCGGGATTGCAGACCATTATCGGGGGGAACATCACGATCCTGACCGAACTCTGCGAGAACACACGCGAGGAGGCGTACGAATTAATGATGCAGCACGCCGCCGAACACGGCGCCAACGCCGTGATCGCGATGCGCTACGACGCCACGGAAATCATGCAGGGCGTCACCGAGGTGCTCGCCTACGGCACCGCCGTGCAAGTGGAGCGAATTTCGTAGTGCTTAAAAATACTATGATCTTGTTCCCACCCGAGAAATGGAGCATGCGCGCGGGGTTGGTTCAAGTAGCACAGACTTCAATCTGTGGATTTTCCGCCGCGGTGCCGGAAAGGAAACCCACAGGCTGAAGCCTGTGCTACCCAAGCGTTTTCCGGAGAAGCTTTCTAGCCAGCAGTCCCACGCCGCTGTGGAATTTTCGCGCCGCGCGCCGCGCTTGCTCCAGCATGGACGGATCGAGCAGCAAAGCAACGCGCGCAACGAAGGGAGCTTCCTCTTCCGGCGTCTTCCCGCGCTTGCGAGCCTTCGCCACCATCTCCCGCCTCGCGCTGAATTCGGAGTACAACGCAAGATCGCGCCGAAACTGCCTGCAATCTTCTCCGTTCCAATTCTGCGCGCGCGCCAGAGCGGCCATCAGCTCGCGGGAAAAAGCTTCGATCGCTTCCCTCTCTTCGCTTCTTAGTTTGCTCTGCTGTTTCTTGCCGAAAAAAGCAGGCAAGGCTTCGTGTACTTCGACAATCATGGCCAGCAAAATCTCGCGCCCCATGGTGTCAGCCAGTTCCCGATCGCGCGCCGGGCCACCCAGAATTCCACGGCGGTCATGCTCGGCCACATAGGCGGCCACGAAACGATCGACGATGCGGTCATGCACGAGCGCCACGAGCATGTTGTTCGCGAGCGCGCTTCCGTAGATCGGAAACAATTTGCGTGCGCGTGCCATGGGCAAATCTTAGCAGCACGCGAGAAGGGAGTGGATCTTTGATTGTTCAAGTGGCGCAGGCTTCCAGCCTGCGGGTTTTGGTGCTTGCAAGGACTAAACCCCACAGTTTGGACAGGCTGCGGAAAAAGCCATCGAGGGATCGGTTCTTGTAGCACCGCCACTCTTGGCTGTGTGGTTTTTGCAGTACATAACAAAGGCACACAGCCAAGAGTGGCGGTGCTACAAAAAAAAGCCCGGCTCAAAACGAGAGCCGGGCTTTTTCCTTAGGTTTTGGTCGATTAGTGTACTGGAGGCACCAGAGGCCCAGGTCCGACCGGCGGCAACTGGCCCTTCTTCAGCGCTGGCGCAACCGGAACGGGCTTCGAGAGCGCGATTTCGAGGGCCTCGTCAACCGTGTGCACGAAGTGAATCTGCATTCCCTCGAGCATGTGCGGTTGCAAGTCCTCTTTCACATTCGGCTCGTTCTCCGCGGGCAAAATCACCTCGCGGATTCCGGCACGTTTCGCTCCCAGCACTTTTTCCTTGATCCCGCCGACCGGCAGAACGATGCCGGAGAGCGATATCTCGCCCGTCATGGCCACGCGCGGGCGGATGGGACGGCCGGAGAGCAAGCTCACCAGCGCGTTGACCATCGCCACGCCGGCCGAAGGTCCGTCTTTCGGCACCGCGCCCGACGGCACGTGGATGTGAATGTCCTGCTTCCGGAAGAAGTCGGGATCGATGTCGTAGCGTTCGGCGTTGGCGCGAACCCACGTCAGCGCCGCCGTCATCGACTCCTGCATCACTTCGCCCAGATGCCCGGTCATGGTGAACTGCTTTCCGCCTCGCATGCGACTTGCCTCGATGAAGACAATGTCGCCGCCGGATGGCGTCCAGACGAGTCCCACCGAAACACCGGGAGTCTTAACGCGTTCCTCGACTTCCCTTTCGGCACGATACTTCGGCACGCCCAGCGCTTCGTGCACCACCTCGGGCGTCACCACGAGCTTCTCGGTCTTTCCCTCGGCGATGCGCCGCGCCTGCTTTCGGATCAACGTGGCGATTTCGCGTTCCAGATTCCGCACGCCGGCTTCGCGCGTGTAGCTGTGAATAATCTCGCGCAAACCGTCGTCGGTAAACTCGATCTGTTCGCCCACTTTGAGCCCGTGCTCGTCCGCCTGCTTGGGAACCAGGTATTTGTTGGCGATCTGGATCTTTTCGATTTCGATGTAGCCGGCGAGCTCGATGATTTCCATACGATCTCGCAGCGGCTCCGGAACCGGATCGATCATGTTCGCCGTGGCGATGAACATCACCTTGGACAAATCAAACGGCACATCCAGATAGTGATCGCGGAATGTTCCATTCTGTTCCGGATCGAGCACCTCCATCAGCGCCGCCGAGGGATCGCCCCGGAAATCGCGCCCGAGTTTGTCTACTTCGTCCAGCATGAAGACCGGATCGTTGGTTTCGGCGCGGCGGATCCCCTGGATGATTTGTCCGGGCAACGCGCCGATATACGTCCGTCGGTGGCCGCGGATTTCCGCTTCATCGTGCATCCCGCCCATCGAGATGCGCACGAATTTGCGGCCGAGCGCCCGCGCAATCGATTTCCCGAGCGAAGTTTTCCCCACTCCTGGCGGCCCGAGGAAGCACAGGATCGGGCCCTTCATGCCGGGCTTGAGTTTCTTCACGGCCAGGTAATCGAGAATACGTTCTTTCACCTTTTCCAGGTCGTAGTGGTCCTCGTCCAGGATGGCCTGGCCCTTGGGGATGTCGATCTCCTCGAGCCCGGAGGATTTTGCCCAGGGCAGTGAAATCATCCATTCCAAATAGGTGCGCGCGACCATGTACTCGGCGGACGCCGGAGTCATCTTCGCGAGGCGTTTCAATTCGCGGTCGCACTCCTTGCGCGCCTCCGCGGACATGCCGGATTTTTCGAGCTTTTCGCGCAGCTCGTCGATCTCGGCCTGACCGTCGTCGGATTCGCCCAACTCCTTGTGAATCGCCTTGAGCTGCTCGCGCAACAAGTATTCGCGCTGGCTCTGGCTGACCTGCTCCTGCACCTGTTCCTGAATCTTGTTGCGAAGCTCCAGGACTTCCAGCTCCTTGGAGAGTTCGCGAATCAGGGTTTCGAGGCGGCGCCGCACATCGGCCGTCTCCAAAAGTTCCTGGCGCAGCAATGTCGGAAGAGAAGGCAAGTTCGCGGCGATGAAATCCGCCAGACGAACTGGGTCTTCGATATTGAGCGCCGCGGTCTGCAAATCATCCGAGAGTTGCGGGGAGCGCGCCACCACGTCGCGGAACAGTTCGCGAGCGTTGCGTTCGAGCGCCGCCAGTTCCGCGTCCTGGTCGCCGACGAGATCCGGCTGGATTTCCACGCGAGCCGTGAGAAACGGCCGGAAGCTGACCAGTTCCACCACACGAATACGTTGCAGCCCCTCCAGGAAAACAACCACATTCCCGTTGGGCATCCTTACCAGTTTGTGTATTTTCGCGGCTGTGCCAACCAGGTGCAAGTCCGCAGCGGCGGGCTCTTCGACTCGGGGATCGTGTTGCGCCACAATTCCAAGCAGCTTTTCGTCGCCGTGCAGGGAGTTCAGCAAAGCCAACGACCCCTCGCGCCCGACGGTCAACGGCTGAACGCCTCCCGGAAACAGCACCGTATCTCGAACGGGCAGAATCGGAAGCTCTTTCGGAATTGGAATCGACTTGTCGCTCATTGGGTCCCCCTTAAATTCCTAAGGCAAATAGCGTCAATCTGACTCGACACTTAACTTAGATGCGGGATGAACGCAAAAGATACCACAAAGAAACACGATGATTAGCAACAACCTTTAGTGTATGCCACTAAAGAATCAGAAGTTGGCGCACAAACGAAATGATCCTAGGTAAGGCAATAAAAATAAAACCCTTAATAGAAGCGCTGCCCGGAATCCACATTCGCGTCCCCCAGTTCCTTGGCGTATAGCTCACATCGGCAAGAATACAAACCTCGTGAGCCCGCTGGAACCGGGTGGTGGCCCTACTTTAAGCTGAGCGGTTAAGGTGAGGCGTTTGGCCCGCCTGACCTAATTTTACCCCCTCTCGCTCAGGGCTGGCTGATCGATCGCGCAAATTGGAGGGCGCTTTCCCGGTCATGGAGCCGCCCTTCGAGCTGGGCCTCCTCCACGGCCAGCAGGATTTCCCTGAATCGGGGTCCCGGTACAAGGCCCATGCCCTTGAGATCATCACCTGTGACTAGCTTTGGGGGATACACTTTTTCGGGGGGAGTTTCCACAAGAAACTGCTGGACGAAAGTATAGGCCTCGAGACTCCCGTGGCTGGCCAAGCAGTCCAGGCGGTGCAGTTCCAGATGCTCTTCGAATCGCGGCAGGCGCACAAATCGCTTGAGCGTCGCAATGCGCATTTGGTGGACGTCCTTGAAGCGGAGATGATTTGCCACCAGCGTTTCAATCTGTTCGGTGTCCTCATTCGAGAAGCGCAGGGTGCGGCAAATGTGTTCGGCCATGCGCGCGCCGACCTCCACGTGGCCGTCGAAGCGGATGCGAGTCCCAGGCCCAGTTGCCGGGGCAAAGGTTGGCGGCTTGCCCACATCGTGCAAGAGCACTCCCCAAGCGAGCGTGGGCGAACAATTCGGTTTGAGTTCTTCGAGCATCATGCGCGTGTGAATCCACACGTCGCCTTCGGGATGAAACTGCGGCGGCTGCTCGACGCCCTTCATCCGCGCAATGTCCGGAAGCACGACGGCGAGCAATCCCGTTTCATCGAGCAGCTCGAACCCGCGCCGCGCGGCGCCTTCGGTCAGCAGCTTGGTCAGTTCGTCGCGGATGCGTTCGGGAGAAACCTGCGTAATTTGCGCGGCGAGATTCCGCGCCGCCGCCATCGTTTCCGGCTCAATCCGGAAGCCGAATCGCGCGGCAAACCGCACGGCCCGCATCATGCGCAATTTATCTTCCGCGAAACGCAGCCGCGGATCGCCAATCGCGCGCACGATGCCCGCGCGCAAATCGGCGCGCCCTCCAACGAAGTCGAGAACTTCACTCGTTGCAGGATCCATCAACAATCCATTGATCGTGAAATCGCGCCGCCGCACGTCTTCCTTCGGCGAGTCCGAGTACACAACTCGGTCCGGATGGCGGCCATCGGAATACCCAATGTCTGAGCGGAACGTCGCCACCTCGACCTGCACTTCGCTCTCGACCACCAGAATCACGCCGAATTTCGCGCCCACGGCAAGGCTGCGCGGAAAAAGTTCCTGCACGCGCTCCGGGCGCGCGTCCGAGCAAACATCGTAATCCGCGGGCGCCCGGCCCAGTTCCAGATCGCGTACACACCCACCCACGAGGTAAGCCCGATGCCCGTGACTGCGCAGGGTCGCGCAGATTTGTTCGGCCAATTCGCGCGAGGTCATGCCTGAATTATGCGCCAGTCGGAGCGATGGACAAAGGATTCAGAGAATGCGGCAGTAGGGTAATTCCCATCTTATAGAACTTATCTGGTTCTATCCGACTTGCAATACGGTGGGCTGGTTCGACAATAGCCTCCGAGTTGGCAACTGCACAGGAGCTTGCCCCATTGGCCGATAAGATGAAGGGTTGGGTTAAAGGGTCCGAAGCCGGTTTCTTAGTCGCGGAGAGTCAAATGTAACAGGGAGTGATGGACCTTTAGTTCACCGTTATAATCGATGAAGCCTAATCTTCTGAACTTATTCATTAGAGTGCTGACCTGCTGGCGCGTGGCGCCAATCATCTCGGCTAACAGTTGTTGGGACACTTTCGGCATAACCGTTTCGAACTTCTGATGCTGGCCGTAGTGAGTGAGCTGCATGAGCACGCGCGCCAATCGCTTCTCGCTGGTGTTAAACAGTTGGTTGATCAGATCCTCTTCAATCCTGACAGTCCGTGCAATCAGATAGGACACGAAACGGTCAGAGAGTATGTGGTCCGCATGCAGCGCGCGAACCATATCCCGCCTGCTGATCATCAGTACGCTGGTCGGTAGAATCGCAGTCACCGTTGCGATGCGAACGGGATGATTTGATAGGCACCAAGTGCCTATGAAATCACCGCGCCCCAGGATGCCTACAACCGCTTCCTTGCCAGACTGCGACACTACTGTACGCTTCACGCTGCCTTTCCGAATGAACAGGACATTCTTGGCGGGATCACCCTGAGAATAGATGACTTCGTTCTCACGATAATCTTTAATCTTTGCCACTATTCCAAGAGAGGTGAGAAATGATTCCACATCGAATGCGTCGCGCTTCCTCGGTGTCATACGACCAGTCCTGTCATTCCCACGGATTTGAGTTTTCTGAAGGGAGAATCCTAGCAAGACACGACGGCATGTAACAAGGCCCTCTAAGGCCCCCGCGCAAGCATTTCGGCATGCAGATCAACTGCGTCCCTTGAACCAGGGAATCACGGACAACTGGCCAAAATCCAGTTTCCAACGCACTCCCGTGGAATTTAAGGCATGTCAACTTCTTGACAGACTTCCATGGGACAGAACGGCTATACACATGCCCGGTTAGGCTGCGAGACTTTCGCCGTCCCTTGCGGCTGCTAGCCATATTTCACAAAGGAGAAAAGGGAATGGCTGAAAAGGCGACAGCAGTTCAAAAAGCGGCGGCTTCAGCTCCGGCCACGACACCGGTAAAAGTGGTCGAACCTGAGACCTTGTTCGAACGTATCAACGATCTCCAGGAATCCATCGCGCGGCGCGCTTTCGAGCTTTTCCAAGGCCGCGGTGCCCTGTTGGGCCGCGACTTGGAGGACTGGTTCAGGGCAGAGACGGAACTGCTTCACCCCGTACACCTGAAAATCGCAGAAACGGACGACAGCTTGACCGTTCGAGCAGAGGTGCCCGGTTTCACAGCCAAAGAACTCACGATCGATGTCGAACCGCGACGTCTGACAATTACCGGCAAGCACGAAGCGCAGGAAGAGAGCAAGAAAGGTAAGACGGTCTATTCGGAGCGTTGTGCCAAGGAGATCCTGCGGGTTGTTGACCTACCCGCAGTGGTAGATGCGACCAAAGTGAGGGCAACCCTTAAGGAAGGTATCTTAAACCTCGAAATGCCCAAGGCCGCTCGCCCCCAATCAGTCCGCGTTGAAGCGAAGGCAACAAGTTAGAAGAAGCACGAGGGTGGCCGGCGATTCACGCTTACGCCCGCCGTTCGAACTGGCAGGCAAGGGCCGCTGGAGGAAGCGACCGAGAGGAGCGGGCATGTTCGCAAAATGTTCAAATCCTGATTGCGGGGTGCCATTTGACTATCGTGAAGGGCAACTTGTTCGATTTTGCAAGTCCCCGCCGTGTGGTCAATCTCGCGCAGACTTCCAAAGCGTCGAGCATTTTTGGCTCTGCGGAAGATGCTCGGAACTTTATGTGCTCGTGAATGAGCACGGAACGAGCATGAAAGTCCGGGCCTTGCGTCATCCCGCACATCAATGTGAAGCAGCGAATCCAAGAGAATAAAAAATGCGGTGGTACCAAATTCCCGGGCAATCTGAAGGCTAAACTCCGGGCTAGCGCGCCCGAGAGCCACACGCGATCGCTTTAGCGAGGTTCCGTCCTGAGGTAGCCGGGCTGCACCCCAGAATTTCAGTTCATTCGGACTGACACTCAATCTTCCTTTTCCTTGAGCGTTCTTGTCATCGAGCCGCCGAACTGAATCTTTGAAAATCCAAAGCGATCGCGTAAGGCGTCGGTAGCTTGCGCCAGGCGCTCAAGTTTTTCGCGACGCGTTGCGTCGAGCAGGTCCAATTGCTCGCCGCCGTGCGTGAACGAAGAGAGCGCCACGCCGAGGAGCCTTACTTTTCGGGAGCGATCGCAGTGGCGCTCGAATAATTTCTTCACCGTTTCAAACACGATGGGGTCGAGATGGGTGGGCTCGCGCAGCGTGTGTGCGCGTGTGATCGTTTCAAATCCCGCGTACCGGATCGTGACCGTGACCACCCTGGCGCTCAGTCCCGCTTCGCGCAGCCGCTTCATCGCTTTCTGGCACAGCAGGCTGAGTGTGGCGTCGAGCAAGGCGCGGTCCTGCGTGTCTTCTGAAAACGTGCGGTTGTGCGAAATGGATTTCGGCTCCGCATCCACGAAAAATTCGTAGGTGTCGCCGCCGCGCGCTTTGCGGTAAAGCGCCGTGCCCCACCGGCCGAAATTTTGCTCGAGTTTCTCACGCGCTGTCGCGGCAAGCTGTCCGACTTTTTCGATGCCAGCCGCTTTGAGAGCCGCTTCGGTGACTTTGCCGATTCCAGGAATGCGCCGCACGTCCAAGGGCGCGAGAAACGCCTCTTCGCTTTCAGCGGGAACCCATACCAAACCGCGCGGCTTGGCCTGATCGCTCGCCACTTTGGCGACGAGGCGCGTTCGCGCGAGGCCGGCAGAACACGGCAGTCCGGTCGTCGCCGTAATTTCACGCAGCAAGGCGTCCGCAGCCGCCAGCGGTGGGCCGTGCAGCCGCTCCGTCCCGGCGAGGTCGAGGTACGCCTCGTCCACCGACGCCATTTCCACGACCGGAGAATATTTCCCGAGGATCGCCGCGACACGGTCGCTCCACTCGGAGTAGAGATGGTGCCGCGGCTCCAGAAAAACCGCGTGCGGGCACAGCCGCCCGGCCGTCCGCAGCGGCATCGCCGAATGGATCCCGTATTTTCGCGCCTCGTAGCTTGCCGTGGAAACTATGCCGCGCTGATCCGGTTGCCCGCCGACGACGACGGGCTTGCCGCGTAGCTCGGGCCGGTCCAGCAGTTCGACCGAAACGAAAAATGCGTCCATATCGACGTGAAGAATGGAAGTAAAGGAGGGTGAGGATGTAGAGGAAATGGAGGACGAGGATTCCCCGGCGGATTCGCGCTTGGCCCGGAAAGTGGCGAGCTTCGGCATGGTTGCTCGCCGCTACTATACACCAAGGCGAATATAGAGCGAAGAACAGCTGTGCGTAAGCCTTGCTGTGACTAAGGCATGCGAATTCTAGTGAAACTTGAGTGCGAGCCTAGCGTCCCATTTGTAACCGATTTGTAATTTATATATCAACAGCGCAAAAATTCCCAAAATTTTGAACCTCGCCCGGATGGATGTGCGCCGCTACCGGTCGTGCTAAAGCCGCCGGAAGAAACGGAAGTGACCAAAGAAGCAATGTTTGACCAGCGGCCAAGCTATGTGTTCCGAACAAAACCGCGCAAATCGTCCTAAATGTTTCGTCAACCCCCTGTTTCTCTTTGGCTTTGACGGGGCTGTGGTCCTTTACCTGCACACACCATCGTACTCAGCTGAACAAAAATTTGAACTGGGGGCCAAGACCATGTTTAAAAGTTCCATCTTGCATATTCAAGATCAAGGAACGGCGGAGGAGAGACTTTGGCGCGCGGTGATCACGAAAACTCTGGAAGAATGGATGTGCGGTCCGCTGAGTTTCAGCCGCAAAGCAGAGCAATTTCTATTTGAAGACAAGAAAGATTTTAAAGCGGTCTGTTCCTCCGCGGGAATGGATCCGGAACGCTTGAGAAAACGGCTCATGACCATTCGCGCCCGCGGCATCCAAAAAGAAAATATTCCCTTCCGCGTACGAACTCAGAAAAGGTTAAGTCTTCCGCAAGATGGCAGTTGGGGGCAACGAGCGTTCGGGGTTTAACGCCCTTCTTTCCGGCCAATCACTTTTGCAATTTGTTCAGGCAATTCTTCCTGCAGCGCCATCAAAGCAACACGAACGAGAGCCGCGACGCTGATCGCGTCGCGGATCTCGCCTCGCTTGACGCGTTCAATCGCATCCCAGAAGGGCACGCGCGCAACCTGCAGCAATTCGGTTTCATCCGGTTCGGAGGCCGCTTCGGAAAGTTCCCAGGCCAGAAACGCCGTGCCTCGTTCATCGGAAACGCTGTTGGAAAGGTCCATGCCCAGAATTTCTTTCCAACACTTGGCGGCAAGACCGCATTCCTCGCGAAGTTCCCGCTGCGCCGATTCCAGAGCGGCGACCGAATGCGCGCCGCCACCCTCGGGAATTTCCCAGCTATAGGCGCGAAGTGGAAACCGGTACTGCCCCACAAGGATGACATTCCCGTTTTCGTCGATCGGGACGACTCCAGTCGCTAGATTCTTGAAATGAACCGTCCCGTACACGCCGGGCCCGCCCGAAGGGCTCAAAACTTCGTGGTGGTCCACGCGAATCCATTCGTTTTCGTATTCCGTCGCCCGCGACAACACCGTCCAGGGATTTTTCGTCTCGTCCATGTTTTCTCCGCCTGAGGAGAATACTAGCGCAGAAAAATAGGAAGTAGAGGAAGTAAAGGAAGTGGAGGATGTGAAGGAGAAGAGGATGCGCGGATACGCTGCAACTTACTAGGTTCGCCAACCAATGTACTTGGGGAGATGTTTGAGTAGCACAGGCACTCCTGCCTGTGCGATTGCGGCAATTCCGCTGACGATGGTCAATTGGAATGGCGCTGCGCAGATGCAATTCGCGGGATTCCTGCAAGGTCGTTGGTGATGGCGACGCTGGTCCACTCAGGAGCGTCGAGCAGGCGTGACACCTGATCGGCGGAATCGTGGCCGAGTTCCAACACCAGGATGCCGCCGGGTTTGAGCAACTTTGCCGCTTGCGTGACTAGTGGCGCGTAGATCTCCGTTCCGGTTTCGCCGCCGAAAAGGGTGACGGCGGGTTCATGCTCGCGGACCTCACGCGGCAACGTCGCCGTTTCCTGGCGGCCAATGTAAGGGGGGTTGCTGGCGATGAGATCAAGAGAGCGTGATTCGTGACTCGTGATTCGTGACTCGAGTAAGAGAAAATCAGCGAGATTGCATTGTATGAAATCGATATGCGATGTAACGCCGTGGCGCGCTGCGTTGCGGCGCGCGACTTCGAGCGCGGCGGCGGAAATGTCAGTGGCGAGGATCTGTGCGGCGGGCAATTCGTGCGCCAGCGCGATGGCGATGCAACCGGAGCCGGTGCCCACGTCCGCGATGCGAAATTCTTCTTTGCGACGCGGTGTGGCGGCTTCTGCACTCACCCCCAAGCGTTCGAGCGCAACTTCAATTACATGCTCGGTTTCAGGCCGCGGAATCAGTACGTCGGGCGTGACTTCGAAATCCAGGCCCCAGAATTCCTGATGGCCGGTCAGGTGCTGCGTTGGAACTCCGCTCGCGCGCCGAGCGATCAGGGAAAAATATTGCGCGCGCGCGGTTGCATCGAGTTCGTGTTCCGGATGAGCGTAAATCCAGGCACGGTCGCGCCCCAGCGTGTGCATCAGCAGCAACTCCGCGGCAAGCGCGGCGGAAGGCACGGGCTGCCGTTCGAGCTGCGCGATGCCGTCGCGGAGGGCGGTGAGGAGTGACTGGTGACTGGTGATTGGTGACTGGTGGGGCGTCATATTGCAAATACATCCAAAAGTTTTTTCGTGCGCAACCTTGCACAAAGGCGGCCCGGGTGGCACAGGCTTCAGCCTGTGAGGTTTGGTCGGAGCACGATCGATCCTACCGCAACCAAAACCCACAGGCTGAAGCGTGTGCCACTTTTACGCCTCGACCAATTCCTGCTTCAGGCGCTCGGCCTCGTAGTGTGTCATGAGCGCGTCGACGAACGGGCCGAGTTTTCCGTCCATGACTTCCGTGAGCTGGTGCAGCGTCAGCCCGATGCGATGGTCGGTCACGCGATTTTGCGGAAAATTGTAAGTGCGGATTTTTTCGGAGCGGTCGCCGGTCTTGATCTGTCCAAGGCGCTCGGCGGCGATGGCTTCGTGTTGCTTGGCCTGCTCCATTTCGTAGAGGCGCGCGCGCAAAACGCGCATGGCCTTCGCGCGATTCTTGATCTGCGATTTTTCGTCCTGCTGCGAAACAACCAGGCCCGACGGGATGTGCGTAATGCGCACGGCCGAATACGTCGTGTTCACCGACTGCCCGCCCGGTCCCGAGGAGCAAAATGTGTCGATGCGCAAATCCTTCGCTTCGATTTTGATGTCGATTTCGTCGGCTTCGGGCAGCACCGCGACGGTCGCCGCCGACGTGTGGATACGCCCCTGCTGCTCGGTGGCCGGCACGCGCTGGACGCGGTGCACGCCGCTTTCAAACTTCAGCTTCGAGTAAACTTTTTGTCCCTGAATCGACGCGACCACTTGCTTCAGGCCGCCCAGCGAGCTCGGCGAACTCTCCAGGATTTCCACTTTCCACTTCTGCGATTCCGCGTAGCGCGAATACATGCGGAACAGTTCGCCGGCAAAAAGCGCCGCTTCGTCGCCCCCCGTCCCCGCGCGGATCTCGACGATCACATTTTTCTCGTCGTTCGGGTCCTTCGGCAATAGCAGGAATTTCAGCTCGCGCTCGACCGCTTCCTTGCGCTCGGTGAGCTGCTTCTCTTCGTCCTGCGCGAGGAGCTTCATCTCCGCGTCGTCCGCTTCGACGGCCATTTGCTTGGCTTCGGCGAGCCCTTTGTCGATCTGCTTCCACTCGCGATACTTCTCGACCATCTCGGAAAGCTCCGCATGCCGCCGCGCGAGCTTCTGGTAATTCGCCGAATCGTTAAGAATTTCCGGCGAAGAAAGCTCCGCGGTCATTTCGACGTAGCGGTGTTCAATCTGATCGAGTTTTTCGTACAGCGTTAACCCTGCCATGGCTTCCACCTGTCAAATAGAATTCCAATCGGAGTGAGAGCTTTGTTTCGAGAGAACAGACTCACGCGGCGACCCCGCGTGGCGGGATCTCGGAAGAGTCGCGGCTAATAGAATGCGGAAAGCGTGCTCATGCTCTAACTGACTAGCCTAACCTCAAACAGGGAGGATCGCAACCGGGGTGACAAGTGAACGTGATCTCCATGGAGTTGGAGGTTCTCGGCCGCCCCATTTCGTGAGTCGAAGTTTACGGATGCGGCGGACAATAATTTGATACCCAGGTCTAGTCCAGCTGGCGTTAGCGGGAAATCTTTCTTGAACGTGCAATTCACGAAATACACGTTTTGCAATACTGCAGGCCCGCCTGAGTAAACTACAACACTATTACGGATGATTACGTTCTTCATGAACATCCCGTCTAGCACGAGCGCGTCCATCCCGCCATCGATTATTACAAAAGCGAACTCGCTCCCTTCAGGTTGCGGATTATTCAGAAACTCAAGGCGTGCTGACTTGTCGCCTGTGGCGTACCCACCTGCGTAAGAAACTTTCAATGCGAGGGCCCAGTCAGGGTGGTCTGGATTTGGAAGCACTGACACTGACATTCTATATTTCGACTCTCCCGTCGCAGGCGTCAATTGGCTAAACGACGGAATGAAATCCGCGTTAAGGAAGGAGCGGTAGTCGAGCAAGTTTGTGAGGGTTTTGCGAGCATCAGCCGAAACGGCAGGCTCATCGCTAAATGTCGCGACTTGTTTTCCATACCGTGCGAGAAGCTCCGGATCCAGCTTTACATTTTTGGCCTTCGCGATTTGCAGTGCGTCATCGACATGTTGGAAACTTCCCTTAACGTCGGCCTTGTTTGCAGTTGACCGAGGAAACGCTCGTTCTAATGCATCCTTCAATAGGCCATCGATTCTTTCATTGGTAGCCTGGTTCTTGCTTGCCAAGTCGCTCGTCAGGGATTTAACATTTTCTTTTAGCGAGCTTACGTCATTCCTTAGGTCTGAGACTTCAGCCCTGATAATGTATCTAACGCCGCCAAAAACAAGGCCAAGTAATGCAGCGACAGCCCCAGCCGGGACAACCCACTTTGACAAAAAGTTATGGATTCCGTTCCATTGCTCTTTCGTCATCATTGTATGATGCCACGGAATCATGAATTCTGCGACCGGTGCAACTCAAATCCGGTATTCCCGCGCAATTGGACCCGTTGTCCCCGGACCGATCGGTATATCATAGACCTGCCATTGCAGATGACAATGAGCCAATTCATTTCCGTCCCCGGGATAACCGCGTCGAGTATTGACGGCGAGCTGCTGTGGGGCTTCTGGTACCCGGCGCTGCGCAGCGACGAACTGCGCGGGCGCGCGCTCGTGACATCGATGCGAATGGAAGTTCCGCTTGTGCTCGGGCGCGACGCCGCCGGAAAAGCGTTCGCGCTGCGCGACGTCTGCCCGCACCGCGCGTTTCCGCTCTCGGCGGGCTCGTGCGACGGGCAGACCGTCGAGTGCACGTATCACGGCTGGCGCTTTGACGCGCACACGGGACAGTGCCGCGAGATTCCCTCGATCACGGCGGATTCCAAGCTCCAGTGCGACCGCATCTATGCGGGCAGTTTTCCGTGCGAGGAGCGCGACGGCTACGTCTGGGTGTATCTCGCGAATCCCGAGGGGCGCGCGGTGGATCGCGCCCATGACGGAAAGACGATCGCGCCCGTTCCGGAGCTGCCGAAATTCAGCGAACGCTTCCGCATCGCGCATCTCACCGCCGACCTCACCTGCAGCATGGACACGGGCATCGTCGGCCTGATGGACCCGGCGCACGGCCCGTTCGTGCATCAATCGTGGTGGTGGCGCAGCCGCCGCAGCATCCGCGAAAAACAGAAAACATTCGAGCCGATTCCGCAGGGTTTCCGCATGAGTTCGCACGCGCCTTCGGCCAACAGCGGGCCTTACAAGCTGCTGCGCTTTTACGGCGAGGAAGTTACGACGCAGATCGATTTTGTGCTGCCCAACATGCGGACCGAGCAGGTGCGCTGCGGCGCGTACTGGTTCACCAACCGCACGACGGTTACGCCGATCCGGCGCGACCTATGTCGGCTGGACTTCGTCGCGGCGTGGAATCTGTTCCGCTGGTTTCCGGTCACTCCATTTCTGAAATTCTTCGGAAAGCGTTTCATCGCGCAGGATCAAGACGTGATCGAGCGGCAGCAGCCGGGCCTGAAAGTGCAGCCGCGCATGATGCTGATCGACGACGCCGACCGCCAGGCGCGCTGGTATTTTCAGCTGAAGGCGGCGTATCTCGCGTCGCAACAAACCGGCGCGCCCATGGCGCACCCGCTCGATGGGCCGGTGACGTTGCGCTGGCGGAGTTAGCGTGATTCATGATTTGTGAATCGTGATTCGTGCATCCGGTCTTCCGACCAGCGTTGCAGTGCAGGATGTTTTGTGGGTCACGGCTTCCGCCGTGACATAAAGCCCGCTAATCAAATCGGCTTTAGCCGCTGACTCCTCGATCGAACGGTCAGCGGCTAAAGCCGTCTTGAATCTAGACCCTTCTGTCGCGGCTGAAGCCGCGACCTACAAATATAAGCGGAACTATGAATCCGCTTTTTCAGCGAACGCGCGATGAATGAGGAAGAGAACCGTCGCGGTTAGTGCAGCCACAGGCAAGCCAAGCAAAGCATGGCGTTCGGCGATGCCACGCACGCCGATAAAAAGTAAAACGGCGATTTGGCGTCCTGCACCTTGCAGTCCCACAGCATCCGTCGCGCGAGATGCCCAACGCACTCCCCAAGTCATCGGCAAAGAGAGAATGACGCCTGCCACCGCCCACTGCCAGAGCCTTTCGGCGCGCAGCCAATCCATGGAAAGCCGCAGCAAAAACGCGAACACGACCGAAAGAAACGCGCAAAATACCAGCACCAGGAAATACGTTGTAATAATCGCGGCGCCCGCGCCGGAGGGACCGATCCCCATTCCTTCCGGCGAAGCGCGTTCCTGCAAATACATCGCGACCGTAAGGAAGAGTCCCCCGCAAATCCACGAGGCGAGGTAATAGACGAGGCTGCCGCGGCGCGTCATCAAGGTTTCAGACGCGTGGCAATCAAATTCGCCGCTCGATTTTTGGAAATTCCTGCCAGACTTTCACGCCGCAGAAGTGCGATCCTTCGGTGCAGATGGGCGTGGCGATCCCGGCGCGGATGTAGCACGGCGGCCCGAGGTATTTTCCTAACGAAGGAAGCGCCGCGCGGACTTGCTCGACCTCTTCCATCGAGGCCTGATAAATCTCCTCCTGCGCGTTGAAGCAGGTGCGCATCGTCCATTTGTGCAGCAGGTGCAGCAGCGAGCCGGTTTCGACAAGGCGAATGGCTTTCGCGTTGGGCAACAAGTAAAGCGCGATTTCGCGTGGCGCGCCACGGTCGAGCAACTCGTTTTTCGCCGCCCAGGCATCGGCCATGGCACGTTCGTAGACTTCGCGGGCCCGAGTATTCCCGGCGATCAGCATCGGAACCACAAAATCCGGCGAGCGCGTGTCAGTGAGCATCAGCAGCGGGCGCGATCCGGGGACCATGCGGTGGCGCTGGTCCTGGCTGTCGGCGGTGTGGCTGATTTTTTTAGCGAACGTGAAATTCGCGTGCTGCAGCGCGCGCAGGATCGGCGCATGCACGCCGATGTTGAGCGTCTCCAGGCGATACACGTTGCGCGCCGGATTGAGCAGCCGGTCGATCGCCTCTTCGTCGGAGCACGCGCTTTCGGCGAGGCCCAGCACGGCGCGATAGGCGTCCGCGACGACGCGAGGCGCGTGCGGCGAATAATCGGTGAGCAGCGAGACGCGTCCGGCAAGCCGCGCGTCGAATTCTCGCACAAACTCTTCGCCGTGCGCCGTAGAGGAACTCGCGGAACTGGCGTGCGACCACTCCGGCATTTCCTCCTGCTCCATCGGCGCATTGTCGAAGCGGTCGAAAAACTGCGGATCGATCTCGCGCACGCGCGCAACCATCTCTCCAATCACCGCGCGCGCCTCGGCAGGCGTATCCGACGCCGCAGCCATCCGCCACAGCCGATGCAGCACGATGCCGGAAAGCGTGTGCACCATCGTTGTCGCCGCCGCGACGGGCAGGACATAGCGCGCGACTTCGATCGCGCGTTTCTCGGCTTGCCGGTCCACTTTTTGCACGCGCTTGGCGTGGGACATGGGGCCGATGTGCCAGATGTCGCTGAGAATTTCCAGCGCATCCCCGCGCAATAGCGCAGTCAACTCCTGGTAATTGCCCCACGCGCGCGCAATCGCGTCTTCGTAGATTGCGCGTTCGGCCGGGCCGAACCCGGGAATTTCGGGCGGCAAAAAGGCAAGCGCGTGATCCAGGCGCACGTACCGCTGGCTTTGCTGCTCGGAGTTGTAGAACGGATGCGCGTGCAGGAACGACCAGACGAATTGCCGGCTGACGTTTTCGAGGCCAAATTCAAAATGCGCGTGCTGGTAGACCGTGTGATGACCGCCGTAAAACGTGGACGCCCCGATTTGCAGGCGCTGCTTGTCGGTGACTTCCTCCGGCCCGATGAGGCGCGGCGCATAGCAGGTGCGCGCCGCAGCGATGGCCGAATCGTAAGGATGAGCGAAGTGGTTGCGCAGCGTGATGCGCGGCGCAGCGGCTTCAAACGGCACGCGATCCGGCTGCGGAGAAGTCATCGGTTGAGCGGCCATGTCTCGCGCGACATTCTACACCGCCGCGCAAAATACGAATAGCCGCGCGGGGATGAATTGATTGCCAAAGAATTCCCAGGAACTGTCATTCCGAGCGAAGCGAGGAATCTCTCCGTTCTTAGGTTTAAATCAAGGAGAGATTCCTCGCTTCGCTCGGAATGACAAAGTTGGAGGTGTTCCGCAAGCTCTGAAGGCGCAAGTGTGGGATGTATTATCGCTTCTTCTTGTTGGCGTCTTTGATGGCTTGTTGCACTTCGGCCGCCTTCTCGTATTTCTTGGTGAACCGCTCGACGCGCCCGGCCGTATCGACCAGCTTCTGCTTGCCCGTAAAGAACGGGTGGCAATTCGAGCAGATTTCGACGCGCAGGAACTCGCCCTTCATCGTCGATCGCGTGGGGAACGTGTGCCCGCAGGCGCAATGCACGGTTACCGGGTGGTAGTCCGGATGAATGTTCGGTTTCATGGAAGGTCTCCCGCCGGCTGGCCGGTCTGCGCGGCTCCCGGTCATGCGCCGGGGCTACAGTCGCGTCGCTAGGTCAGCGGACAATTTTCTATCATACGTGATTCGCCGAGCCCTGCCAACATGATATACATGCGTGCTGGGAATTCGTTTGGATGCTCATTCGGGCGCGAACGATTCACCGATGGAACACCCAACTTGCCGGGAGGTGGAGAAAATGCAGATCGAGTCAAAAGTGGATTCCATGAGCAGGCCGTTCCTATGTCTGTTGGTTATAGTAATGCTGGCCTCCTACGTCCTTGCGACTCACGCCCTGGCGCAGGGGCAGGCGACGCACGACAGGATTTACGTCGTGACGCACGTCGATATCATTCCCCCGAAGGCTGCCGACGGAACAAAGTTAGTGCAGCAATACGTGGTGGATACGCGCAAGGATCCGGGCCTCGTCCGAGTGGAAGCGGGCTCGGAAATCTCGCGCGGCAATCACATCTCCATCGTCGAAGTCTGGCAGAACCAGAAAGCCTTCGACGAGCACGTAGCCGCCGCGCACACACGCCAGTTCCGCCAGCAGATCGATCCCATGCTCGGTAGCCCTTACGACGAACGCTTGCACCAGAGCCTCGAATAGCGCTCGATTTTGCCAGCGTCCGTCCAATCCTTGGGAAAGAGAGGGTTTAGCCCATGCGGGTCGAGATTGTGGAGGAGGCCGAAGACCAGGCGCCGGCTCCGGTGTTCCCGCCGGAGAAAAACTATTTTGACCTGCGCGCGAACCCCATGGCGATCGAAGAGATTGCCGCGGCGCGGCAATATCTGCCGCTCCGAAATTTCCTGGGCTCCGTCAACAGCGAGGAATCGATTTTCGCCACGGCAGGCGCTAGCACGAAATCGGATTTGCCGGCCGCTGTTTCCGCCGGCCCTGCATATGAATTTGCGTCGCAGGTCACCATCGTGTTTGCGGAGCCTTCTCTTAATTGGGAGCGGAGACATTACGTGGATCTCAGTTCCGGCCTGAAGGAACTCCTCGAACGCGACACGACAGATACGGCCCGGGCCACGCTGCGAACCTCTTCCTGCGATTTCACAGCCGAAAACCGGCGCGGATTTTGCCTGAGCATTCGTCTGGTGGCCGAAGGCAGCTCGGCGCAACAGGCGGAGTTACGGTGGGGATTAGGACTGGCCCGCATTCAACAGGCGCTTCTGTTTCGATCCCGCACCTTGAAACAAAAAATCGCAGATTGAATCCGGCGCGCGGGTTCCTACTTCGTTCAGGTCACGAAGGAACATCCGATGCGCGTTGCGCCGGAGCTTCCCTGCTTTTGATAAATGCGGCGCAAGCTGACGCGAACGGGAGGCAGAATGGGCACGTGCAGAACGGCGTGAAAGGCGTCATTGAATTCTTCCGGACGTGAAGTCTCCACAGCGACCCCGCCATAACCCAAATCCACCACGCGGGCCGTGCGTTCGACTCCTTCCCCGATGAGTGCATAGGCGCGCGTATTCGCAAGGGTTACTCGCTCCCACCGCCGCCGTTCCATGCCCGGTTTTCTCGGTTCGCTAATTGGAGGTGGCTCGACGGAAGGCGTCGCGGGAGGCGGAACATTTTGCTTTGGCTCCGGGACTGTCGGTTGCGGGATCGTTGCAGCCGCCGGTGCAGGCGCCGAGACGCGCATCCCGTTCTTGAGCTGATAAAGTCTTTCATCGGCCACGCGGATCAGAACTTCCTGCAACTCGCCGTCTTCGGGATAGACGGCAAGCCCATAATCGAGCGCCAGGGGAACGCCAAGATTCAAAGGCTCGATGGATGTGGCGTAGGCGGCGCGCAAGCGGCGGCTCAATGTGGCCGCCTGCTCCGTGTCGGATTGGGGAAGCAAGATCGCGAACTCATCTCCGCCGATCCGGAATGCATAATCTGAAGTACGCAAGGATTTTCGCAGCGTGGCCGCCGCCATCTGGAGCAGCGCATCACCTTGCGGATGGCCGAACTTGTCATTCACTTCCTTGAAGCGATGCAAGTCGAAAACAACGAGCGCGAGCTTGTGCGTATAGCGGATCGACCGGTTGAGTTCTTTCTCAAAGTAATCGTCGAAAAAGCGCCGGTTATAAAGGCTCGTCAACGGATCCGTCGCGGCATTAATTTGAAGCTTACGCAGTTCCTCGTATTCCATCAGAATCGGCAAACGCAACAGGCCTGCGGATGCCAGCACATCCACTAGGGCTGCCTGCAGCGCGACTCTTTTGCCGATGCTCTCGGAAAGTTCACGTCTGCGCGCCAGTGACTGCTCCCACAGATCGAGACTTTGCGTTTCCGTTATTTCAATTTGGGCAATCGAACGGAAGAGCCGCTGCAAGAATTGCCCGCGGCTGGAACGGTCCAGTGTTTCGAGCGTGTCCGTCAGTAGCTCGAGGAAAGACTCCTCGGCGGACCAACGTGGTGGGTTGGGGTCACCAGTTTGCGCCATCAAGATTACCGTTTAAATTCCAGAATACCCCAACGCGGGACGGGCGTGGAGATCGGTGCGTAGAAGCATGTGCACGGGAACGGCCATAGGCCGCGCACAAGCTCGATTAATCTTTTCCTTGTAATTCATTGAGCCAGAGAGAGTAAGAACTTCCCGGCCCTTGCTGGATCATATCGACTGGGCACACCAGGGCGCAAGATGCAAATGTTTGCATACTCTTTGGGGATTTTCCGTTACCTCAGTTTCACTTTGGAGTATTTTCCGGCACTAATCCAGCGCCTTCAAAAACTCCACGCCTACCAAATAGAATCCGTCCCCGGAGCGATGGCGGCGCACGCGCGCCTGAATGGGGGGAGTTTCGGCCGGTAGCGTCGCGGAAGGCGACGACGGAGCAGGGATCGTCAGATTTATGACTTGATTGGTGCGTATGGACCGAGCCGTCGCAAGGTACGCACCCGTGGCGCTAATATCGAGCGTCTTCGTGAGGTCGAGGAATTCCAATCCGGCGGCGTCCGTCCCTCGGACGAACATTGGAATTTGAACGTGAATCCGTTGAGAACGCCGGCGCTCAGCGGGGGTTAAGCGCATACTCGCTCTTTGTCATAAAAAATTTTTGGGAAAGTAATTTCCCTCCGAAAAAGTCTAGTACTTTTGAACTAGTACCCGCATTTGAGGAGCACATCCATTGCCAGCAATCAGCCAAAAACAGCGTGGTCACAAGTCATTTATATACAGTCGGTTACACCTGCCTCCTGACCCATGGAATTCCTTTTCCACAACCTGTCCACGCACAGGTGGCGAGAGGTTTACTACAATTGTGCAAAATAGAACCCATTTACCATTGACACCGCTGTCGGGTTTTGACAGTATCCGGTTGGTTTCCCGCTAACAAGCCGAAGTGAATCAAATGGAATTCTCCGCTTTCCACAAAGCGGACAAGTGTCCCGAGGAGAGCCTGTTGAGACGCGGTCCTGTCATCGAGCTGCCAGCAAACGAACCGATCCCGGCGAGCGTGATCGCGAGTCTTATCGATTTGCTGGAGCAGCCCATTTTGATTTCCGACCGGACTGGACGGATTCTGCAGGCCAACTCGCGCGGCAGGCAGAGCCTCGCCTCTCACGGCTTTTCGATCGACTCGCATTTCAATTTGTTTTCCGACTTGCTGCTCATCAATCCTAACGTGATTGCCAACCGCATCGAGGGTGGAGAACATCCGATCGATTCGAAATTCGATTGCTGCGGCGGCGCGGCTCGCGCGCGCATCCAGTGGCTGCCGGAAACGGATTGGCTGGTCGTCCGGATCGAAGACGTGGAAAAGCGCGCCAACACAGGCCAGACCACTGCCACGCAGCACACCGTGCAAGAACTGCTTCAGGAACGGGAGATCACCTACCGAAATCTGCTCGCCGCGTACTTGCGGCTTCAGGAAGTCAACCGCCAGAAGACCGTGTTCCTGGCGTCCGCCGCGCACGAATTGAAGACGCCGCTCGCCGTAATCAAAGGCTACTACGATTTACTGCTGTCGGGTTCCCTCGGCAAATTGACGGACAAGCAGCGGGACATTCTCCAGGAATCGAAGGAAAGTTGCGAGCGCCTGGTTCGCCTGGTTTCGATGTTCCTGAATTATTCCGCGCTGGAGAGCGGCAAGCTGGTTCTGCATCTGCGCGAAAACGATCTGCGAGATTGCCTGAGCGAATTGGCGACGCGCTGGCACGAAGCGTTTGTGCGCAAGCACGTCCGGCTCGACACGATTCTGAATACCGACATCCCCATTTTCAAATTCGATTACCAGAAAGTGCAGCAGACGGTCGCAAATCTGCTGGACAATTCATTGAAGCATACGCCCGCCGGCGGAAACGTCACGTTCCGCGCGGAGCTGCACTTCTGGGAACGGCGGTCCGCCGAAGAAGTACAGACGCAGGATCGCCGGCGCGAGCGCGCTCAACATCCCAATTGCATCAAGGTCTCCGTCTCGGATTCCGGTCCCGGGATCGCTTCCGAGCATCACCAGGAAATTTTCGAGGATTTTGTGCGCGTGGACCGCACCTCTTCGGGGATGGGTTTGGGGCTGGCGATTGCCAAGCGGCTGGTACAAGCGCATCGCGGCAAAATTTGGGTGGAGAGCGAACCGCGGCGGGGCTGTACCTTTACGTTCCTGCTGCCGATAGACAACGTATAACGGAATTCTGGCAAGACGAAGGTGGGGCAAATGGCTGATAAGGAAAGAATCCTGGTAGTGGACGACGAGCCCAGCATACGAAAGTATCTGGGCACATTGCTCGAGGTGGACGGGTATCAGGTCGAAGCGGTGACCTCAGGAACGGAAGCGATTAAGAAGATCGAAAATGGAGAACGGCCGGACTTCATCATCCTGGACGTTCTCATGCCCGAATTGAATGGTCTCGAAACCTTGAAGCAGTTAATGCAGATTGACCGGTCCCTCAACGTGGTCATGCTTTCTTGTTCCAACGAAGTGGGCACCGTCGTCGAGGCCATTCGCCTGGGCGCGCAAGATTACCTGACCAAGCCGTTTGAAAAAGCCGAGCTCGACGTGGCCATGCTGAAATGCCGGCAAAAGCAGCAGTTGCGCGCGGAAAACAAAGCGTTGCGCGAATACTGTGACACGATCACGGAAGACCTGTGTTTCCTCGCCGCCAGCCCCCAGATGGTGCGAATTCGCCAGCAGATCCTTCAAATCGCTCCTGTCGATGTCCCCGTGTTCATTTATGGGGAAAGCGGAGTTGGCAAGGAAGTTGTCGCGCGCATGATTCACATGCGCTCGACGCGCCGCAACCAGGCGTTCGTCAAAGTGAATTGCGCTGCGCTCCCCGGCGAATTGCTGGAATCCGAATTGTTCGGCTTTGAACAGGGCGCCTTCACCGGCGCGGTGCGCTCCAAACCGGGCAAGTTTGAGCAGGCCACCAAGGGCACCATCTTCCTCGACGAAATCGCGGAAATGAGCCCCCATTTGCAGGCCAAGCTCCTGCACGTTCTTCAGGACCACCAGTTTTCGCGCCTGGGCGGACGCCAATTGATTGACGTGGATGTGCGCGTCCTTGCCGCCACCAACGTGGAGATTCAGGAAGCAATGAAATCGGGACGCCTCCGCGAAGACTTGTACTATCGCCTCAACGTGCTCTCGATCAATGTCCCTCCGCTGCGCGAGAGGGCCTCGGAAATCCCGCTGCTCTTCCGCCATTTCCTTCAGAAATACAGCGAAAAATTCCACAAGGAACCCATGGTTCCCTCCCAGCATTTGCTGGAAGCCGCCGTGCGTTATCCCTGGCCGGGAAATCTTCGCGAACTCGAAAATTTCGTGAAACGATACGTCATTTTGGAAGACGATGAAGGCAGCTTCCGCGAACTGCTGGAAATGTCCGCCACGCGCCAGCGAATTTCTCCTAGAGAAGAAGCTGCGCCCGCGCGCGAACAGGGCTTGAAAGCGCTGGTGCGCAGTTTGAAGGATGAAGCCGAGATGGAAGCGATCGCGGATGCTCTCGAAAAAACTCACTGGTGCCGCAAGGATGCGGCCAAGATGCTGAGCATCAGTTACAAGGCGCTGCTCTACAAAATTCGCCAGTTCGGACTTGATACCGGGCGCCCAGCGCGTGCGAGTAATAAAAAAGATGGAGGAGGAACTCCCAGTTCAGGTTCCGTACCTCCTGATCTTACACCGGCAGGCAGGCATAGCTAGTGAGGCTAGTACGTGCAACGGATTGGTCATAGAAGGCGGTGAATTTTCCAGTATTGCCTGTAACGCAATTCGGCCCGGGGTGTGGAATCAGAATGAGAAAGTTTCAGCAGCCCTGTATAAAAGTGGAACTTCTCATTTCCAATGACGTATTTATTACTAGTGAAATGTGGGCCTCTCCGGCTCTCCCACATCGTCGGAGCAACGGTTTAGGAGCAATCGTCCACAGTTCAGAGGGGCTTAACGGCTTTAGATCGAGGCGTCCAGAGTCGTGTCTGCCTTTGATCGTCGGTAGGACCTAGCTTGTGACGTAAATTGTTCTATCACTTTGGAACTTCAATTGCTCCCTTTTCTTAGTCGGGGTGGGTGAAGCGGGCTGAAAAAAGGGGTTCGGGGGAACAAGAAGATGACAGAGCGGCGCACTGCTCGTCGATATGACCTGTCTTTGCCGGTCATTATCCGGGTGCCAATGGAAAAAGAAATATCCTCGCGCAGCGGAAAGACGCGCGACATTTCCACTCGCGGCGTTTACTTTACAATTGATCAGGATCTGGGCGCGGGAGCCGAGCTTGACATTACGCTCACGCTACTCGCGGAAGTGACCCGCGGTTCCGAAGTTTTCATTCGCGCGATGGGCAAAGTGGTTCGGGTCGACAAGAGGCCGGAGAATGGCTCCTCTCGTGTTGGCATTGCCGCGGTCATCGAGCGCTACGAAATAATTCGCACGGAGCCCTCCACGCAATAAGTCTTTCGTTTCTTTTTCAAGAGGCAGTCGCAACTCCACCAAAAGGGTGGCCTGCTTTTCGTTTGTCTGGAAATCCAGATTTGACATTGAACCTGCAAAATCGATTCATCCCATTGCATCCGCGCGGTCCATTTGGCCGGTCCCAGGCGGTTTGGTTCACGCAATTTTCGAGTTTGCCGCCGCCGCATGTTCGTGACACTTCGTAGACGAATCCTTTTTCAGACGATATAATCCCGCCACTGGGAGGCGTTCCGCATGCCGCGCGATTCACGCGGCTCCATCGCAAATGAATTCGCCGACCCTGGACCTTTCCATCGTTATCCCGGCATATAACGAGGAATTCCGCCTTCCAAAAACCCTCGCTTGCATCTTTGCCTATTTGCAAGCCCGGCCCTATCGGGCTGAGGTCATCATCGTCGACGATGGATCTTCCGACCGGACTATCGAAATCGTAATCGCCTGCCGGCAAAAATATCCCGGCCTGCGCCTGGTCTCGAACGGGGAAAACCGGGGAAAGGGATTCAGCGTGCGCCACGGCATGATCGAGGCGCAAGGGGCAATCGCGCTTTTCACCGATGCGGATCTGTCCACACCCATCGAGGAAGCCGACAAGCTGCTTGCTGTCATGCGTGAGCAAGGATTTGACGCCGCTATTGGCTCCCGCGCGCTGGATCGAACTCTTATCGAAGTTCACCAATCCGTGATCCGCGAGCAGGCGGGGATTTTCTTCAATCGCCTGGTGCGGTGGATCATGGGAATTGAATTTTCCGACACGCAATGCGGGTTCAAAGCGTTTCGCATGGAGCGAGCGCGGAGTATTTTCGAGCAGCAGCGCGTGGAACGTTTCGGCTTCGACCCTGAGATCCTGTTTCTGGCAAAGCGCAATGGGCTGCGCGTGGCGGAGATTCCCGTGCGCTGGTCGCATGACTCCGCAACGAAAGTGAACGTGGCGGCGGACGGAATCCGAATGTTCCTCGAATTATTGTTGATCCGGTGGAACGCGATGCTGGGACGTTATCCCCGGGCTCGCGAGTCCTGAGTAAATGTCAGGGAGCCGCCATATCCGGAGAGCGGCCATGCATCCAATTCTTCGTTTGCGTTCTTTGCATCCGTAATCGATCATGGGTTCGAAACAGTAGGACAGGCTTCAGCCTGTCTCCGCTGGACCAAGTACGAAAATAGAAGCAGACAGGCCCGCCGCGGCGGGCCTGTCCTACTCAAATTCCCGATGGAGTCGCGTGAATTCGAATGAAGGTATCCGTCGTAATCCCGGTCTATAACGAGCGCGCGTTCATCGAGGAGGTGCTGCTGCGGGTGCAGGCCTCGCCGATCGAGAAGGAGATCATCCTCGTCGACGACAAATCCACCGACGGCACGCGCGGCCTGCTGGAGGATTTTGACAAGGCGCAATCGGAAGGCAAGCGCGAAGTCGCCGTGCAGAACGGCAGAGCTCGCCTGTCGCTCGAAAATATCCGCTTCCTCTTTCAGCCCCAAAACGCCGGGAAGGGAGCCGCATTGCGGAGCGGATTCGAGGCGGCCACGGGAGACATCGTTCTGGTGCAGGACGCCGATCTTGAATACGACCCCAGGGACTATGGAAAACTGCTCGAACCGATTTTCGAGGAAAAAGCCGACGTGGTCTACGGCTCGCGATTCCTGGGCGGACCGCAGCGTGTCCACTATTTTTGGCATTACGCCGGCAACAAGTTTCTGACGCTGCTCTCCGACATCTTCACCAACCTGAAACTCACGGACATGGAGACCTGCTACAAAGTCTTCCGCCGGGAAGTCCTGCAGAACATCAAACTCAAATCGGACCGCTTCGGATTCGAGCCGGAAATCACGGCAAAAATCTCCAAGGGCAACTGGCGAATCTACGAGGTCTCCATATCGTACGCCGGCCGCACCTACGCGGAAGGCAAGAAAATCACATGGCGCGATGGCATTTCCACGCTGTGGTGCATCATCCGGTTTAATTTATTTGATTGAGCTTTGGAGTGAAAAACTCCAAAAACAACACACCAAGACAAAAATTCTCAGGTCTTATGTTCCGTGTCGGATTCGGCGTGGGAGTCGACGCGGGCTTCGGCCTGGTTGAGGCGGTCGACAAGGGTGTTCAACGCCTGCAAGAGGGATTCGACCAAGGGCGGCTGGTCGCCGTTGGTCTCGCCGTTGGTGGGGATCGCCAGTGCGGGTGCGGGCGCCGGCGGGGGCGTCTGCGCCAGTGGGTCGACGATATGCAAATCGAAGTCTCGCGCCACTTCTTCCACGATCTCGGCGGGCACGGGATTCTTCTGGTCCACAAAGGAACTCACCAGCGCGTGTTCGCAGAGCAGATTCGTGACCCTTGGAATTCCGCGAGCATACCGATGGACCGCCGCCACCGCTTCCGGACTGAAAATGTCGGGATTTTCCGCTCCCGCGATGCGCATGCGCTCCTGAATGTATCCCTGCGTCTCTTCCAGTGTGAGCTGGCGCGTCTTGGCGCGCAGCGTGATGCGCTGCCGGAGTTGCCGGAGCTGCGGCTGGTTGAGCTTTTGTTCGAGCTCGGGCTGGCCCGCAAGAACGATCTGCAAAAGTTTTTCGGTGGAAGTTTCAAGATTCGTCAGCAACCGGATTTCCTCGAGCATTTGCGGCGAAAGATTCTGCGCCTCATCGACGACCAGGACGGCGCGTTCCCCGGCCTGATACCGGTCGAGCAGCCACTGATTTAATTTCAGCAGCATCTGCCCCTTTTGGTTCGATTCGCACGGGATGCCGAAGTCGGCCATCATGAAATCGAGAAATTGCGAGACGCTCAAACGCGGGTTGAAGACAAAGGCGGTGAAAACGCGCTCCTTGTGCAGCCATTCGAGCAACTTGTTAATCAGGGTGGTCTTCCCTGTCCCGACTTCGCCGGTCAGCAGGATGAAGCCCTTGCGCGTTTCAATTCCGTAGGTCAAGCAGGCCAGCGCTTCCTGCGTGTTCGGCGTCAGGTAGAGATAGCGCGGGTCCGGATTGACGTTAAACGGATTCTCTTTGAGTCCGAAAAACTTCTTATACATTCAAAAACCTCAGGGACAGAATACCAACCACGATCGCTGAACTTCCCGTATTCCTATACATCGAATTTGCAGTCGCCCTAACCGGCCGGGCGCAGATGCCAGTTGATGGACAATCCAACCGTTTGTTGAAGACCAGTTCCACCGCAACTGGCCACTAGGCACGTAGCGGGATTGTTTTGTTCCGTCGCGCCATAATTGAAATTGACCTGCACGTGCTGACCGACCCGACGGCCAAGGTTCGCGCCGACGAACCAGTTGTCGAATTTCGTAGTCGCGACGCCGGCCTGGGGAAGACTGTCGTTCATTGCGTACCCGGCGTTGATGCCTCCCGTCAAGGAGCGCGTGAATTGATGGTGCGCTGAGGCGGAAAATGTATTGCTCGTCGCTCCGAGGAACACGCCTGATCCCCCGGTCAGCCCGCGAGTGTAGCTGAAGGCGAGGCCGCTCCGGCGCCGCTCGTAAGTCAGCGCGCTGTTGATCGACACAAACAAGGTATGGAAATCACCGACCCCTCCGGCGCCGGTAAATTGAATTTCCTGCGGCCCCGCGGCGACTTGGAACGCCAGACGGCCGGTGATTTTTCTTCCGTAGGCCAGTGCGCCCACATAGTCCTGTACGGAGTTCCCGGTCCCAATCGTGGAGGTCCCGGTCGAGGAAATCCCCGTACCCGTGTAACTAATCCTTCCGTAGCTTGCGAGGATGGCGAAGGAATCCGAAGGATCGAGCAGGTAATCGTAGCCCGCCTGCCCGCCCACCATGGTGCTGTTGAAAAACCCGGTGGTGGCAAAATTCAGCAAGCCGTACGAACCGGAGAAAGTAAACGCCGACCTCCGGCTGAAGGAATATTCCGCCTGGCCGAGAATCGAGTTCCGGTAGCGCATGACTTCGCTGGTGTTGATCGTTTCGGCTGGCTGGAACTGCTGCCCGAAGCTGTTCAGGGAAGTCCCCAACAGGGAGGAAAATTGAGAAGTCAGTCCGGGTCCTCCCATGCCTTGGCTGGTAAACGCGGCTCCCGGGGTGGCTGTAAAATCATCGCGAAGAAGAACGTGCCACCGGGCCCATGCGGCCTCCTGAGTAACGGTCAGATCGTGATATTGGTAGTGTGGAGCGGTCTGGCCAAAAAAGCCCGATGCCGCACCGTAGCCCAGGTTGAAGGTTTCACCACCGTTGTAAACCGTGGAAAAGTGATACCCGCTCCAGTTGCGATTGAAATTCAGACTTGCGCTGGCCACGGATACGCCCGTCAGGACCGTTTGGCCCCCCTTGCCGGGGGTAGTTTGCCCGATTTGTGAAACCGTAATGGTGGGGTCGAAAGTGTTGCGGGTGTGCTGCAGCGATCCCAGAGTGAAAGGCTCCGCTCCGGCAAGCGTATTCGTGTCCGGTGTAACCTGCGCCGGGTCGTAGGACTGGGTATCGAATGGCATCTCCACGCCGCGAACCGCGCCAACTGGCGGTTTATTCGCGTTCCCGCCGGTCGGGGCCGTATCCAGGGGTTGAAGCGGAGCATTGGGATCGATCGGCGACGTGTCCTGTTTTTGGTCCTGCGCAAATGCCGCAGTAGTGCAAAGCACCAGAACGGCAACGAGGGTCCAGTTTGTCATTCGCAATTTCATGTTTTCACCTATTACGGGACGACGACAGTGTCGCCCGGCTCCAGCTTGATATTTTGTTCCGGATTGCCACCCTTGACGACTTCCCGGTAATTGAAGGGCAGTTCCGTGGGTTTCCCGTTGACCATCCGCATCACGTGAATTTTTTTCACGTTGGCAAAGGTCGTAAATCCGCCGGCATTCGCGAGCGCCTGCAAAACGGTCGTGCCGGGAACGAGTGGGAAAGCGCCGGCGCGAAGCACTTCGCCCATCACAAAGACGCGCTGGCTGTTGATCTGCGTGACGATCACGGTGACCTGAGGTTCCGTTATGTACTTGCGCAATTTCTCGGTCACGCTCGCGGCCAGTTGCTGCGGCGTCGAGCCGGCCGCCTGCACGTCGTTGATGAGCGGCAACGTAATTTTCCCGTCAGGGCGTACCGGCACGATGCGCGTCATGTCCGGCTCTTTCCAGACATTAATGTCGAGCACATCTTGCGAGCCGATGACGTACGCCGGGTCCGTCGTGGCAGGAACGACTGTATGTTTGGCTTCGTCTTCCGCGGAAGCATCGTTCTTCGCTGTAGCCACGGACGAATCTGGCTTGCCGGCCTTCTTGTCCTGGAACGCTGCCCGCGTGTTCGCTGCGCTTGCCAGCAAAATCAACGCGGCACAAAAAAGAATTGTTCGGTTCATTGCGGACCTCCTCATTGCTCCTCCGGGCGGTCGGAACCGTCCAGACCCAACTGCTTCAATTTATAGAGCAACGCTTTGTAGCTGATTTGCAGCTCTCGCGCCGCTCTTTTCCGGTTCCAGTGCGTCCGCTCGAGTTGGTTCAGAATCATGGCCCGCTCGGCCACTCGCGAAGCAGCCCGGGCCGCGTCCTTCAGTGAACCCGTCGGAATGTGCGCAGCGCCTTTCTCGGGAATTTTCAAGGCGTCAGGGAGAGGGTCGCGCGCCTTGGCCCCATTTTCAACCGTAAGGTCGTGAGTTGCAAGGTGTTCATCTCCCAGCGCCACGATTTTTCGCGCGACATTTTCCAGCTCGCGGATATTTCCCGGCCAGGCATGCCGCATCAGCAAACTCACTGTGGATTCGCTGAGATTCGGCTCGGGCCGCTCAAAAAGAGATGCATATTTCTTGAAGAAAAATTCCAGCAACGCGGGAATATCTTCCTTTCGATCCCGCAGAGGCGGCAACCGCAAGTGAACTCCGTTGATCCGGTAGTAGAGTTCCTCCAGGAATCGCCCGCTCTTCATCTCCTCTTCAAGGTTTCGCGTGGTCGACGAGATGACGCGCATGCTGTGGCAGCCTGGAGGCGGCGTGCCGCTGCTGTCGGGAAGAAGATGAAGCAGGCGTCCCTGTGCGGCCGGTTCCAGGTGATTGATCCCGTCCAGAAACAAGGACCCGCTGTTCGCTTCCTCCGCCGCAGATTCATTTTCCGTGAGTTGCAAGCGCGCGGAGAGCGAATCTCCCGTCAATCCGGAACACCCGCATTTTACAAACGGCTCGCTCCGGTGCCTGGACAGCCGGTGAATTTCAAGGGCCGCAACTTCTTTGCCCGTGCCACTTTCCCCGACGAGGAGAACTGGAATGTCCGTTGAGGCGATGTCGGCAATCGTGCGCTCCAGTGCCCGCATGGCTGGACTGGCGCCATGGACGAAGTACTGGTAGGTGCGAGCCCGAGAATCAGGCGCCCCTACTGTTATAAGATTTTCGTCCGCCCGAGTTGGCATTCCACCTCTTTAGTCAGACCAAAGACTGAAGATGTACAGCCCACACATGTGGCTATTGTGCATAGAGCAAAGTACGGGCCATGCCCCAACCTGCCGGACCAGAATGTTCGGAATCAAATTAAGTCTTTGCGTGAGTTTAAGTTAGCAGCGAGCAAGGGATGTGATCAGCGGCCTAGTTGCAAACGGGATGTGATGTCCCCGGGTACCACAATATGGCAATATATTTCCCTCATCAGTTCGAGGGTCGAACGCTCCATCCATAACATTCACATAATAAGAGAGATATGTTTTCGTCAGAAAGTTTTGCTTCATCCAACAGATATTGGGTGGATTTTTGGTACGTGGAAGCCGATTTCCACAATATTCCCTTACTTTTCAACAATTCGCCAATCGAACCCCCTGCTCCGACGGCCATCGTTCCTTGCTTAAGAGATCTCGAGTCGCGCTTCCAAACGAGCTTATCCCAAATTGGTTATTCGTCAGTCTCTGTGGGACCAACTATTTCGGTGGCTGGATGACTCATTCCCCGTTTGCGGGGCAGGCCGGCACGGCGAATCTTATAGAGCAAGGCGCGGTAGCTGATTTTCAGTGCACTGGCGGTTCGTTTGCGGTTCCAACGATTGGCTTCCAAGACGCTCAAAATGATTTTTCGCTCGAGATCGTGCACCGCTTGGCGAGTCACTTTCTTGAGGTGTATCTGCCCATCGAGCGGAATTTCGGGCGCTGCGTGAGTATTTTCCCAGTTCAAGAGTTCGCTGGAAATGGCGTCTTCCGAGCCGAGGATTACGTATCGTTCAATCAGGTTTTCCAACTCGCGAATATTGCCCGGCCAAGAATGCCTGGAGAGCAACTGGAGAGCAGCGGGTGAAAGGGGCTTGGCCTGCATGTTGTGCCGGGCTCGGTGAATCTGCAAAAAGTAGGCCACCAGTTCGGGAATATCTTCCGCCCGCGAACGGAGCGGTGGAAGTTCGATGCTGACTACATTGATCCGGTAAAATAAGTCCTCCCGGAACCGCCCATTCGCGATCTCCAGTTCGAGCCGCCGATTGGTGGCGCAGATGACTCGGAGTTGAACGTGCCGGTCTTCCTGTCCGCCAATTCTGCAGAACTGTCCATCCTGCAGCAGTTGAAGCAATTTGGCCTGCAGCGACATATCAATCTCATCGATGCCATCGAGAAAGAGCGTCCCGCCATTGGCCAATTCCACTCGCCCTGGTTTGGCGGAGTGCGCGCCGGTGAACGCGCCCTTCTCGTAGCCGAATAATTCACTTTCCAGCAGGGCCCCGGGAATCGCCGCGCAGTTTACTTTCACGAAGGCGGCACCGGGTTTTGGTGAAAGGTTGTGAATAAAGCTGGCCAGCAGGCCCTTCCCCGTGCCGTTGGCGCCTTGAATTAGAATCGGAACTCCGGATTGGGCCACTTTATCGATTTTCTGCCTCGCCTTCTGCATCGAGGCTGAACGGCCGAAAATCAGCTCGGTCGGCGGGAGACTTCCCGTCCGGTCGCCAAACCCTGCCTTGGAGATAGCTGTGATCGCCATGTCACCCGGTTCTGGGTCAAATTAGGGAGAGAGATACCCACCCCCATTGATCAATTGCACACAATGAGCCAAACTAGCTTTGGAAATGCTTTTAATCTTGCTCTACCACGTAAACTCCTAGGAATGCACATCCCCTTATTTTTCAATAGTTTAATATGAATATAAGCCTTCTTGCTACGCTTGGTTCATGGCCCGAACGCTTTTGGAGATTTCAACAGGTGGGAAAATGTTTTCTCATACACGACACCTACGTTCCGAAGAGTGATTCTTGGCGGTTCATTCAGGGCTGCCTGCCAGATCCAACCGGATTCGCCCGAAAGGCCTGAGACCACGAACAAATCGAGGCTATCTCCTGCGGTTTCAGCCGTATATCCTTATGCACGAGGCGATACGAAAAAGGCGGCATACCCTGCTTCTTGATTTCCTCGCAAATGTCGACCAGGCGGTCATTCGCTTGTTTGGGGTCTTCCTGCGCTTCCCAATCTTCAAAATTCATGTGCCGGCGGCCTTCGTTGACGTCATCGGTTATTACCCAGGACAGAGGGGCAACGTGGCTGTACCAGGGCCAATGCGTCTGGGATGAGTGGCAGTCTCCGCAAGAATGGATCAAGGCAGAGTAAACCTCTTCGGGGACGTGCACGTGAGCGGTTAAGGATCTGGAGGGCACCGCAGGGGGATTGGTACGCCGGGGCTGGAAAATTTGAATGGCAACCAGAAAAACGATCAGCGCGACTAGGACCTTTTTCACGCGGTCCTTGTTCATCGCGCGTTCTCGGCAATCGGCATGGCACTCACTGTAAGTCTGGCCCTAATCGGAAATCCCTTCATCGGCCCGGCGCAACTGCCGAATCTCATCTTAGTTCAACTTACATTTGGGAATGCAGATGATCTGCGGCTTATTCCGAGCGTTTCAGAATGGTAACACAACCGCGAATCCTGTTGCGTGGGCACGGGCATGCGCCTATATTCGGCTCAAGGATTAGCTCACCGCGTCAGGAGGTCCGCGCATGCGAGTTGTGGACTTGATTCAATCGCGGCAGGAAGTGTATTCGATCCGAGACGAAACCACGGTGCATGACGCGGCGCGCTACCTGCGCGATCATCAGGTGCGGTCCGTGGGCGTGCTGGATGCCGCGGGGAAACTGGCTGGAGTTGTATCGCAAAGCGATATTTCGGACAAAGTGGCGGCGGAGAACAAATGCCCGGCCTGGATGCGGGTTTCGGAGATCATGTCGCGGGACCTGCTGGTCGTGCAGCCGGATTTCCCGCTGGATGAATGCCTGCGCCTGATGGAGAAGCACGGCGTCTTTCACCTGGTGGTCACGGAAGAATCGGGGCGTTTTCGCGGCATGATCTCGGTCGCCGACCTGCTGAAAATCATCGCTTCCGATCACAAAGCCCGCGCCGACATGTTTGAAGCGTTCGCCTTCCCGCAAAGATAAAACTTAAAGATAGTAGGAGTCTGCCGGGAAAGAGTTAAGCGGCCGGTTCATATCCTGGTAAGGGTCTTCATCAATTGTCCCAGGCGCGCGCGCGCCTCCTGCCCCATCACTTTAAACTCGATGCCCATGCCCTTGCCGGGCTGGCTATCGCATACCAAAGCGCGGGCGCGCACCTCGCCGCCAGGAACTTGCAGAACCAGTTGGATAAATTCTCCCTTAGGCGGAGGCTCCGGCGTCGAGATAAATAGCCCCCCAAGAGCTAAAACGCTGGCCGTGGATATCTTCCGCTTGCCCGCGTGCTCCCAGGCCACAAGCGCGCCTTTCGGCAACGGCACGCGCGCATATCTCCGAACTTTCTGGCTGGATGACATTCGACCCCCCTTACCTAGAGAGTAAACTATTCGGCATTCCCGAAGTAAAATTCGAGGTGGGGCATTGTCCTAACAGGAACCCTGCCAGAAGATCGTAGGGAAGCTGCACTACATACACATGAATCATGAATTGATTCGGTTCTTGGAAATCGAGTCAAAAACCCCGCCCTTCAAACAACGAAGGACGGGGCACCCACCAGTTCAAAATCATTCAAAGCCCGGGCCACCCGCCCCTACTCAATCGAGTTGTTGAATCGTCGTACTTCGCCTTTGAGTGTTCGGATGTGACTCATCGCATCCTCAAGCCAATTTATCTTCAAGTCAATCAATATCCGTCTAAGTGCATCGTGGTCTGGATGATTACTCATCTTGAAAAGACGGTTTGTGATCAATAAATGAATTCGGCTAACCTTCCAGAGTCCGGCTAGATCCGCAGCTAGCCAACTTATGTCTTTATCGCTGCCGTTAGGCCAGGCGCGCCTCAGTACCGGTCGTAATCTTTCCTGAACTGGGAAAATCTCGGGACGGGTGGCCCGCCTTTTTGAATTTCACAAAATCCTCTCCGCTCCACATTTTAATACTACTTCCATACGTCCACTCCGAGTTAAGATTTTGACGTTGGGGTGCCCCGTCCTTGACGTTCTTCAAGGGCGGGGCTTTTGGCTTGGCTACCTATGCCCAAAGGATTGAAACGCCGATACGGACTGCACCACCTCCACTTCATCACGTGCAGTTGCTACCGACGACTGCCCCTGTTTGCCTCGGCGCGCGCGAAGAATCTGTTTGCAAAGATTCTGGGCGAAGTGCGCGACCGCTACGGATTCGCGCTCGCGGGCTACGTTGTCATGCCCAACCACGTTCACCTGCTCATCAGCGAACCCGCCAAGGGGACTCCTTCCACCATCATGCAAGTCCTGAAGCAGCGCGTGTCGCGCCGCTTGCGGCGCAAGCCGCGACGGCGGGCGTCCTCCCAGCAACTGAAACTGCCTTTCCGCGATTCGCTCCAACCCTTGCCGCGATTCTGGCAGTACCGCTTCTACGATTTCAACGTCTGGAGTCAGACCAAGTTCGTCGAAAAGCTCCACTACATGCACATGAATCCCGTGAAGAGAAACCTTGTCGCTCATCCCAGGGACTGGCCTTGGAGTAGTTTCTCGTTTTATTCGAAGAAAGAACCGGGCTTGATTCGCATCGATCCCCTGCGCTGAGGCCAAGTCGGAGAGCAACGTCAAAAGCCCCGCCCTTGAAAAGCGTCAAGGACGGGGCACCCCAACTTCAAAGTCAAAGGCCGGGTCACCCGCCCGACCCTTTCGGCTTCAAAAGGGCCGGGGTTTTGGAGTTCTCGCCGTGCGCCCCGGATTAGCCTCCCGCGTCTCCATTCAGTTACCGTTGTGCGTCTACGCAACTCGCCTTGGACCGAGCCTTGCTCCGCGTTCCCGGTTCCGATACTCTCGAAGTCTGTGAAAAAGACGGCCAAAAAGAACGCCTTGCAGGTTTGCCTGCTTTCGCCGCACCCGCTGGTGCTCAGCGAATTCGAGCGCGTGCTCGGAAATCCCGAGTTCAAAACGATTTCGAGGCATTTGGAATCGACGCTGGGGCCGGATTTGCGGCATTTGCCGATTCCCAAGGCCACCGTTTACGTGGTGGACGCGCATGTGGCCAAGCCCGCGGCCGGGGCGCTGCTTTCCAATATCCTCGACACTCACAGTGAGGCGCGCATCATCGTGGTCGCCGAAAAATTTGACGCCACGGAAAGTTACTCGCTGCTGCAGATGGGCGCGAAGGGATTGCTCAGCTACGGCGAAGCGCGGGAGCAACTGCCACGCGCGCTTCCGCTGGTGGCCGCCGGCGGGTTCTGGGTTCCCCGCTCCGTGCTTTCGGGGTTTGTCGATTCGGTCCTGGCCGGATCGCACAGCCGCCGCCTGAAAGTGGACACCGCGGCGGACTTGAGCCGCCGGGAGCAGGAAGTTCTGAATTCCCTGCTGGAGAATCTGGCCAACAAAGAGATCGGCAGCAAGCTCAATATTTCCGAGCGAACCGTGAAATTTCACGTTTCCAATTTGCTCAACAAGTTCGGCGTCCGCCGCCGAGCCGATCTGATCCTGCTGTGTTACCAAAAGCGCAGTGTCACGACGCCTTGAGATTTGCATTCGCCGGACAGATGTGCCCCATTCGTGATTAGCAACTGGGCACAGAGTCGCGGCGAGCGGGTATTGCGCCGATTGGAAAGTTGTTATATTCGGCTCGAGGATGACCTGAATGGAAACTCTACAGGAGTTGAAAAAGACAGCGATGCCTACCGATCGGAAGCCGGAATACTTCAAGGGCGCGCAGCTCCGCGTCGGAATTATCGGGTGTGGATACGTGGGACTGCCGCTGGGACTGCGGTTTGCCGAAGCCGGGCATCGCGTGACCGGGTTTGACACCGACCCGGCAAAAGTCGAAAAGCTGAACCGCGGACAAACCTACATCCAGCATATTCCGCAAAACAAAATTCAACAGTTCGTGCAATCCAAACATTTCGGCGCGACCGCTGATTTCTCGCGGCTCGCGGAAGTCGACGCGATCATCATTTGCGTGCCAACGCCTCTCGATCAGCGGCGCGAGCCGGACCTTTCGTACGTGCAGGCCACGGCCCAGGCGATTCGCCCGCATCTGCAGCGGGGCCAGTTGGTGGTGCTGGAATCGACGACCTATCCGGGAACGACCGAGGAACTGGTGCTGCCGGTGCTGGAAGAGACTGGGATGAAGTGCCCGGTCGCGCACGGTCCGGACAATGATCAGATCGGGACGGATTTCTTTCTGGCGTTTTCGCCCGAGCGCGAAGATCCGGGCAACAAGCAATACGGCCTGGCGCAAATCCCAAAGGTCGTGGGCGGAGTGAATCCTCCGTCAGGGCGCGCGGCCTGCGCGCTGTACGCGCAGATCGTGGCCAAGGTTGTGCCGGTAAGCTCGACGCAGGCGGCCGAGATGGCCAAGCTGCTCGAAAATATTTTCCGGTGCGTGAACATCGCCCTGGTCAATGAATTAAAAATGCTGGCCACGCGCATGGGGATCGACATCTGGGAAGTGATTGATGCGGCGGCGACGAAGCCGTTTGGCTTCATGCCGTTTTATCCGGGGCCGGGCCTCGGCGGCCACTGCATTCCCGTGGATCCGTATTATCTGTCCTGGAAAGCGAGAGAATACGATTTTGCGACTCGCTTCATCGAGCTGGCCGGCGAAGTCAACACCGCGATGCCGTATCACGTGGTGGATTCGGTTGCATCCGCATTGAACGAACGGCAAAAATCCCTGAAGGGTTCGCGAGTCATGGTCCTGGGCGTGGCGTACAAGAAGGACGTGGACGACATGCGCGAGTCGCCGTCGTTAAAGATCATCGAACAACTCACCGTCCGCGGCGCCAAGGTGGAATACAACGATCCGCATTTCCCGGAGATTCCCAAGCTGCGCCACTACAATTTCCAGGGGATGAAGTCCGTGCCGATTGACAGCAAGTCGCTGGCCGCTTACGACTGCGTGCTCATCGCCACCGATCACACCAGTTACGATTACCCGATGATCGTCGAGTCCTCGCAACTGGTGGTCGACTCGCGCAACGCCACGCGCCGCATCGCGCGGCATCGCAATAAAATCGTCCTGGTCTAACGGCGCGAGCCTGGGCTTTCCGCTGCCCTTCCGAACCCGTTACTTATTGAAACCAATATTCTTGCCTATCGTTGTTTCAATTGGGAAGCTCCCGTAGCATAGACTCACATGTCCAGTGGGAGTCCATTCCTAGGCGGCCCCGACTCGACCCGCCGGCGCAGCCAACGTGTGATCCTGAGCCTGCGTGTCATCGTGCGCACGGACGACGGTCCAAAACCTACGTCCTTTGAAGAAGAAACGCATACCCTCATTGTGAACGCGCACGGGGCGCTTATCGCCCTGAAGGCCAAAGTGGCAAAAGGTCAAAAGCTTCGGCTGACGAACCGCGCCACCAAGGCAGAGCAAGCCTGCCGGGTGGCGAGTTTGGGTCCGACGTCCGAAGGCAAAGCGCAGATCGGCGTCGAATTTCTAAAGCCTTGCCCGGATTTTTGGCAGATTTCTTTCCCGCCGGAAGATTGGGTCGTGCCCGAACCTTCGTCCGTCAATTCAGACAACGATTGAGGTCTTAGTAGCACGGGCTTCAGCCTGTGGGGGGGGTTCGTCTTTGCAATGACCAAACCCCACAGGCTGAAGCCCGTGCTACTCAAGGCAAATGCGTGAGTTCGATTCGCGCTGTGCCGAATGGAATTTCCGCCTCGACGAGGACCGGTGTGTGGGCCGAGTCCTTGGTAATCCACAGCCAAAAACGCGTGTCGGTCAGTTCCTTACCGTGATCGAACAAATGAAGGGCGACGCGAAAAGCGGGAAAATTCCCGGCAGGCACGGTGACGGTTCCTTGCGGCGTATCGATCCGCGCGACGACATCATAGAGACGCCGGCCATCGAATACGGGCACGCGCAGCTCCGGTGTGCGTTGCCAATCCGCGGCGCGCAAATTAAATAGAAAACTGATCGCGTCGCGCGTTCCGGGAACCACGCGAACCGCCGTGACATCGGGCGGGGCGGGATCGCTGTCGCCCGTCATCCGGTACAAATTCGTTTGCGCCTTTCCTTGTTCGTGCAGATACATCTCGTATTGCAGGGAAAACAAATTGGCGGCGGAGGTGTAAGAGTCGAACTGGTCGTCAATGGCAAACAGCGCGCGCGTGGTATCCATGGTGTGCGCGATGGCGCGAAAATGCCACGCGGGGCGCCCGAAGAAATTGCGCTGCTCGACAACGCTGGTTTCGATCTTGGCGGCGTTCACCGCGTATTTCGAGAACAGGACGCGGTATTCGAGAATTTCCCCCGGACGAAATGGAACGGCAACCGCAACCGGCGCCGCGGGAGCCGCCGGAGGTTTAGTTTTTTTCTTGGAGGGCTTGGATTGCTGCGCCGATCCCAAAGAAGCAAGCGCCAGCACCGCCGCCAGCAGCGGCGCAACGGAAGCGAAACGAGCGAACTTTGCGCGTGTCCTTAACAATGAATTCGTTCGGAGCGGCGAAGCCTAGTCGCACCGATCCTCTCCAGCATGCGGATATAGACGCCGTAAAGCCGCCCAGGGGGCACGCTCTATTCAGAGTACAGAAAAAAACGCCCGGAAACCAGTTGCGTCGAGCCAAGTGTTTAGATGCACGCCACAACAAGGGCGTGATTCGGAAACATCCGAAATCATGAGATCAGCTGTTCCGTATAGGTATATGAGATTTGAAGAAGGATTGAATCGAACGTGTGGTGATTTTGCGCCGCCCAGATGGCGCGAGCAGTAACTTATCCCTTCCAGCCCGCGCCAATTGGGGCGACGACTTCGTACGAGCCGAGACGTGTGCCGGAAGCCAGCGCCATTACTTATTCCCTGCGGGAGCTTTCTGCTTCAAATCCGCGGTCCAGTTCAGCACGACGTTTATCTGCCCGGGCGACTGCTCGGAGGCCTTGAGCATCAGGAAGCGCTGGCCGTCGTGAGACACGTCGTAGTCAGGGGACGACCTGGGGGAAGGCGTGTAGGGCCCTTCGAACAACACTTTCGGTTTGCTGGCGGTAAATGCCGCCTGCGTCGTCATGTATTCGATCGCCATCATTTTTTGTCGGTCCCGGTAAAACAGCTCGCGGCCCTTGGGATTCCACATTGGCTCGGTGCCGCCCTCGGTCGAAATCTGGTACTTCCCGCCCGGGCCGGGATAGGGCCGGACGTACACTTCATTGCGGCCGGATTCGGGCGAGATATAGGCGATCCAATGGCCGTCGGGAGAAAACTGAGGCGCGGATTCGTACGACGGGCTCTGGTCGAAAAGGCGCGGCGCCCGATCCTTGAAGGACAGGATGTAGATGCTCCTGGTTTGCCGATCTTCCGAAAACGCGAGCTCCTGCCCGTTGGGCGATACGGACAAGGGGACGGCGTTCCGGCTGATGTCCCCGGTCGCCAGCTCCTCCACGGTTCCGCTGCCGTCGGCGGGCTGCCCGTAGAGCCGGTTCCCCTTTCCCTTGAAAACGATTCGCTTCCCGTCGGGGGTCCAGACGGGATCGACATTGGGCGATGCTTCAAACGTCAAACGCGCGAGTGCGTCGCGGGAAATGTCGTAAATCCAGACCTGACTTTCCCGTTCCTCGATCCCCGCGGCAATGCGCTGCCCGTCCGGGGAAATCCGCGGAAAGACATAATTGTGAGGCGGCGCGGGAATTGATTGTTCCCTTCCATCTCGATTCACCCAGGCGAGGCTCTTCGGAAGCGTTCCAGTTCCGCCCCGATAGGCGAGCACGCCATTGTCGGAAGCCGCAAAAATCGCCAAGCTGCCGAACTGGTTTGTCAGAACATCGTCCGCGACCGGAATGGCTTCGCCCGACAATTGAAAGCGATCGGCGTCAAAAGGTTGCGCCATCAGCGTCCCTTGACGGCCAAATAGCAAATAGCCGGGAGAAACGTAAACGGGATTCGAGTTGGCGTTCAAGACCAGCTTTCGTTCCTTGGAATCCAGGGAGCCCACGAAAATGGCGTTATTTTCCGGTTTCGTGCAGGACGCAAAATATAAGAAGTGCCTTTCGTCGGGCAGAAACTGGGGGTAGTCATGGTAATCTTCGCCCCGGGAGGCATCCAGCGTCGTGACTGGCGTGACCGCGCCACCGGACTCCGAGACGCGAACGAGCCCGTTGGGGGAAGTAAATAGAATTACGCCTTGACGGTTCCAGCTACCCCCTGTCTGAGCAGTCTCGGCTAAAGTTTCGGGCGTACCTCCTGCGGATAGGGAGGTCTTTCGCAGTTTCCCATCAGCGGAAAATCCCAGAAACTGACTGTCCGGAGACCAAAAGGGCAAGGATCCATTTTCCGTTCCCGGAACCGCCTGAGCCTCCGCTGAGTTTAACGCGCGGATCCAGATTTGGCGCACACCCGATGCTCCCGCAGCCACGAACGCCAGCTTGGTTCCGTCGGGAGAAACACTGAAGGCGCTCTCGGCCATGTTCCCCGTGGAAAACGATCCTTTCACCGGCGGCCCAACCGTGAAGCGGACGGATTGCTTTTCTGAGGGCGTCGGCGTGCGGCGCATGTAGAACACCGCTGCGGCAATCACCGCAATAGCAATGGCGACTGAACCTGCAGCCAGCATTTGGTACTTTCTTGGTTTTTGCTCCGGCGCGGCTGCGGCAGTGATTCCCGCTTGCGAGCCGCTGTTGGAAATCCACCTGAGTTGTTCGCAAATATCTTTGGCCGATTGCCAGCGCTCGTCCGGATCTTTTTCCATGCACCGCTTGACGACATGATCCAGCGCCGGCGGCGTCATGGGCGTGAGCGATGTCATCGGGGGAGGGTCCGTCTCCAGAATCTTCGCCATCAGGCTGGCCTGGCTCTTCCCCTCGAACGCTTTCTTCCCCGTCGCCATCTCGTAGACCACCACGCCAAACGCAAATATGTCTGTGCGCGCGTCTACTTCCTTGGCCTCGACTTGCTCCGGCGCCATGTATTGCAACGTGCCGAGGATCGTTCCTTCGCCCGTGATGGCGCCCTTCAAAGTTGCAAGCTGCGATTCCGGAGTGGCGGGTGCGGCATCCTGTTTCAGTTTTGCCAGGCCAAAGTCCAGGAGCTTCGCGCCCGTCTTCGTCAGCATGATGTTCCCCGGCTTCAGGTCGCGATGCGTGATCCCTTTGCGGTGCGCTTTATCCAGCGCATCCGCGATCTCGATCGCGTATCGCAACACTTGATCGAGAGGCAGCGGTCCTTTCTGCAAGCGTTGCGCGAGCGTCTCGCCCTCGATATATTCCATCACCAGAAATTCGATATCGTCTTGATGGCCGGTGTCATAAAGCGTGCAGATGTGCGGATGGTTCAGGCTGGCGATCGTTTTGGCCTCGCGCTCGAACCGCTCGCGCAATTCCGCGCGGCCCGCGAGATGCGTTGGCAAAACTTTTATCGCAACGGTTCGATCGAGGCGAGTATCGCGGGCTTTGTACACCTCGCCCATTCCGCCGGCGCCAGCGCTGGAAACGATTTCGTACGGTCCGAGCCGCGTACCGGCATTCAAGCTCATGGCTTTTTCTCCGTGGGAACTTTCTGCTTCAATTCTTCAAACCAGTTCAGCACGATGTTGATTTGTGTGGCTGATTCCGCCTGCTCAGAAGTCTTGAGCTTCAGGAAGCGCTGGCCGTCGGATGATACATCGTATTGGGGGGTCGATAGGCCAAGCAACTGTTACCGTCCCTCGAAAGCATCTTCGGCGTGCCGGCCGCGATGGTCATTTCTTCAATTCCGCTGTCCAGTTGAGGACCACCGTGATGGGCGCCGACGTCGCTTGCTCCGGGGCTGTGTTGATCAGGAAGCGTTGGCCATCGGCGGACACGTCGTACTGATAAATTCCTCCACCCACAATGCGTGTCGCGAAGAGGGGCTTGACGGCGCCCACCTCAAAGCCAGCGCCCTTCCCGTTTATGGACGCCGCCATTAACCTATTGTCGGGCGTCAGATAGAAGATCTCAGAGCCGTCATGACGCCATCGCGGAAAGTATCCGCCGGCCGTCGAGATCTGCCACTTCCCGCCGGGGCCGGGAAAAGGTGCAACATAAATTTCATTTCTACCGGACTCATTCGAACGGTAGGCGACCCACCGGCCGTCCGGGGAAATTTGTCCGTCGGTCTCACCGAATTGCGTTTGCAGCAGGGGAAATGGCTTTCGATCTCCGCTCAGCGGCAAGACAAACAATTCGCTGCTTCTCGAAGAAGAGAGGTTTTCGTAGAGAACAAATTTGCCGTCCGGAGACCAGCTATCGGGATATTTGTCGAGATTGTCCTGAAGCAGCGTTTCTTCACTGCCGGCCCCGCTGGAGGCCTTCTGATACAGGTCAAAGGAACCCTTTCGGCGTGAGTTGAAAACGATGCGGCTGCCATCGGGTGACCAGAGCGACGCGGAAGTGTTTCCCGGGCCGAATGTGAAGCGTGTTCGCAGGCCGCGCGCCACGTCGTAAAGCCAGATGTCCTGCCCCTTCCCGGCTTCATCAGCAATGCTGACGGAAGCCCGCTTGCCGTCCGGAGAAAGTTCCAGGGCACTGTAGGCGGCCGGATCTCCAAGCTCGCCGATCTGTTTGCCCGTGCGGTCAAACCAAAGCAGCTGAGAGTTGGCCGTTTCCGCTCCCGTTTGATACACCAGCGCCCCATTCTCAGACGCGGAGAAGTACGCATACGGCTGCGTGGACGTACTTGTCCGAATCCGTTCGGCAATCGGAAACGCATCGCCCGCCGACACGAGGCGCCGCGCGTCAAAGGGCTGTGCAATGAGCGTGGTCTCGCGCAAGAAGAGAAGATAACCCTGGGTAAAGAGGGCATTTGCTGAATTGGCGTTGAACAACGCTTTCCGTTCGGCCAAGTCGAGCGATCCCAGGTAAATCGGCCCTCCCAAACCTGGACGCGGTGCGATCGTACTGTAGAGAAAGTGCCGTCCGTCGGGCAAGAAGCTCGGTCGGATATGGCCAAACTCTCCTTGACCGAGCACTGTAGCGGGCGCGGGCACGCCCCCAGACGCGGACACTTTCTGGAGCACCGAAGTATTAGTCGGAGCAAAAACAATCAGTCCGTCTCGATTCCATGTTCCGCCACGATTGTCCGGCGCATCGCACAAGGTAATCGGAGGACCGCCTGACACGTCAATTTTTTTGAGCTTTCCTCCCGCGAAGAACCCAAGAGTGCGACCGTCGGGCGACCAGAAAGGCGCCGAGGCGCCCTCGGTCCCAGTTAGCGCCTGCGCAGCGAGCGTGTCGAGCGAGCGGACCCAGAGAAGAGTCTTACCTTCCGCGCTCACTGCCACGAATGCGATCTGACGGCCATCGGGCGAAATCATGACAGGAGCCGTCGCTCCCGTGGTCACCGCGCCTTGTCCGGCCAAGCTCCACTTGTCTGGCGGGAAAAGGGTAAAGCGGACAGCTCGCGCCTGTTCGGGAGGGCGCTTGAAATAGGCGAAAGATCCAAAACTCAATACCGCAAGGAAAAGAATGGCAGCGACTAGCCAAGCAAGGCGCGCATCGGCCAGGGGACTCTTGCGGCTGGCGACCGCAAGTGCCGGCATTCCGGTTTGCGAGCCGCCTTCGGCGATCCACTTCAGCTCGTCACAGACATCGCTGGCCGCCTGCCATCTTTTTTCCGGCTCCTTGGCCAAACATTTTTTCACCACGCGATCGAGCGCCGGCGGCGTCATGGGCTGAAGGGTAGTCATCGCTGGCGGGTCCCGTTCCAGTATGGCGGCAATCAGACTGGCATGGCTCTTGCCGGTGAAGGCCTTTTTACCCGTCGCCATTTCGTAGACGACCGCGCCAAAGGCGAAGATGTCCGTGCGCCCATCGACGGCGGTGCCTTCCACCTGCTCAGGGGCCATGTATTGCAGCGTGCCCAGGATCGTTCCTTCGCCCGTGATGCCGCTCTTCATCGTCGGAAGCTGCGATTCGGGAGTCGCTGGAGTTGCTTCTTGCGCCAGCTTCGCCAAACCGAAGTCCACCAGCTTCGTTCCAGACTTAGTGAGCATGATGTTGCCGGGCTTCAAATCGCGGTGGGTGATGCCTTTGCGATGCGCCTTGTCGAGAGCGTCGGAGATTTCAATCGCATACTGCAATACCTGTTGGATCGGCAGCGAACCTTTCAGCAACCGCTGCGCGAGTGTTTCGCCTTCCAGGTATTCCATCACCAGGAAATCAATTTCGTCTTGATGGCCGGTATCGTAAAGCGTGCAGATGTGCGGATGGTTCAGGCTGGCAATCGTTTTGGCTTCGCGCTCGAACCGCTCACGCAAAGCAGCGCTGCCGGCGAGATGCGCAGGCAAGACTTTTATCGCGACGGTTCGATCGAGACGCGTATCGCGGGCGCGGTAAACCTCGCCCATTCCGCCCGCACCGATAGCGGAGAGAATTTCGTACGGACCGAGTTTTGCGCCGGCGGAAAGCATCATTTGTTCAATCTTGCGGCCCAGTTCAAAATAACGGTCATGGGCTCGACCTCTGTCTGCGTGACTTCCGTGTTGATCAGAAATCTCTGGCCGTCCTTACTCACGTCATAGAACAAAAACTCCGACGTTGCGACAGTCTCCCGCGGATTTGCCTGGAAGAGTGGAACTGGAGCGCCCACGTCGAAATTCGCTCCCTCCGTCACCGGCACTGACATAACCTTGCCATCGGAAGAAATGTAGAACAGTTCCTTGCCGTCGCCCCGCCATCGCGGCTGCTCTCCTCCACCGCTTGAGACTTGCCACTTCCCTTGCGCCGCCGGAAAGGAGGTCACGTAAACCTCCCACTTTCCGGTTTCATTGGAGGCATACGCCACCCATTTTCCGTCTGGTGAAATACGGCCATTCCTGAGGGTCGAAGACGTTTTCAGGAACGGAGCGCTTTTCATCTCAGGGAGTGTTAGAATCCAAATCTCGGGGCCCCGGTTGAAGAGGATATATCTTCCGTCTCTTGACCAATCACTGGGGTATTCGTCGGCGTCCACGCGCTGGATTGGCTTTTCTTCTTGCGCGCCATCGGCGGCTTTCATATACAGGTTAAAAACGTTCTGGCGGCTGGAGGAAAAGACCAACCGCGAGCCATCCGGACTCCAGATCGCCATCGCGTCAACGGCGGGGTCGAAAGTTATCCGCTTGGCGGTATCGCCTTGCAGTTCGTAAATCCACACATCGGTGTTCTGGTTGGCTGAGTCGGTCTTGTCTACGGCCACCGATTTCCCGTCGGGTGCTAAGGACACGTTGGAGTACAAATCGGGCTTGCCCACCATACTAATCTGGTTTCCTTTTCTATCGAACCAAATGAGTTGCGAAAAAGAGACTGCGCCGCTGTTCTGCGCCACCAGCAGGCCGCTATCGGTCGCTGAAAAACCTACCCGCCCGACTCGTGCTAGATACTGGATATCAGGGAGAATCGGCACGGGTTCTCCCCGGAGTTCGAATTTGCCGGGATCGAAGCGCTGGGCCAAGAGCGTCTTATCACGGTAAAACAACAGGTAGCCTGGCGCGGCGTAGCCGGCATTGGCCGTCGCTTTCGTTACGAGTCTTTTTTCTTTGGAATCCAGCGAACCCACGAAGATCGCGTTGGAGTCGCTCTGGATCGAGACATTGAACGCCATGTATAAAAAATGCTTTCCGTCGGGCAAAAACATCGGCCAGCGCTGGCTACCCTCCCCACGGCTCGCATCCGGTAAGCTGACAGGTGTTGGCGTACCACCCGAGGCCGAGATTCGATACAGCCCGCCGCCCAACTGGCCGCTTGGCGTGAAAAGGATTACGCCGTCCCGATTCCACGTTCCTCCCCGGCCCGACGGAGCATCGCACAGCGCCTGCGCGGGTCCGCCGTCCAGGTCCAGTTTCTTTAGTTTTCCATCGGCAAAGAATCCGAGAGACTTTCCGTCCGCCGACCAGAATGGAAAACTCGCACCCTCCGTACCCGCAAGGGGCTTAGCATCTTGCGATCCGAGTTCGTAAATCCAGATCACGCTTTTGCGCGGTAATTCTTTGTACCCAGTCGCCGCAATCGTATGGCCGTTCGGAGACACGGCCATGTCACGGGCCGAAAACGACATCGGGCCGCGGAAATACATCGTGGGTTCGGACGGCCTGGAGTTTCGCCACCAAATCGCCCCCACGGTCACGATTACCACCAAAGCACCGAGAATTAGCCACGGCAGCCAAAGCCTGGCCCCTCTTGCCGGCGCCACTGTTGCGACTTTGTCCCTGTGGTCGCTACTTTCGGAGGCCCACTTCAACTCGCGCGTCAGATCGCGGGCTGTTTGCCACCTGTCATCGGGGTCTTTTGCCAAGCAGGTCTTCACGACGCGTTCCAGCGCGGGCGGCGTCATCGGTTGGAGCGAGGAAATCGGCGGCGGGTCCGCCTCCAGAATTTTGGCGATCAAGCTGGCCTGGCTCTTGCCTTCGAAGGCTTTCTTGCCGGTCGCCATCTCGTAGATCACCGCGCCGAACGCGAAGATATCCGTCCGCGCGTCGATCTCGTCCGTCTTTCCTTCCACTTGCTCCGGGGCCATGTATTGCAGAGTGCCGAGGATCGTGCCTTGGACCGTGACCGGTTCGGCAACGGTAGGAAGCTGGGAAAGCGGAGTGGCGGGGGCGGCCTCTTGCCGCAACTTGGCCAGGCCGAAGTCCAGAAGCTTGGAGCCGGATTTCGTGAGCATGATATTGCCGGGCTTCAGATCTCGGTGAGTGATACCTGTGCGATGCGCTTTGTCCAGCGCGTCGGAAATTTCTATCGCGAACTGCATTACCTGCTGGATCGGCAGCGCACCTTTCTGCAATCGCTGTGCGAGCGTCTCGCCTTCCAGGTATTCCATCACAAGAAAATCAATGCCGTCTTGATGTCCTGTGTCGTACAGCGTGCAGATGTGGGGATGATTCAGGCTGGCGATCGTTTTTGCTTCGCGGTCGAAGCGTTCGCGCAATTCCGCGCGGTCGGCGAGATGAGCGGGCAAAACTTTTATCGCGACAATTCGATCGAGGCGTGTGTCACGGGCTTTGTACACTTCGCCCATTCCGCCCGCACCGATAGCGGAGAGTATTTCGTAAGGCCCTAGACGTCTGCCAGGGACAATCGCCATGAACTCCCGCCTAGTCGGAATTGGCAGAGTATAACTCAGGGGGTACTGACAAAAGTCTATTTTGTCAGTTGTAACGGCAGCTGCGGACTCGATCGGGTACTGCTAACGCGGCGCCCGGACTGGCGGTCCAGAAAGGTGCGGAAGCAACTCGGTAAGATTATCGACGAGCAGGTCCGGCGGATACTCCGCGAGGAGGTGGCTGCCAAATCCGTAGGTGACGCCGCAGACCCAGGTGCCGGCATTGCGCGCGGTTTGAACATCGACTTCGGAATCGCCGACAATCATCACCTGCTCGGGGGCCGCGCCGAATTCGCGCAGGATCGATTCGACGCCCATCGGGTCCGGCTTCTTCCGCTCGAAACTGTTGCCGCCATACACATGGCGAAAATGGCTGGCGACGCCTAGTTCCTGGATAATGCTGCGGCTGACGCGTACGGGTTTATTGGTGTAGACAGCCATCGGCATGCCTTTAAGCGCGTCGAGCGTTTCGCGAACGCCGGGATACAAGACGGTGTTGTCGAGTTTGTGCGCGGAATAATACTTGATGAAGAATTCCAGGCCGATCAGGCAATCTTGTTCGGAGGCGTCGCTGCCCAGGGCTCGCGCGATGAGTGCCGGCGCGCCTTGTCCCACGTAGCTGAAAATCTGGTCGTGCGGCAACGGATCTCGGCCCAGTTCTGCAAGCGTTGCGTTGACGGAGAGGGCCAGGTCGAGTTTGGAATCGATCAGCGTGCCGTCCAAGTCGAAGATCAGCGCGCGGACTTCGGAGAAACTGGTGATGGGGTCTCCCATGATTCTTTTGTGATGATTCAATTTTTTGCCACCGGGCGACAGTCGCTCTCTATCCCGCTCACTTGCGACGGACTGCTTGCCGGGCGCCACTTTGCTGCTACAAAAGCGGACAGCCAAGAGTGGCTGTCCTACTAAAATCTTTAGCGGCCCTCCGCGAAATATTAATTGTAATATAGGCAGTTGCGTTTTCCGCGAGCAAAGTCTCTGAGAAGATTGAATCGGAAACGTACGCGTAAACATTTTTTGTAAGCAGGATTTTCACGCAGGGGGAAGCGCGAATGGCAGAGATTTTTCCGTTTCGAGCGTACCGGTACAACACGAAACTCGTGGAGCCGGCCAAGGTGCTGACGCAGCCTTATGACAAGATCACGCCGGCCATGGCGGAAAAATACGCGGCGGCAAGCCCATACAATTTGATTCCCATCGAGAAAGGAAAATCGCGCCCTGAAGACACAGCCGAGGACAACGTGTACACGCGCGCCGCGAAAACACTGGACGAGTGGATTCAGGCCAAAGTGATCGTGCAGGATGCAACTCCATCGCTCTACGCGTATTTTCAGGAGTACACGGTGCCGGGGACGAACGAGCGGCGCGTCCGCAAAGGGTTCATCGCCGTTGGACGCATCGAAGACTATTCGGCTGGCGTTGTCTTCTGGCACGAACAGACTTTGTCAGGACCGAAGGCGGACCGGCTGGAATTGTTGCGGCACACGCAGACGCATACGGGACAGCTTTTCATGATCTACAGCGACCCGGCGGCGCGCGTCGATGCCCTGCTCGCCGCGGCTGCACGATCGAAGCCGGAAGTCGAACTTCGCGACGAGTACGAAGTGGTGCACAAATTGTGGCCCGTGACCGGCGCGCAAACCCTTGAGGCAATCCGGCGCGAAATGGCGGACAAGAAACTGGTGATCGCGGACGGGCACCATCGCTACGAAACGGCGCTGGCCTATCGGGACGAGTGCCGCGCGCGCGCCGGCCGCGTGGATGCGAACGCGCCCTACGAAAAAGTGATGATGACGCTGTTCAACACGGCCGGCGAGGGACTGACGATCCTGCCGACGCACCGCGTCGTCGCCAATGTTCCGAATTTTTCCTTCGCTGGATTCCGCGCCGCGCTGGCGGATGCGTTCGATGTGCACTCTTATCCGTTTAACGGGAGCGCGAACCGTGGCCGAGCCTACGAACAGTTTCGGCGCGATTTGGTGCGCGGACGGGAGCAGCGGGCCATCGGCGGGTATGCGGGCGAGGGGGCGTTCCACATTTTTGGGCTCAAGAAGGAAATAGATCTTGAAGTTCTCTTGCAAGGGGTTTCACCGGCGCAGCGGCGGCTGGATATCGTCCTGCTGCATCGGTTGATTTTGGAGCGCGGCCTGAAGATCACGCAGGACGCGGTCAAGACCGAAAAAAACATCACCTACGAACGCGAAATGGAAACGGCCATCGGCGAAGTGGACTCCGGCCGCGCCCAGATTTGCTTTCTATTGAACCCGGTCAGCGTGGAAACCGTGGCGGAGATGGCCATGGGCGGTGAAGTTCTGCCGCAAAAATCCACGGATTTTTTCCCCAAGCTGATGAGCGGGATCACGATGTACCGCTTGAAAGACTGAAATCGAAGTCAGGCTCGAAATGCAGGAAACACTGTAGGCCGTGACTGGTCTTCTCTCTTGCTCCTGTCATTTCAGAAAGTCCTGCGGCAACACCGGACATTTCTGTCGCATCCAAATTGTCTTCTTTTTTTGATAGCCTGACAGTTTATGGCGCAGTTACATCATCGAAACAAGTAGCTTTTATGGTGTTGACTTAAAAGACTTTAGTTCCTATCGTGGTACTGTCCTGTTTCGGTGTGGTCATTTGTCTTTTGGGCCGCTTGGCTTTTGGCATGCCCAATTCGTGAGGTACGATTTGGGACGATACCTCTTCCAATCCTGCATTCCTGCATGCTTTCGTAGCTTGCGTGGCGTCGCAAGCTTGGACAAACCGCCCCAGACGTGTATCCCGGAGCGAATTCCCAAGAGGTTAATCAGAGGGGGAAAAATGAAGGCGGCAAAGAGTCCGGTGCGGGCCGCAGTGTTGCTTCTGGTTCTCTTCATTTCTGGATCCGCGTGGGCGCAGACAAGCAATGGCACGCTCGTTGGGTCGATCGTTGATCCCACTGGGGCCGTGGTGACGAAAGCGAATGTGTCAGCCGTAAGTTCACAGTATGGCCAGCCCCATGGAGCGCGCACGGACTCAGTCGGGACTTACCGCATGGAAGGTCTGCAACCCGGAGTCTATACCGTCACCGTAACTGCGCCGGGGTTTGAAGCCTTGACGGTCACCGGAGTCGTCATCAATGGGTCGCTGACAACCACCATCAATGGCAGATTGAAACTTGCGGCGGCCGTGCAGACAATCGAGGTGCAAGCCACCGCGGGGCAAGTGATTGACACGCAGTCCGGGCAGCTTGGCGAAAATATCAGCCAACAGGAAGTGGCCCAACTCCCGTATTTTAGCCTCAATCCAGCCGAATTGGCATTGACGCTGCCGGGAGTTCAGGACTCACCCGTAGGCCACGGTGCGATACCTTTTGATGCTCAAACAGATGGAATCGGATTCTCCGTGGATGGCAGCCGCCCGCGGGCCAATAATTTTCTGATCGATGGCCAGGATGACAACGATTACGGCGCAACCGGCCAAGCCTACCAGCCAATCAACTATGGCGCGATCCAGGAAGTCGCGATCTTAACGAACGCCTATAGCGCCGAGTACGGCCGCGGCGGCGGATCCGTCACGAACTACATTTACAAGAGCGGCTCGAACAATTTTCATGGAGACTTGTGGGAAATCAACCGAAATTCCGCGGTGGCGGCCATTCCCGCTCAAGACACAGTCGCGAATACCGTCACCAAGAATCCGTATGACAATCAGAATGTATTCGGATTCGACGTGGGCGGGCCGTTGAAAAAAGACAAGCTCTTCGTTTTCGGGACGGCGCAGTGGGACCGGGAGCGCCAGGCGGCGACCGGCCAATTGTTTGATTTGCCGACCGCGGCTGGAATTGCGACCCTAAAGTCTCTGGAGCCGAATGCCAATATCTCGCTTCTCCTGAACTCGATCGGGTCCCTGGTTTCTCCTGGGGTGGCCGGCGTGCAGAATATCCCGCTCGGGAACGACCCCGTTACGAATAACCCTCGCCCCAGCGTGGAAATCGGATTTTTCCAATTACAGAACATTCATACGTCTACTAACTTCTTGGATTGGAACTACCGGATGGATTGGCAATTCACGGACCACGACACTCTGACTGGGAGCGCCATTCGGGACACTGGTACTATATCCCCAGAATCATCAGCGGCGCTGCCCGCCTTCGAAACGCAATTCAGTGGACCCGCGGAGATATTCCGCGGCCAATGGGTTCATACGATTTCTTCAAGACTCGTCAACGAATTACGGTTGTCGTATACCAACATTAATTTCTCATTTCTCCAGACGCCGGCGACCCTTGCGGGACCTCTAGCCAATATTCCGTTCATTAGTTTTGGCAAGGACATCAATTTCCCCTCCATCGGGGTGGATAGCAACTTTCCGCAAGGGCGAACCCACAACGCCTGGCAGGTCCAGGAGGCGCTGAGCTATGCCGCCGGCCGCCATACGATCAAGGGAGGCGTGGATATCACGGTCCTGAGCCTTAACGATACGAACCCGCTGAATATGCGCGGCTCGATAACGTATAATTCTGGTGGAACTGACAGTTCCAGCGCGACGTACACTTCACTTGGAAATTTTATTGACGACTTTACCGGCGCAGATCCGGGTGGACTTTCCAAGGGCTTTGGCAATCCGAACCTCAACACCGCAGCCACAATGTTCGCTCCCTACATTGAAGACACATGGAGGATCAAGAGCAACCTTACGCTGAACATGGGTCTGCGCTATGAATATTGGGGCGCTCTGGCGAATGGCCTCGCCTACCCGGCATTCAATCTGAATGCGGGCTTTGGTCTCCCGAACGCAACGGACCCGTCGTTTTCCACCAATCAGGCCGCGTTCAATAGCTTGTTTTCGTTCAAACAGGTTCCGGACAAGAGGAATTTCGCTCCCCGACTCGGCTTGGCGTATGCACCACGTTGGGGCCGGTTCCTCTTCGGGGACGGCAAGACCGTGCTTCGTGCCGGTTACGGAATTTTTTATGACGGACTGTTTACGAACATCACCGACCAAACTGCAGAATCGCAGCCAAACACTTTTGGCGGCGCCCTCCCCTCCCAAAGCGGGCGCGGCGCGCAGAATGCGTCAACGTTCCCGGGCATTACCCTATTCAACTCCTCGCTTTTAATCAAAACGATGGCTAGCGACCTGCACAATCCGCTGACTCAGCAGTGGAACGTGAATGTGCAGCGGGAATTGCCGTTGGGGCTCGTCCTGACGCTGGCGTATGTGGGAACTAGAGGAGAACATCTTTTCGCAAATCAGGATTTCAATCCTCAAGTGAATTACTCTTACATGAACCCCAATTTCGGAGAAATCGAAGTTCGCACGAACGCCGGAGACTCATGGTATAACTCGGGGCAGGCCGAGGTGGAACGAAGAATTCACTCTTTAGTTTTGCGCGCGGCATATACTTATTCGAAGTTCATGGACGACGCTTCGGACGTAAACTTTACGACCGGTTTTAGTACCTTCTCTCAAATCCTGACCAACCAGCGCTCGGATTGGGGACCTTCCGCATTCGACAGGCGCCATCGCTTTACCGCGGCGTATGTTTGGCAGGTTCCCCACTCTCATCAGAATGCGGTTCTACGAGCCTTGACCGACGCTTGGGAGTGGTCTGGTATGGCCACGATTGAGAGTGGAACGCCCAACACTGTGTCGCTTGGATTCGACAATATCGGGAACGGCCATCCGAATTCGCGCCCCAACCTGTCGAATCCGTCAGCGCCTATCACTTCCGTCGGGATCGACGGCGGCGCTTTGGCTACTCTCGGCGTGCCTGGCTTCTCCGGAACCTTTGATTTCCATTGCTTGTTTTTCACTTCGAATACGTGCCCAGCGGAGCCAATCAGCACATTCCATTTCGTGTGGCCGAATGGAGGACCTGGAGATGTCGGCCGCAATTCGGTGTTTGGACCGGGACAAATTTACTTCGATACATCCATTCAGCGCGATTTCCCGATCCACCTGGGGAAGCTCGAAAATCAGACGCTTTCTTTCCGGGCGGAACTGTTTAATGCCTTCAACCATCCGAATCTTTTTACACCTGATTACACAATATTGGGCAGAACTTACGACAATACGGCCATCACGATCACCGGTGGACGACAAATAAGATTCTGGCTGAAATATTCGTTCTAGGTGGCTTATCCAAACACGATTGCACCCGGGCGTTTTCCATGCCGAGGCGTGTTCTTTCGCGCGATCACAATAAGAACCCACCAGCGGAAGAGGGACTTGATCCGGAAGTCGCTCCAAGAAAAATGTCTCCGCTGGTTCAGAACCAGCGGAGACATGGAGATTCTAATGGCGGATTTACTTGGAAAAGCTGGCGATGGCCGCCGATTCCGTGGGATAGACTTCAAACACGGTGACCAGCTTTGTCACCTGCAGGATTTCCTGAAATTTCGAGCCGAGATGGCACAGCTTCAGAAGCGCGCTTTGCGATCGCGCGCTGCTGTGCGCGGCGACCAGAGCGCCCAGTCCCGAGCTATCGATATAGGTGACGTTGTTCATGTTGAGAACGATCTTTTTTTGGCCGGAGGCCAGCAACGACTTCACTTTTTCGCGCAGCGAGGTGCTCTCTTCACCGAGCACGATGCGCCCCTCCATCGCCACCACTGCTACTCCATCCACCACGCGGTCCGTCATTTTCAGTGCCACGATCTATCCTCCTGACTTGAGCTTAATTGTGAACTTGAAATTCCAGCGCCGGCAAAAGAGGGCCTCAATAATAGTCCGAGCAAGACAGATAATACCCGCACTTCCTGCAAATCAGCTTGCAACGCTTCGGCTCGAGCCGCTCGGAACAAACCGGGCAGAAACTGATGGGGTGCTCTTCGGTACGCTGCTGCTCGCCGGAATCCGCCCCTACCGCGCCACGATCCGCATCTACATGCATAGTTCGTTCCACGGCCCGAAGGTTATAGCACAACCTGGGTGAGGTGGGAAGAAACAAACGGCTGCCCGCCCCTAAGGCGGGCGGCCGCTACAAAACCCGCCAGCAACAAGGGAGAGCGTTTTTGTAGCTGCCTTTCCGTTCACGGAGAACGTTGTCGGTGAACCGTCCCTCGTTTTCCGGGACGGAAAGGGCAAATTCGTGGCCAATCTAAATCACTCCTACCGATAAAGCTAAAGCACGTGGGGTCAACAGTGCGACGGGGTTAGTCGAGCAATCCACGACTCGCGCATAGATACCTGCAACCGCGGCAACCGCAAGGGCATCTGAATTAGTAAGGAAGCGGGGCATGACCTTAAAATTCCACATACTCGCAGCGGCAGTGGCAGGGCTTTTAGTCAGCTCCGTAGCAGGGGCCCAGATGCGCGACGGATCAGCCTCAATTAGGCAGCCGACCGTGCACGCGGGGCCTGGCGCAAGGGCAACAGCAAATTCGACGGGCAATGCCGGGACTGCGGTTCCATCCGTACGGCACGCCAGCATGATTCAAATTTCACCGAGTGGACGGATCACTTCGGGATTTGTTCCCTTCCCAAATTCGTTCGATTTCGACAACACCTCCGGCGTACCTGGTTTGGGATTTGATTTCCCGCACCTGGCAGCGATCAGCGGAGGGCACGGCAACAATCATTTTTCGCACTTCGGCCACAATGGCCGTCGCGGGCAGGGTTCTTTCGTGCCAATTCTATTTGGCGGATATCCTTACTACTATGATGATCTGGGCTATGATCAACCGGAGCAGCAAGTGGTTTCGCAACCGCAGCCTCAGCCGCAAATTATCGTGATTCAGCAGCCGGTTCCGGCGCAGCAGAGCGCGGAGTCGGGGAGTGACGCGGGGAATCTTCCGGCCTCGGTATCGGCGCCTGAAGCAGACGTGCCAATCCGCGATGTGGGCGATTTCATACTTGTCCGGCGAGATGGGCGCATTCTGTTCGCGTCTGTATTCTCGGTCGTCGGTACGCAATTGCAGTACGTCACGCCGGAAGGGATTCGCCACACGCTGGCGTTGTCTGACCTCGATGCCGATGCCACCCAGCAGATGAATGAAGCTCGCGGAACTACGGTACAGATTCGCAACTAACCTGCCTGAATTGAATTTCATGATTAATTTACTCATGTGGAAGTGCGGAGTTTTTTGGTAGCACAGGCTTCAGCCTGTGGGGGTTTGTCCCTGAAAGGATAAAAACCCACAGGCTGAAGCCTGTGCTACCAAACCCAGGACTATTTCGAGGTTTGTAACGGGTGCGGCATGATGTAGCTGGTTTCTTGCGGCAGGCCGGCGCGCTCGAATTGCACGGTGATGTGCGTGATGTGGAAATCCTTTTCGAGTTTGGCGCAAACCGCCTGCAGAATTTTTTCGCTTTCGTCCATGTGCATGTCCGGGATGCGCACGTGGCAGGAGAGCGCCACCATGTCCGTCCCAATCGTCCAGACGTGAATGTCGTGGACTTCCTGCACGCCCTTGATGGTCAGGATGGAACGCGCCACGGTCTCGAGTTGGATCCCCTTTGGCAAACCCTCAAGCAGGATGTTGCCGGCCTCTTGCAGGAGGCTCTTGGTAGACCAGAGCACCATCGCGGCGATGGCCACGCCGATCAACGGATCGAGCCATTGCGCTCCCGTCGTTCGAATGGCGATGGCTCCCACCAGAATTCCGATATTCGAAATCGCGTCGCCAAAGTTGTGAATCAGCAGGCTGCGGAGATTCAAATCGCGCCGGCTGCGCACCAGCGCGAGCGTAATCCCGCCGTTGATGGCCAGGGCCAAAATCGATACGCCGATCATCCAGCTTTCGTGGACGGCGACAGGATGAAGAAAGCGTTCGAACGCTTCATAGAAAAGTCCGAGCGAAACAAGGACTAACAGAATTGCGTTGGTGAACGCGGCCAGAACACCGGCGCGCTGATAGCCATAGGTGCGTTCGTGGTCCGCGGGGCGCGCGGCCCAGTGCAAGGCGATCCAGGAAATCAGCAGCGTGGGAATGTCGGAAAGATTGTGGAGCGCGTCGCTGACCAGGGAAATGGAATGGCCCAGGTATCCGCCCAGGAGTTCAGCAACCACCAGCAAAAGGGTCGCGGCTACCGCGCCGGCAAGCACCCCGCTGGTCATTTGCTGGGAAGGGTGCGAATGGCCGGCGGAATGATCGTGGCCATGCGCGTGGACATGCATCGGCCCCATTGTACCGGGAGTCGCGCCCCGAGGGACAGTTGAACGTTGGGAGGCGCCATTTAGTCACACATATAGTTTTCACGCACATCTGCGCCGGAAGGTAATTGACTTACCCCCAAGCCCTCCCTAGTATGAAAAAGATCATCGATTCGAGCCTCCGTGCCATCTACCCAATCCATCGCAGCCGAACCAGCGGCCAAGCCATCGCGCAAGGTTGCCCAAGACCGTGTCGCCACGCTGCGTTTCTGGGGTGTGCGCGGATCGACTCCCACGGTGGACAAGGCCACGTGGCGCTACGGCGGCAACACGGCTTGCGTCGAGCTGACCACTCCCGCGGGGGCACGCATCATTCTGGATTGCGGAACCGGGTTGCGCATGCTCGGCCGTCATTTGGAAGCGGCGCAGGAAACTCAGAAGCACGAGCCGCACATTTTTGTGACGCACTATCACTGGGATCACATCCAGGGCATCCCGTTTTTCTCTCCCTTGTACGCGGAACAAAACCGCTTCCATTTTTACAGTTTCCGGTCGGAGTATCTGGGCGCGGGCAGCCTGAAGCGCGTGTTTGAAGCGCAGATGGCGTATCCGTATTTCCCGGTGGACCTGAACGCGATGTGCGCGAAGCGGGAATTTACCGAAGTGAGCGGCGGGGACCAAATTAGCGTGGCGGGCGCGCAAGTAACGGCGCGCTGGCTGCATCATCCGCAAGGGTGCCTCGGCTTTCGATTTGAGACTTCCGCCGGCACCGTTGTGTACGCGACGGACAACGAGCCGGGCAATGCGAAGCTGGACAAAAGTTTGCTGGAACTTGCCGCGGGCGCGGATATCTTTATCAACGACGCGCAGTTTACTCCCGAACTGCTGGCGACGACGCGCAAGGGATGGGGCCATTCGTCATGGCTCGAAGGCGTGAAAATCGCGGAGGAAGTGGGAGTCAAAAACCTGGTGCTGTTTCACCACGATCCCGATTCCACCGATAAAGCCGTGGACAGCATTCTGCGCGAGGCGCGGGGAAAATTCGCGAATGTGTGGGCCGCGGCCGAGGGCATGGTGATGACGCTCGGCGATGGCGATCTCGACGTGGTCATCCCAGCCTCGCGCGAAGGTCTTCGGCGCGACGCGCATTTCCGCGCGCGCGTCAGCGGACAAACCGAAGCGGGCCACGCCTTTGAAGAAGAAACCGTGATCAGCGATTTAACCTTGCACGGCGCGCTCATCTACCTGGACCACAGCCCGAAGCTGCAATCCGAACTGCAAGTGCAGCTCGACAATCCCGGCATCGACGGCTCCTCCAACAGCCCGCTGCGCCTGCGCGGCTACGTCGTGCGCATCGAAGCGCAAGAGGATAAAGAGCGCACCGCGGTTGGGATTGTGTTTACGGAATAGTTTGAACCTTCTTTAGAAAACCGCACATCTCCCGGCTTGCGTCGACTTGTGTAAACCGCAACACGCGTCCGCGGCGTATTCTGAGGAAAAACACCATACTCGATGCTGGTCCTTTATATGGTATAATTTCGGATCATGGAAAGAGCGCGCAAGATCACCGTTGAGGTTCCGGCTGAGCTTCTGGACAAGGCGCAGCGGGCCAGTGGCGCCGGTATCACACAGACCGTCCGTGCCGGCCTGCAATTGATGGCTGCCTCGGAAGCGTATGCTCGACTGCTTCAATTCCGAGGCAAGGTTCGCTTCTCGCGTTCTGTGGAGGAGCTTAAGGATGATCGATGATTGCGGCCGACACCAGCACGTGGGTCGCGTATCTTGAGGGCGCCACCGAAAACGACGCAGAACTTCTTCGTCAGGCGCTCAGTGACAAACAGGCAGTGATGGCACCTGTCGTCCTTAGCGAACTCTTGAGTGATCCGAAGCTGCCTTCCCAAGTCGCCGCAAGCTTGGCTGATCTGCCCTTGATCCAAACCACAGTCGGTTATTGGCAGCGAGCGGGTCTGCTCCGCGCAAAAGTGCTGTCACGGGGGCGGAGGGCTCGTTTGGGCGATGCGCTGGTTGCTCAATCCTGTATCGACGAGGGTGTTCCCCTCCTGACACGTGACCGCGATTTCCGGGCGTTTGCCCAAGCTGCCGGTCTCCATCTTGTCCTCGGCTCCCTTTGAATGCTTGACAATTTATCGAGGCGCGTTCTAATAGCTCCGAACGCAAATCAAATCTGAAATTTCAAATTTGAAATTTTGAGAAAACTGTTCCTGGGAGCGTGTGATGAGAACGATTTGGAAACTCACTGCGGTATTTATTGTGCTGGGATTCATTTGGGCCGCCAATGGCGGTGCACAGCAAGCGGCGAAAGATACGCCGGTGGTTCCCCCTCTGACCAAGGTCCCGACATTTTCTACCGAAAATATTGCGCGGCAAGGGCATTTTTATGTGGGCGGGAAATGGGTGGGCAAGCCCGGCGAAGAAGTCATGCGCGGGGCCATGTACGTGGAAACGTGGGTGCCGAAAAAGATTCGGTACAAGTATCCAATCCTGTTCATTCAGGCAGGTGGCGGAGAAACGAACGTGGCCTTGCTGCAAACGCCGGATGGGCGGCCGGGCTGGGCCTACGACTTCGTCAACCGGGGATACACCATTTACATGATGGATCTTCCGGCGCGAGGGCGTTCGGCCTATGTGCCGGGCTTCGACGGCGACTTGCTTCCGCCGCGCTCCGGCCCTTTGATGGAGGAGGTCTGGTCGGGTGCGCGCCCGCCCTCGACTCCGCAGAGCAGTTGGCCGCAGGCTACCAAGCACACGCAGTGGCCGGGCGACGGGCCGAACAAGGGCAAGATGGGTGATCCGGTGTTCGATTATTTTGCCAAGACCGATACGCAAAGTCCGACGGGCAAAGATATGGAAGAGCTTTCCGCGAAGGACATCGTGGAATTGGTAGATTTGATCCACGAGCCAGTCATCCTGCTGCTGCACTCGGGCGTGGCGCCAGCCGGCTGGCTGGTGGCGGACGCGCGGCCGAAACTCGTCAAGGGGATCATCGCGGCGGAACCAATTGCGCCGCCTATCGAGAACGCGGAAAGAGGCGCGACAGGCCCGGGGCGTCTGTGGGGTCTGACGAATATGCCGATGACTTACGATCCTCCGGTCAAGGACGCCGCTGAATTGCATCCTGTTCGGCAGGACAAGGCGGACGGGCCGGACCTCATCCCTTGCTGGGTCCAGAAGGAACCAGCGCATAAGCTCGTTAACCTGGAGGGCATTCCCGTTCTCAATGTGTCTGGCGAAGCGAGCTACCACCGTCCCTACGCTCACTGCATTGCCAAGTGGCTCAATCAAGCTGGCGTAAAGACCAAGTACGTGAACCTCGAAGATGTGGGGATACGCGGGAACGGGCACCAGTTCATGTCCGAAAAAAATAGCGCCGAAATTTCCAAGTTCTTCATGGACTGGCTCGAGAAGAATGTGCCCTGAACTTTAAGACACGCATTCACGCAGCTGCGAGAAGGAAATCTTTCCGGGGCATTTGGAGGTTCGCCATGCCAAAACTTCGGTGGCTACTCTTCACAATTCTTATCTCCGCTTGTCCAAACGTGTCGGCGCAGACCTACGACGTCATCATTCGAAGCGGGCATGTCATCGACGGGGCGGGAAATCCGTGGATCAAAGCCGATGTGGGAATTCGCGCTGGACATATAGCGCGAATCGGGCGTCTCGACGGCGCGCAGGCCGCGCACGTCATCGACGCCACCGGCCAAGTGGTCACACCCGGTTTCATCGACATGCATACCCACTCCGAGTACACGCTGCTCTACGACGGAAACGCGCAGAGCAAAATTCGGCAAGGCGTCACGACGGAAGTGGCCGGCGAATCTACGTCGCCGGGCCCGATCGAGGGACCGGGCGTCGGGCCCAACCTGGAGCTGCTCAAACCGCTTCATATCGACCTGACATGGAACAATCTCGACGGATATTTCCAGCGACTCACGAAAACCGGAAGCTCCGTCAATCTCGCCTCGTACGTATCGGCCTGCCAGGTACGTTACGACGTAGTTGGCTTCGAGAACCGTCCTCCGACGGCGGACGAGATGGAAAAGATGCGCCGGTTGGTCGCCTCGACGATGGAACAAGGCGCCGTGGGCCTGGCAGACGCTCTCGAAGCGACTTGCGGATACGCAAAAACGGATGAGCTGATTGAGGAGGCGAAGGTCGTCTCGAGCTACGGCGGTATTTACGGGACGCACTTGCGCGGCGAAGGCGACACCGTGCTGGACTCGATCCGCGAAGCGATCGAAATTGGGGAGAAGGCAAATATTCCCGTGGAAATTTTCCATATCAAGGTAGCGGGTTCCAACAACTGGGGACGGATGGCGGAACTCGTCGCGCTTATCAATTCCGCTCGCGCCCGCGGCGTGGACATTAATGCCAATCAATACCCTTACATCGCGGCGAACCATCCCACGCTCCCGCTCTTGCCTCCGTGGGCTCTGGAAGGCGGCCTCGACAAGACCATGGAGCGCTTGCGGGATCCGCAACTTCGCGTTCGCATCAAGCACGACATCGAAAACGGCCTGCCCGACTGGTACTCGAACTACGTCCGGCAATCCGGCGGATGGCAAGGGATTGTCATCGGCGCGACGCACACTGAGAAGAACGCATCGCTCCCCGGCAAGAACCTCGAAGCAATCGGGCGCATCCGGGAGAAGGACCCGGCCGACGCCTTTTTCGATTTGCTACTCGAAGAGCACGGCCAGGTGACGTGCATGCCCTTCATGATGAATGAAAAGGATGTGCAGACAGCGCTGCGTGAACCTTGGGTGGACATTGCTTCGGATGGCTCGTCGCTAAGCACCGAGGGATTGCTCTCCGCGGGCCATCCCCATCCACGAAATTTCGGAACGTTTCCGAGAATCCTGGGCCACTACGTACGCGACGAGAAGGTGTTGACGCTGGAGGATGCGGTGCGCCGGATGACTTCGCTCCCTGCACAACGGCTCGGCTTGAAGGACCGCGGCTTGCTTCGGGAAGGATACTGGGCCGACGTCGTCGTGTTCGATCCCAATCGAATCAGCGATACGGCTACGTTCGCAAATCCGAAACAATATCCTGCGGGGATCAACTACGTTGTGGTAAACGGCCGCGTTGTGATTGACCGGGGAAATCATACCGGCGAGCGGCCCGGCATGGCCCTGCGAGGGCCGGGATACCGGGGAAACTGAAACGCGAAAAGGGCGGAAGACAAGTCCGAAAAAAAACGCACCCTTGAAAATCTCAAGGGTGCGGCACCCGAACTACTTCACATCAATTGCGACTAAAGGCTCTTAGTCGAGCGGCTCGATCTTGACGATCGCGGCGCCGTGGTTGCTGCCCGTCCAGATCGTGGCGGGCGTTGTGGAATCGTCGGCGAAGACGCGGCGCATGTTGGTGTCGCGCGGCATGAGATATTCGGTGTCCTGACCGGTCTTGGGATCGATCTTCGCAAGTCGGTCCGTGGTCATGCCGCCGGTATATACGTTCCCACTCTTGTCCCACGTGACGTAATACGGGCCGGACCACGGGATCGACAGAGGCCATTCCGTAATCTTCTTCGTCTCGGGATCGAGCATTCCGATCCGGTTGGCCTGATATTCACCGAAGAAGGCGCGGTCCTGGGCATCCGTGCGGATGCGGCGCGGACGGGAATTCGCGGTCGGCGTCTGGAACCAGTCGACTTTTCCAGTTTTGGAGTCGATGCGGCCGATGTAGTCGGTCGCGAAGTCAGTGAAGTACAAGTTGTTGTGCGAGTCGGAATCGATCCCGTAGATCGTGCCGCGGCGGCTGTCGGGCAACTGCTTCATGGGCTCGAAGCGTTCATAATTGCCCGTCTTGATGTCGAGCCGGAAAATGTCATAGTGCCCGGCGCTGTCCGTCCAGATTTTTCCGTCCACGTCATAGCGCATGCCGAGCATGTTGGGCTGGGCAGCGTCATCGTTCCATTGCGCCGGCAGGCTGTACGTTTTGATCTGCTCAGTCTTGCGGTCGAAATGGGCAAGCGCGCCTTGATACATCATGCCCGCCCACATATCGCCGGACTTGTCCTCTTCAATGTCGAGCAGCCCCTCCGGATACCCCTGCTTGAGCTTTGGTACTGGAAATTCCTTTAGCGCGCCGGTCTTGGGATCGAGTTCACCGAGGAACATTTCGCCGAAGTCGGTGTACCAGACCATGCCGTGTTCGTCGACGATCACGTCATGCGGCTCGATCGTGGGGCGCGGGAGATCGTATTCGGTGATGATCACGTGCGTGGCTTTGCCCGTGGGGCGCGGGAGGGTCTTGAGGTGATATTCCCACTGTGCCACCGAACTCAGGTTGACCGACGAGAGAAATTCAGCGTTCTTGCGATACTGCTCGGGATCTCCGCCTCGATTTGCTTCGACGCGCCGCTGCGGCTTGATCGGCTGGCTCACCTGCGCGTAGCCCATCATTCGAGTGATGACCTGCGTGAATTCGTCGGCATCATGCGTCGACGTGACGATGCGCTGTAGAGTGTGGCAACTGACGCAGTTCAATAGAAAATCTTTCTGTTCGTCAGTGCCGGGCATGCTCATGATCCATTCCGCATTAGTCATCTGCGGGATCATGTTTTTTGCTTTCACGAGCTTGAGGTCGGCGGTCGTAGCTTTTTGCGCGGCAAGATCGGCCGTTGCAGGGGCTTCGAGGTTGTAGCCGACCGCGCGAATTTTGAGCGTGTAATGGCCGGGCTCGAGGCGGTTCGCCGGAAAACTGAAATGCCCTTTGTTATCGCTGATCACGCTCACCGTGATCGTCGATCCGTCCTTCTTGGCGCTGACCACGACGCCTTCCATCGGGCCTTCCTCTTGCGAGCTCACTTGCCCGACGAGCGCCGGCGCGCTGGGCGCATCGGCCGCGGCGGATACAATCCGGGGCACAGAAGAAAAGGCGCCAAGAATCAGACAACCTGTCGCGATCAGAACGAGAATTCGAGTTCGCATGGATCCCTCACTCATGGAAATTTGCCAACGCGCCAACGGCAGAGCGCTCCGGGCACCTTCAAACTTTGCTGATGAAGCACGAAGAAGCGATACGAATAACTCCTGAATGTTCCTTTTGAATGCCCGGCTGAATAGCAATATACACCAATCCGTCTGCGCATGGAACGGGCGTGCGGAATTTCAGTGACACACTACCACGATGCGAACAGCATCCGAATGTCATGCGTTTTGAAGTGCCGGCGTCAGGGAAACACAAGCCGCTGGCGCTTTGGGGAGCACCAGAAAACGTCGAGCAATTCCCTGAGCCGAACCACAATGTAATATCGGTTGATTCTTACCAAGTGAACTTCAGCGCGAACTGGATCTGCCGCGACGACGTATTCATAAGTGTAATCGCGCCCGCGGCAGCGCTTGCCTGAGTTCCATCAGGGTTCAGAATGACGCGATTGTCGTTCGGCGAAGTGAAATTTGGCCGATTCATAATATTGAAGAACTCTGCTCGAAACTGCGCTTTGAGTGCCTCATGGATGGGGATGTTCTTAAACAAGGAAAAATCCATATCGATTAGTCCCGGACCGATTGCCGAGTTGCGCCCCGCATCTCCAAGTTGAGTGCTGATGCTCGGGGCCCGGAAGCAGTCCAGTTTCACGTAATTACTGGCGTTCTGAGGGTTCACGGGATTGGTGCAAGCGGGACCGCTGACTTTATCGGGGTATTGATACGGGTCTGTTGTACCCATTCCCAGCGGATCGCCGGCAACTAGCAAAGTGAATGGAGTGCCGGACGCGATCGTCAAGATGCCCCCGGCTTCCCAGTTGCCCACAACTGCTTTTAGAGGGGTTGCAAAATCGGACGGTGTGGGAATGTCCCACTCGAAGTGCGCCGTTATATTGTGACGCTGGTCCTGGTCAGCTAGGCCGCGTCTGCACGACGCGCAAAACCAGAGCAGTGTGGAGATGGAATTCCGGAACGGATCCGATGCGACCGAACCGCCACCGGTGTCCATATTCTTGGAATAAGTGTAAGAGCCTCCAACCTCGAATGTGCGACTCATGGCTTTGTTGATTTGGACCTGGAGCCCGTTATACCAGTATTGTCCATCCCAAATGGCCATCTGAGTACGGCCCGTCTGCTGATTGATGATCGGCGGCAGCTTCGCGGGAACCTCGTGTGGAAACCAGTAGGCAGGCAGGGCCGGGACTCCTGCCGTTCCATCTGGTGCGGTTTCTGTTGGGCAAGATTGGATGGTGTAGCCCTGGGGAGCAGTGATGGTCTGGAACGGCAGCACACACGGCCAGGTAAGCGGATATGTGAATTGTCCTGGGACGCCCGGGTTGGGATAGACCATGTTGTTGTCATCCGCCTGAAATCTCATGTGGATACCCCGCGCGCCAACGTATCCAACCATAATTGTGGTGTTTGGAGTAATTTGGCGCTGAAGATTGAAGTTCCACTGCATCACGTAGTTGCGCCGGGGATTGAACTGCATGATGTAGTAGCGGGCACTTTGGTTGGCAAGAGCCTGGCCGTAGGCGCCGCATGGTGGGCTAGCACAGTTAGCATTGCTTACGTAAGGATTCGGTAAACCGCTCTGACTCGCTGAAACATCGAAAGGAGCTGACCCGTCCACGCCGCTCCCCATTTCAACTGGGAAGGGCAATACATCGAATATTCCGAAGCCCCCCGCTACCGAGGTTTTACCGTCCTTCAAGGGGTCCCAGGCAAAACCGACGCGCGGCTCAAAATTCCTCTTGGTTGGATTCAACATATAGGGGCTGCCCAGGAAGGGTTGCGGCGCTGCACTGGTCAGCGGCACAGTGCGAAGGTTGGAAAGCTTGCCAGCCTCTTCAGTGATGACGGTTGCCATTTCATAGCGCAAGCCCAAGTTGACCGTGAGATTCGGGCGCAGGTGGATATCATCCTGGAAGTAAGCGCCAAAAATTGTCTGGCGCACTCCTCTACCCGTCACTTTGCCCGGAACGTCTGCATTGATTGCACCACTATCATTGGTCAGGAAATCATATAGAGTGTTGTAGATGATCTGGCCACCGGGGAAGTCCGCGCCGAACGTGTTCCCTTGAAGCCGCTCGACGTTGGCGCCAAACTTCATCGAGTTCCTTCCCTTTGTATAAAACAAATTGTCGTATACCTGGTACGAATTCCAATGGAATTTGAAAGGAGCTTCAAAGTCCAATCCTCCCGGGTAGCCAGCAAGGCCATCCGAGTTGATGGTGATAGTACCGACCGAGCTTCCGGGTATGAAGCCAAGCGACGTATCGGCAGAAGCAGGATTGATTGGCGTCGCTCCCGAAGGGGATTCCACGTTGTCACGATTGAAGCCTACGCGAAAGGAGTTCAGTAATGAGGGAGAAAAGACGTGATTTTCTTCTATCGCGACCATCTGGCGGAACATCGGGTTTTGAATCAACAACGACTGGTATTGGTCGGGTTCAGTCTGCGAGGCTTTGTCAAACAAGTAGGTGCTAAATATCCGGTCTTTTGAGGAAAACGTATGGTCCGCCCGGATAATGAAAAAATTTTCGTCCGTCCGCATTAACTGCGTGAACACGAACTGTGCCGAATTGACTCCCGGAACGTCGCCACTTGTGGCCACCGGAATCAGGTTCGAATTGATAAACGCTGCGACACTGGGGTCGATCGCTGTCAATTTACATTGGTGCGGGACAAGGGTAGCGATGCAGTTCGATGGGAACACGTCATTTGCGAATTCGCCCGTCAGGAGTCCGTTCCGCGCATCCGTCGAGAGGACGTTGGAAATCAGCGTGGTTCCCTGAGCACGTCTTACGCCCTCGTAATCGCCAAAAATAAACGTCTTGTCCTTTTGAATTGGCCCGCCCGCGGAAGCCCCGAACTGGTTCTGCCGGAAAGGAGGCTTCGGGTTCGCATTTGCGTTGTCGATGAAGCTATCTGCGTCCAAAGCAGCGTTGCGCAGAAACTCGTATGCACTTCCATGGAACTGGTTTGTTCCGGACTTGGTGGTTGCGGTGATGACTCCGCCGGAGGTGCGTCCGTATTCGGTGGAATAGTTGGTGGTCAGGACGGAAAACTCGGCCACCGCGTCAGTGCCGAGATTCCCCCCGAGTACGCTTCCGGGGCCCGCGTTTGCATAATCATTAATATTGACGCCGTCCAGAAGATAATTGTTCTGCTGCGGGCGAGCGCCTGAAATCGTCAGCTCTAAACCGAGGCCGCGCTTCACCCTGTCACCCGCGGTGATCGGGGGTTGGTCTTGAGATTGGTGTACACCAGGTTGCAAAATCGCAAGATCGGTCCACGAGCGGCCGTTGAGGGGTAGTTCGTTCACCGCCCTCTGCTCAATGACTCCGCTGATAGTTGCATTAGCGAGGTTCACCGTGGGGGCCTCGGCAGTAACGGTAACCGTTTCGTTCACGGTGCCGACCTGAAGGGACAGATTCAGAATCAGTTCCTGGCCCACGGTCAATATGATCCCCTTGCGTATCAGCGTTGAGAAACCTTTCGCAGAGGCCGAAATCTCATAGTTTCCCGGCTGAAGGTTGGGCACGCCGAACGTACCTTCTCCCTTCGTGGCAGTAGTCGTGACAATTCCAGTTCCCACATTTGTGATTGAAATATCGACGCCGGGCATCTTGGAGCCGCTCGAGTCAGTAACCGTGCCGGTGATGGTTGCTCCAACCACCTGTGCGGAAACTCGCGCAGGTAGAGAGAAACCGAGAAGTAGCGCAAGGATTGCGGCGAAACGTACACACCTGCTCTTGAACTCCGAATGAGCCATGGTTTTGTTACTCCTTTTCATCATTCAAGCCCGCTCCGACGCGGGACATGCTGGAACTCGTCCGGCTAAGAAGGTATCAACGCGAGATCTTCAATACTAAACGTCTAACTCGACTGTCAATATAAATAGTGCTGTATCCCTTCTTCTCAATAAGGGGTTTGCATGCATTCTCGGGACTTTTCACTTGCACGGTTTGCCGTGAAATCGAACGCCGGGCTTTTGATTCAGGATTCCCGGAACGCTTGGTCTGATAAAGCTACGGTCGGCAGATAAGGGTTCGCAACGCGTATTCGTCACGATTAAAACTTGATCAGTTTGTGAGACAACCCGAATTGAGAGGCAATCGTAAACCGCAATTCGGGGCGACATTTTGGGTTCATGACAATGTCTCATTGGATGTGGGCGCAACTTGGACTATACGTACGCTACAATGGTGTGTGGCTTCTTGAGATATGGCGGATTCTCCTCCCACTACGGTTGATGTTGCGTCTGCGTCGACTCCCGCGCCTGGCGCTGCCGGACAAGGCCGGGCCGCCGGGACGTTCCGCGCGCTGAAGCATCGCAATTTCCAACTGTTTTTCAGCGGACAGATTATTTCGCTGGTCGGGACCTGGATGCAGACGGTCGCGCAGGCATGGCTCATCTATCGAAAGACCGGGTCGGGAGAGCTGCTCGGTCTTTTGGGATTTGTAGGCCAGTTTCCAATCTTTCTGCTCTCGCCGCTGGCGGGACTCGCGGCCGACCGGTGGCCGCGGCAGCGCGTAGTGATCGCGACGCAAACCTCTTCGATGCTGCTGGCGTTCATTCTGGCGGCGCTGACGATGACGGGACGAATTACCGTGTGGGAAATCATCGCCCTGGCGACGCTGCTGGGCATTGTGAACGCATTCGACGTGCCGGCGCGGCAATCGTTTCTGATCGAGATGGTGGGGCGCGAGGATTTGCTGAATGCGATAGCGCTCAACTCCTCGATGTTCAATGGCGCGCGCGTCGCGGGGCCTGCGATTGCCGGCATCCTGGTGGCGGTGGTCGGCGAGGGCTGGTGCTTTCTACTCAACGGCGTGAGTTATCTGGCTGTGATCGCGGGCCTGTTCCTGATGCGCATTCAAAAAACGAAACCGGTGCACGATGGCGCCGCGCCGCTGGAAAAACTGCGTGAGGGATTCCGATTCGCGCGGCACACGAAACCGATTCGCGCCCTGCTCGGGCTCGTGGCCATCGTGAGCTTCATGGCGCTGCCTTACACCGTGCTCATGCCGATTTTCGCCGTCAAGATCCTGCACGGCGGGGCCTCGGCCTACGGCACATTGATGGGCGCGGTGGGAGTGGGAGCGATGTTCGGCGCGCTGGCACTGGCGATGCGCTCGGAATTGCGCGGTCTGGGAAAGGTCGTGGCGTATTCGGCGACGGGGCTGGGAGCTTCGCTGGTCCTGTTTAGCGGATCGCACTGGTATTGGATCTCGTTCATGATTCTAGCCCTCTCCGGATTCACGATGATGATGCAGTTCACCGCAACCAACACGCTCATTCAGGCGATGGTGCCGGACCAGCTTCGAGGGCGCGTGATGTCGCTATATTCGATGATGTTTCTGGGCATGTCGCCTCTCGGGTCGCTTCTCGCCGGCGCTGTGGCAGATCGCATCGGCGCTCCCATAACCGTTGCGATCGGCGGCCTCGCCAGTTGCCTAGGCGGATTGGCCTTTGCGCGCAAGTGGCCCGCCATGCGCGGCCCGGCGCGCGACCTCATCGCCGCCCAAGGCATGATGGCGCCAGCGCCACAGCCGGACGAATCAGCACCGTCCTCGTGAGACAAGCGCAGGGAGATGTTTTTCGACCGGGAGATGAAGGGCGAGTGTGAAGGCGCCACTGTTTACAGTGCAGGACACCCGCCGAATTCTCATTGAGACTGGAACACGGACAATTATGCGCCGGCGGCGCGGGCTGTGCGCGCATACTTTCGGACGGCACTTTCCATGCCGGGCGCGGCGTTCTTCAGATCTTCCAAATTCATCGCGGGGTGCAATTCCACTTTCGCGTTGAACGCCAGAAACCAAGGTTCCGCAATTGCCGGAATCTGCGACGAGTCTGCAATGTTGAGGAATACAAACGCAGTCCTCGCGCCATTCTCTTCGGCAAAATAAACAGCTTCGGGCTTCAAATCGCTAAGGATGGAGCTGATCGTCACTCCCAGCGATCCGTCGGCAACCGCGGCGTTTCCTTCTACGATGGGCAAACTGACTTTCATTAACATGCGCATGGAGTACCTCCGTAAAGACGGCGCGAATCTACAGCCGCGATGGGGCAATGTCAACGTCGTAGTTTTTGTCTTCCGGCTTCAAAATCCGACGGCTGGAAGAACTAGCAACTTCACGCGGGCGACGTTGTCAAGCCGAAGCGGAAGGAAATGCCGAAAGGATGCAAGAATTGCATGGGTTCAGTACCAGACATGGGGCACTGTCGGATCCGCCATGTGTATACTAATTTCTTAAATTTCAACCACTTATCGCCTCGCTCTTTTCTGCGGAACGCTGGTAGTGTCCGTGCCCTTGTTCTTATTGCCAGGCCCAGCGGAATGGATCGAAGGGGGGATTTCTATGGGCGTCATCAACCCGATGTTGCACCACAATGAGAGTGAGTGGTCCGCGGACCGGCCGGTGGCCATGGAGTCCGATCATCAAGGTCAGTCCAAAACGCTTTGGGTGTTGGTAGTGGTGCTTGCCGCTGCTTTCGGGGCGCTGGCCTACTACGGAAATCGAATCGTCAAAAATCAGAACGCCCACATCATGCAGCTCTTCGGAAGCCAAGGCGCGCTGACCACCCTCGGCCAACGCGCGGACGCCGCCGAGACCAAATTGCACGATCTAGCCGGCGATTGGGAAGGCATGGGGCAACGCGTCACCAAGCTGGAAGGCAGAGTGACGGCGGATGCCAGGCAAACTCGCCTGTACGCCGAGAAGCTGACACAGCAGTTGCACCAGGAAATTACGGCTGAAATGGACGCGCGCACTTCGCCCCTCGACGCGCGGCTCCGCCAGGTGGAATCCGAACAGGCGGATCAGCGCGCGCAGATGGCGCGGGTCGAGGCGAATCTCAAGCAGGATATTTCGGCCGTCCGCGAGGAAAATGGCCGGGATCTTTCCGGCGTGCGCCAACAGGAAGAATCCAACGCGCGTGACGTCAGCGCCATATCCCAGAAGCTCGACCGGCGCCGGATTGACTTTGAAATCACGAAAGGGCAGAACCGCGAGCTGGCTCCCGGCATCTCGCTGCAAATCCGCGGAACGAACGTTGCACATCAGCGCTACCATGGCGCGTTAACGCTGGCGCAGGCCCACCGGACGGTATGGTTGCGCGATCAGAGCGCGGATGAACCAGTGCGTTTCCTTCACAAAGACGGCGAGGAGCCGTATGAACTGGTTGTCACGGACGTGACCAAGAAGGCGGTGGCCGGATATCTTTTGACTCCTGTCAAACCCGACGCCGCAACTGGCGCGTTAGTCGGTCAGCGTAAGCAAGTCGACAGTTCGGCCCAGGAATAACAATCCCCTGGGCTCGACCCGGCCCGCAACACTATAAACTCCATGCGTGAGCCAGAAGGAACGCTTGCGAATTACGAAAAGTGATCCACAGTCACGCGCGAAAAATCAGACAATACAGTTTTTGCACCTTGCATGGCGTGGGACCGAATTGAATCCTTAACGCAACCCCTTGAAATAGTTATAAAATCAATCGCTTCTCAGCGTTGGGCCTGTAGCTCAGCTGGTTAGAGCAGCGGACTCATAATCCGTCGGTCCCAGGTTCAAATCCTGGCGGGCCCACCAATTCTAGAGGCTGGATGTTAGAGGTTAGAGGGTAAACGAGCCCCCGAGGGCTCCAAGTCTTTCAACAATGGCCCTCGAAACAAATCGCATTCCACAAAAATATAATCGGTTCGTTTGCGTGTCACAGGGGCACGCTCAGCTTCGCAATTTTCGGAAAAAATTCCGCAGGTCTTCTACGAGGAATTGCGGCTGTTCCCAACAGGCGAAATGTCCTCCTCGCGGCATTTTTGTGTACTGCATTAAATTGAAATTTCGTGCGACCACGCTTTGCGGTGGATCCAAAGTTGGCAACTCGCGGGGAAAAGAAGCGAAGCCGGTCGGCACGTTCACTTTTCCAGTGAGATTGGAAATTTCGTCCACCCTGCCGCGATAAAACCACACGGAGGAGCCGATGGTGTCCGTGACCAGGTAGATCATGATATTCGTGAGGACTTGGTCTTTCGTGAAGACGGGCTCGAGATCATTCGGCGAATCGCTCCAGATTTTCAATTTTTCGGCAATCCATGCGGCCGTGCCGAGCGGGTTGTCCGTGAGAGCGAACGCGACGGTCTCGGGCTTGTGCTGCTGTTCGTTGTAGTAGTCCCTTTCCACGGCCACGAATGCATTTACCGTGCGCACCCACTCGCGCTCCTGTTGCGTCTGTTCCGCTTCGGGAGGCGGCGGGACTCCCACGCCGTTGAAGTGGATGCCGAGGAGCGAATCTGGAAATTGATGCGCCAATTGATTCGTGACACCGTTTCCGACGTCTCCGCCTTGTGCGCCGTACTTCGCGTATCCGAGGACCTCGGTCATGAGCCGGTTCCAGAGCGCAGCCGTCGTTGTCAGGCCGATCGGTTTGCCTTTGGGCTTCGACGAAAAACCAAAGCCCGGCACGGAGGGGACAACCACGTCGAAGGCGTCATCCGCCGAGCCGCCAAAACGAGCGGGATCGGCGAGTGGTCCGATCGCTTCAAGGAACTCGAAGACGGAGCCCGGCCAGCCGTGCGTAAGGATCAGCGGAACGGGTTTCGGCCCGCGTCCCTTCACATGATAAAAGTGAATATCGAAATCGCCGACTCGCGCGAGAAACTGCGGGTAGCGGTTTAAGTTTGTCTCCGCTTTCCGCCAGTCAAACCGCGTGGTCCAATACTCGGCCAAGGCCTTCATGTAATCCCAGTTGGCGCCGTAGCGCCAATCATTCGTCTCAAGCCGGCCGGGCCAGCGCGTCTCACGCACGCGATTAAGAATTCTGTCGACGGTCGTCTTCGGAATGTCCACGCGAAAGGGTCGTGGCGCAGCGCCGGGAACTTGCGCATCGGCGGGTGTTTCTACCAGTAAAGGAAGGCTGCCCGCGGCAAGAAGCGTTTCCAGCAGTGCACGGCGCGACAGTTGCGGCATTGAGTCGAATTCCATGTTCAGCTCCTCGCGATGATTTATGGAACGTCGATTTTTTCCACAATACTAACTTAAATTAAGTTTGCTTGCCGTCATGAATGTTTGTCTGAGTTTGGATTGAGGGGAAAGCACTTCGCGTGATCTGAATGTTTCTTGAAGTTTCACTAGTCGGCGCGCGCCAAACAGTCAAAATTATTTGACACGACTAGTCCCGTGTGGTTACCTAAACTTAGGCAAAATTCCGCCAATCAGCGATTTACCCGTGGAAACTGGGTTTTGGTGAACCCAGCATTTTTGGTTTGTGAGGTGTCAGATGAAGTCCAAGCTAGCGATTCTATTCGCTGTGATTTTCAGTTTCCTGATGGTGTCCGCCCCGCTGTTCGCGCACCACGGGAATTCGGCGTACGACATGTCGAAAACGGTCCCCATGAAAGCGACCGTCACGAAATTCGAGTACAGCAATCCTCATACGCAAGTCTATTTCGACGTCACGGATGACAAAGGCGAAGTCGAGCACTGGGTCGCCGAGACGACCAATCCGGCCATGCTGAACAGGGTTGGGTGGAGTAAGGATACTCTGAAGCCCGGGGACCAAGTCACGCTGTTCGTCAATCCGAACAAGGTTGGGGCCAAGATCACTTTTCTTCAGAAGGTCGTGTTCTCCGACGGCAAGGAATTATCGACGGCAAAAGCGTTTTAGCCCTTCAGGCGCCGAGACTAGGATGGAATCGCCTTCAGGAGGTGCGTGCGAGCGACGCGCGCCCAATGAGATTATTTCCTTTGGGGGCTGATCGTACAGGGGATCCTGAAATTGAGATGGATTCGCACGCCAGCATTTCGCAATGACTCGAGGAGTTTAAGATGCATCACCGATTGACGCATTCGTTTGGTGTGCTTGCAGCCGCAATTGCTTTCTCGCCGATCGTGTTCGCTCAAACGAGTCAGCCATCGGAAACGAAAAAGCCGCCCGCCGCAAGCTCTTCGCCGGCCAAGGGCCTTTCCCACGATCTCTCTGGAGTCTGGATGCAATATGATGATGGCACCGCTCCGGGATTCGCCCGCATGAATGCCGTCGATGATCGAACACGTCCGCCGCTGACGCCTTGGGGACAGAAAATGTTCGATGCCGCCAAGCCGCTCATGGGACCTCGAGCCGTAGGGGGCCAGGAAGATAGCGCCGCACTGCATTGCGACCCGAGCGGCCCGCCGCAACTTCTGATTCTTCCCAATCCATGGGAAATCGTTCAGATTCCGGGCAGAACGTTCATGTTTTTCGAGGAGTATCACATTTGGCGCACAATCTGGACCGATGGACGGCCTCTGCCCAAAGATTCAGATCCCAGCTGGCTCGGGTATTCGGTCGGCCACTGGGAGGGCGACACGTTCGTGGTCGAGACAGCCGGTTTTAACGACAAAGTTTGGGCCGATCTCTCCGGCAATCCGCGCAGCGAAAAGATGCACCTGACGGAGCGCTACCGGCGATTGAATCACGACACCCTGGAACAACAGATCATCATCGACGATCCCATGTCTTACACGAAGGTTTGGGTCAGTCCTCCGAAACTCCACAAGCTGGAGCCAAAATGGGAGATCGCGGAGTGGTTCTGCGCGTCAAGCGAATTGCAGACTTATGATAAAGATGTCAGAAAACCCTCGGGCGGCGGCACGACCGCGCCCAGCAAATAGACAAACCGAGGGAAAAGGAATGGAGGTGAAGGAAGTGCAGGAAGCAAAGGAAATAGAGGACAAAACCTTGCCTGTCCATTCGTGCGTGGGCGATTTTTCCGGTCCTCTACTTCCTTTATCTCCTCAACTTCCTTCACTTCCTCTTCGCCGACGAAAATTTCTTGCCGTGCAGCTCGCGGTTTCGCTCGCCATCGTCGGAGCGGCAATAGCTTTCCCGCCGATTGGGTTTGCTCAAACCAAGACTCAGGCCGAGAAGCCTTCCAAAGCTGCAAAGACTCGGGATGCGGCCTCACCTCTCTCTCATGATCTTTCCGGAGTTTGGATGCAGTATCGCGACGGCGACGTGCCAGGAACTCCCGGCATGAATGGCGTGAATGAACACTATCGTCCTCCATTGACTCCGTGGGGAAAGGAAAAGTTCGACAGCGCGCAAGCCTTACAGGGGGCGAAAGCGGTTGCAGGCAAGGAAGACAATTCCGCCTTGCGCTGCGAGCCGAGCGGACCTCCGCAAGTTCTCATTCTCCCCAATCCGTGGGAGATCGTTCAGATTCCGGGCAGGGTGTTCATGTTCTTCGAGGAGCAACACATCTGGCGCACCATCTGGGCCGACGGGCGGCCGCTTCCCAAGGATCCCGACCCGAGCTGGCTCGGCTATTCGGTTGGACATTGGGAAGGCGAGACGTTCGTGGTCGAAACGATCGGCTTCAATGACAAGGAGTGGGTCGATCTCTACGGGAATCCGCGCACCCCAACGACGCGCCTTACGGAGCGCTACCGGCGATTGAATCATGACACCCTGGAACAGCAGATCATCATCGACGACCCCAAAGTGTTTACGAAGCCTTGGGTCAGCCCTCCGAAACTCCACAAGCTGGAACCGGGCTGGGAAATTGCCGAGTGGTTTTGCGTGCTGGACGAAAACAAAGATTACGACCAGGTTGTTCGGAAGCCGGCAGGCGTCGCGCCCGCTTCTAAATAGCAGACAAATCTTTGTGACGATTCAACGAACGGCTCGAGCTGAATTCACGATCAGGCATTGCCGAATGGGATCCGACCAGGGGAATCAAAGGAAAAATGAAGACTCCACAGAGTGACAATCATTTCAACTCAAAACATTTCAGCAAGGACAAGCGAAATAAGGAAGAGAAGACGTACCGGCGTTTCATTCGGCCACCTGCAATCGTTGCGCGAAGATCCTTGGGGACTTTGCTTAGGGTTCTTAGTTGCGCGTTAGTGCTTGCGCTCATTCCCGCTTTGCGGATCGGCGCTCAATCCGCGGAGCCATGGCATCTCCCGGATATTCCGTGGGCGTTTCCCATTCGCGACAAGGTTCAACCCGTCATAGATGAACGAACCGGCCCGCAACACGTCCCAGGCAGCAGCAAGTCGTACACCCAGGATCAGATCGACGATTTCATAAATCCGCCGGACTGGTTTCCCGACGAGCATGCCCCGATGCCGAAAGTGGTGGCGCACGGGGCTGAAGGGGGTGTGCTCGGATGCATCTCCTGCCATCTAGGTTCGGGACTCGGTCATCCGGAATCCGCCAATCTCGCCGGCGTTTCGGCCGCCTACATCATGCGCCAACTGTCTGATTTCAAAGCCGGAAACAGGATGGGCGAGGCGATGAACGACATGGCCAAGAATCTCTCCGACGAAGACGCCCGGCAAGCCAGCGAATGGTTTGCGGCGCTCAAGCCAAAAGTGTGGCAATCGGTAGTCGAAACCGATCGCGTGCCAAAGACTTTTATTAACCAGCATTTGATGCGCATGCCGTTGCCCGGCGCCGGCGACGAGCCGATTGGCGACCGGATCATCGAGCTGCCGCAGGATATTGCCCGCGCGGAGAGCCGCGATCCACATTCCGGATTTATTGCCTATGTTCCGAAGGGCAGCCTGGCCAAAGGCAAGGAATTCGTGACGACCGGCGGCGGGGGAAAAACGATTCAATGCGTGATCTGCCACGGCCCATCGCTCAACGGCTTGGGCGAAGTGCCCGCCATCGCGGGACACTCTCCGATGTATCTTTTCCGCCAGCTCTACTACTTCAAGGACGGCTCGCGCCACGGCTCGATGGGCGCGCTGATGAAAGGCGTCGTTGCGCACATGAGCCAGGACGACATGCTGGCCATTGCCTCCTACGTTGGCTCACTGACGCCCGGCAGCGAGGAGAGTGCCTCAGCTTTGCCAGCCGGCCAGACATCTGCAAGTCTTGCGATGGGCGCCAACGATCGGAAGGCCGCCAAGTAACGATTTATTTTTTGGAGTGGGCTAAGTCTTGCGATTGACTATGTATATACAATTGTATAGTTTCGTGGTACGATGAATTTACGGGTCAGCGGATTCGATTGGGATGAAGGCAACCGGGGGAAGTGCCAAAAGCATGGCGTCTCGATTGCTGAGATCGAGGACCTGTTTACGCAAAGCCCCCGCATTGCACCCGACCCAAGGCACTCGGGAGACGAAGACCGTTTGATTGCGGTGGGAAGAACAAACGCGGGGCGGCCTGTATTCGTGGCCTTCACAATGCGGACGAAAAGCAAACGCCGCCTGATCCGTCCGGTGACGGCCCGGTACATGCACGCCAAGGAGATTGCTGCCTATGAAAAAGAAAGTACCGCGCCTTAAGACCGACAGGGAAGCTGAGGCGTTTCTTGCTCAGGATCTCTCCAATCTTGATTTTTCGCAGTTTAAACCGGCACGGTTTGAATTCGAGAAGAAAGACGAGCAAATCAACATGCGCGTGCCGAAGCAGTTGCTGAAAGCGGTGAAAGCTCGGGCAAAGGTGCGCGGCATCCCCTATACACGCCTGATTCGAGAAACCCTCGAACAGGCCATGGCTGTACGAAAGTAACGCGGTTATTGTTTGTCGGGGTAGCGCGAGGCCACGTAAGCGGCTAGCGAGATGATGTCGTCCTGCGTCAAATTCGCGACGACGCCCTTCATCAATTGGTCCAAATCACTGTTGCGAGCGCCGACTTGAAATCCCGCCAACTGGCGGACGATGTAGTTTGGTGAGTGCCCAGCGATCCTGGGTATGGGGCCCAGGCCCGTAAGTGCCGGACCGTGACAAGCGATGCATGCAGTCGTCTTTCCTCCGTCGCCCGTCGTGGCTATCGCTTCGCCTTTGGCGATGCTTCCGATCGGCACGTACGCGACGAATCCGGTGTGCGGATCGCGGCAAGTCACTCGCTCCGGATCCTCCGGCACTTCGATGATCCTGGAACCGATTGGCTCCATTTTGCCGCCCGGCCGCACATAACGCCGGCGCCCGTCATTCATATAGGTTTCCGGCACCGTGTCGGTTTCGACGACCCGGATCCAGTGGCGCGGCTTCTGGCTCGAAAAATAGGCGGCCGCTTCCTTCACGTCTTCTTCCGTCATGCCCTTGGCGATTTCGCTCATCCGGTGGCGCGGGTCCGTTCGCAAACCTTGCTGAAATTCATGGAGTTGTGCCGTGATGTAATCGGCAGTCAGGCCGGTGAGATTGGCCGATTCCGGGTGTCCGCTTCCCGATGCGAGGTGGCAAGAAGCGCAGCCGGGCGTGGCCTTCCCTTCCCCGCTGGCGACAACCTTGGGGAACGGCATGTGCTCTTCGGGATACCAGTCGGGGGGATTGTAAATATCGTCGATCTGGCCCTGCGTGTAGGATTTCGAGCTGCCCGGGAGATGCTTGACCACACTATTGTCCTCGGGCGGAAAATCAGGGGAAGGTTCGGGAAACGCCCACGAGAGGTCCATGCCGTTCAACCATCGGGAATCGGGAGGCGGACCCCCGAATGCGGGAACGAAAAGCAAACCTATCGCAAGCATCAAGACCAAGGCCTTCATGAAACCTCTCCCCGAGATTATTTTTCGGTTCCATCAATGGCGGGTCCCTGGGTCGAGTTCCCGATCACGGAGTCCCTAACGCATTGTCCTGCGAAAGAACCGCTGCCATACACTATATACGAATTCAATCACGAATTCGTTTCACTGTAAAGATTCCACCTGGTTTAGTGGTGCGAGAATTCACGTTTTTAGTAGGACAGCCACTCTTGGCTGTCCGCTTTCGTCCTGCTGTTAGATTGCGGGACAGCCAAGAGTGGCAGTCCTACGCGATGCGTTCCGTGGCCTTCTTGGAAACAGGGGGCGTAGGCAGCCAGCTCTCTCCTTGCTGAAGAATGAAAGTATGCTGAAGCGAATACCACGCGCCGGTCACTCCCAGGTCAGGGGCCGGCTCGTTTTCATGGACTACAAAGTTCCCGACGAGCGCGCGCGTCACTCCGAATTGCGAGTCGGTATTCAGGTGAGGATCGTCAGGGGTATAGATCTGCGACGTGACGGTCTTAAACCCCGGCTTGTAAACCAGAAAATGCAAGTGCGCTGGCCGGAAGTTGTGCCGCTTCTGCGCGTTCAGGAGAGCGCCGACCGGGCCGTTCGTCGGGATCGGGTACCCTGCCGGCTTGATGCTCCGGAAGCTGAATTCTCCGTTTGCGTCGGTCGTAAACTTGCCGCGCAAGTTCATCTCAGCCTGCTCGGGGTCCTGATTCTCATAGAGGCCGACAGGCGAGGCGTGCCAGACATCGACGTCGGCTCCGGCAACCGGCCTGCCTTCCTGATCTCGAACCCAACCCTTAAAGAACAGAGCCGGCCCCGGGGTCGGAGACCGCAGTAGCGATCCGCCGTTCTCCGTTCTCGGTGAATCCGTTCTCCAAAACGGACCCAGGAGGTTGGCGGAGCTTTCGGTGGCGGCGTTCGGGCCGTTGTTCATGAGGCAAACCAGGGTGGAGACTCCCAGCGTACCTGCCATCAGCCTCACTTCGTTGTGGCTCTCGGTGGTGAGTTGGCCAAGCGCCGCGACATAGTTAATTGCCTTGTCAAATTCTTTTTCGGTTAAATTAACCTCGCGCACGAACGCGTGCAGGTGCCGCACCATGCATTCTAGAATCTCTTTCGTGCGCGCGTCCGGCGTGCGTTTCATCTCGTCGAGCACGGCTTGCGTGACTTGTTCCAGGTTTTCGATAATCATTGGACTCGCTCTCCACGATCTGCGACGAAGACAGCCGGCCTATTTCGGCGCGGCCGGGACGCCGGCGGGTTTGCGGACGGCATCGCCATAGCTGTTTTCTTCGTCCACGACGCAAAAAAATTCCGCGATTTCCCAGCTCGGTTCCAGCTTAAAGCGCTGGGGAGGATTTACCCATGGTTTTGTATAGGCATTGGGGTCGTCCATGATGATTTGCATTTCCAGAGTGTCGTGATCCAACCGGCGGTAGCGCTCCGTCAGGTGCATCTGCTCGCTCCGCGGATTCCCGTAGGAATCGACCCAGGGCTTGTCGTTCATGCCGATGGTGTCGACCACAAACGTATCGCCCTCCCATTTTCCAACCGAGTAGCCCAAAAAACTGGGGTCGGGATCTTTGGGAAGAGGCCGCCCGTCCGACCAAATGGTTCGCCAAAGGTGGTATTGCTCAAAAAACATGAACATCCTGCCGGGTATCTGAACGATCTCGAACGGATTGGGCAGAATGAGAGATTTCGGGACGGCTTCCGGCTCACAGCGCAGGGCTGGGTTATTCTCTTTGCCCGCTACGGCCCTCGGTCCCACGAGCGGAGCCGAAGCATCGAATCTGGCCTGCCCCCAAGGCGTCAAGGGGGGACGCAGCTTTTCGTCGATCCCGTCCATGTGAACGGAATACGGCATCCACACTCCCGACAAATCATGCGACAGGGTCGGAGCAGCAGCGGGCGCCGCGCCCAGCGGATTGTTGGTTTGGGCAAACGTGGCAGGCGTGATGGCCAGCATCGCTGCAAAGAAAGCGAGTAAACAAACGTACCTCACGGACATAGCCTTCCGCCACATTGGGCGGCATTCATGGGAACGATGATTGGAAGATTGTTTTTCAGGGAATGTGGTTTGATAATTCATGGGCCCTTTTCTTTTTGTCCTTTTCCTTTTGGCTATTTAGGCGCGGTCGAGATTCCGCCGGCGGGTTTTCTAATTACATCGCTATAAGCGTTCTCTTCTTCCGTGACGCAGAACCACTCCGCAATTTCCCACGTGGGCTCCAGCTTGTGGAGTTTGGGGGGATTTACCCAGATTTTTGTGTACGCCTTGGGGTCGTCGATGATGATTTGCAATTCCAAAGTGTCATGATTCAATCGCCGGTAGCGCTCGGTAAGGTGTGTCGCATCGCTGCGCGGATTCCCGAAAGAATCGTCCCAGAGCTTGTCGTTAAAACCAATCGTGTCGACAACGAAAGTGTCTCCTTCCCATTTGCCGACGGAATATCCCAGATACGTCGGGTCGGGATCCTTGGGAAGCGGGCGCCCGTCGGTCCAAACGGTGCGCCAGATGTGTCCCAGCTCAAAAAACATCAGCACCCTGCCCGGAATCTGAACGATTTCAAATGGATTGGGAAGGTTGAGAAGTTTCGGAGGACCGTCCGGCTCGCAGCGCAGCTCCGGATTATTTTCCACGCCAGGAACGGCTCTCGGGCCAACCAGTGGCTTCGCGGCGTCGAACTTCTCTTTTCCCCAGGGCGTCAAGGGAGGCCGGGTTCTGTTGTCAACGGCATTCATGCCGGGAACTCCCGGCACATTGCCGTCCGGATATTGCATCCAGACTCCGGACAGATCATGCGACAACGCTGGCGCAGTTTGTGCGGACAGAATCGGCCCGAATGACAGTATGGCTCCCAAGAAAGTTAGCGCACCCGCGAACTGCATCGCATGAACCATTCGTCGCGGAGGGGGAAATAAAGGAAGTAGATGAGGTAAAGGAAGTTGAGGAACGGAAAAATCGTCCTGGCAAAATTGGACAGGCAGGGTTTTATCCTTTGCTTCCCTTGATTCCTTAACTTCCTCGATCGCCATTCCTTCCTTTCCGATTCTGCTTCTCTATTTCTTGGGCGCAACGCCAGCCGGTTTCCGCACGACCTCGTCGTAAGCTTTGTCTTCCTCGACCGCGCAAAACCACTCCGCAATTTCCCAGCCCGGTTCGAGTTTGTGGAGTTTCGGAGGACTCACCCAAGGCTTCGTGTACGACTTCGGGTCGTCGATGGTGACTTGCAGTTCCAGACTGTCATGATTCAGCCGGCGGTAGCGCTCGGTGAGATGCGTTTGTTCGCTGCGCGGATCTCCGTATGCGTCGGCCCACACCTTTTCGTTAAAACCGATTGTCTCGACAACGAAAGTATCGCCTTCCCACTTGCCAACCGCGTAGCCCAAATAACTGGGGTCGGGATCTTTGGGAAGTTCTCGTCCATCCGCCCAGATGGTGCGCCAAATGTGTTGCTCCTCGAAAAACATGAACATCCTGTCGGGAATTTGCACGATCTCAAATGGGTTGGGATGATTGAGAATCTTCGGAGGACCGTCCGGATCGCAGCGCAAGGTTGGGCTATTCTCCTCACCCGCGACGGCCTTCGGGCCCACGAGGGGTCTCGACGCATCCAGTTGCGCCTGTCCCCAGGGCGTCAACGGGGGACGAAATCTTTGATTCACGGTATTCATGCCGGGAGTTCCTGGAACGTCGCCCTGCGGATATTGCATCCAAACTCCGGACAGATCATGGGAGAGGGGCGCGGCCGCGTCTTGCGTTTTTGCCGCTTCGGAAGATTCGCCGGTCTGAGCAAAAATATTCGGCGTCAACGATAGCGCCGCTCCCAACATCGCAAGGGAAGCCGCGAGCCGCATCTCAAGAACCTTTCGCCGCAAATCGAAGTTGTCGCCAGAACTGGAATCAACGGTTCGTCTCACAGGCAGAGAAGCCCGATATCTCATCGGATTTTCCTCTTCGGCTTCATGTCTTCAGGCTCAGGATCAGCGCGGGCACGCAAAAATGCAGGAGTACCCTTCTAAAAAATTATACGCCGTCTTTACGTGGAACTATAGGTCCACGATTCGCTCAAATCAAGATTTGAAGTGTCCCGGGAACGCCAATCTCCCGATTGGCGGGCCGGATGACGCCAATCGGGAGATTGGCGTTCCCGGGTTTCGTCAGCCCAAATGGCCAGGTCTTCACCTAGCCGATTGGCTGATGTAAGTGTCCCGCCGCCTGCGGCATCTTGTCCCTGGAGGTTCAGATCATGTCCACAGAACTCATCGATCTATCGAATGCACTGGCCCGGGAAACCGACCGCGCCGCGGCAAGCATCGTCGCCATTCACACGGAGGCGCGCGGATCTTCGAGCGGCGTCGTGTGGCGCAGCGGCATCATCGTGACCGCGGAGCACGCGCTGCGCCGCGATGAAGAAATTCACGTGACATTGCCCGACGGCCGCGTCGTGCCTGCCGCGCTTGCAGGCCGCGACGCGTCCACGGATTTGGCCGTTTTAAGATGCGCCGAAGCCGCCTCGCCCGTGGCGGAAATCAGCGATGTCTCCACGATCAAGCCCGGCAGCCTCGTGCTCGTGGTTGGGAGGACGCGCGCCAGCGGACCGGTTGCCGCGCTCGGCGCCGTCAGCCTGGTTGCGTCCGAGCGCCGCACGTGGATTGGCGCGCCGCTTTCTCCCTACGTGCGGCTCGACGTAGGGCTGCAGCCGACAGCGGTGGGCGGCGCCGTCATTGATGCATACGGCCGCGCGATCGGCATTGCCACGCCGCGCTTTGCGCGCTTCGGAGCGATCGCCGTTCCCGCTTCCACGGTGAACCGGGTCGTCGATGCCCTGCTGCAAGCAGGACATATTCCCCACGGCTATCTCGGCGTGGGACTGCATCCAATCCGGTTGCCGGAAGCGCTTCGCCAAACGCTGCAACGCAATGAAAAAACTGCCGCCATCGTCGTCGAAGTGGAACCCGACAGCCCCGCGCACAAGGCCGGCATCATGATCGGCGATCTGCTGATCTCTTTCGGCCCGCATCCGATTACGCGAGTGGAGGATGTGCACGCGCAGCTTGCCGCGGAAGCAATCGGCAAGCCGGTTGTGGTCAAATTGGTTCGTGGCGGCGCGGCGCAGGAAACCAGTGTCGTAGTCGGCGAGCGCGCGCACGGAGGCAAATAACATGGCCATCCCGGGATTTGGAGAAATCGCGGAGCAGTTGCGCCGCTCGACCGTGCTCATTCAATCGGGCGGCCGCGGCGCCGGCTCCGGAGTGATCTGGTCGAGCGACGGTGTTGTGGTGACCAACGCGCACGTCATTCGTGGTTCGCGCGTAAACTTTCAACTCTGGGACGGCCGCGAATTCGAGGCTTCCATCGGTTCGCGGGATCCACGCCGCGATCTGGCGCACCTTCACATCGACGCGGAAAATCTGCCGGCCGCGTCCGCCGCCGATTCATCGCAATTGCGCCCGGGCGAGCTCGCCATCGCCATTGGCAATCCCATGGGTTTCGTCGGCGCGCTTGCCACCGGAGTGATTCACGCGGTGGGCCCGCTTCGAGGTCTCGGGCGGCAGGCGTGGGTGCAGGCGGACGTGCGCTTGGCGCCGGGCAACTCGGGAGGGCCGCTGGCCAACGCGCACGGCCGCATCGTCGGCATCAACACGATGGTCGCGGGCCGCCTGGCGCTCGCTATTCCCAGCAATAGCGTGCGCGATTTTCTTTCAACCGGGCCGGCAAATGTGTGCCTCGGCGTCACGGTTCATCCCACTTACATTCCGCGACCTGCCGGTGCGGGCAAGACTTTCGGGCTTGTGATACTCGAAGTCGAGCCCGGCAGCCCAGCCGATTTGGCATCGCTCATGTCCGGTGACATTTTGCTTGGCACGGAAGACAAGGCCTTCACGGCAATCGAGGATCTGTCAGGCGCACTTCAGGGCAGCAGTCCTCGGGTCTTGCGTGCGGAATTTCTGCGCGGCGACTACTCGAAAATTCGCCGTGTCGCGGTGCAGCTTGGAACCCAGTTGCCTGCAAGGAGCCCTGTGGCGGCGTGATCCGCGTTTTCATTGTCGCCGCTTCCCCGCTGGCTCGCGCCGGGCTGGAAAATCTGCTCGCGGCCCGCGATGTAGAGGTTGTTGCCAGCAATGGGACGATAGACGCTCTGGCGGAGATGCTTGCCGATGCGGCGCCCGATGTGGTCCTCATTGACGCGTCCGGGGAGCCGTTCGAGCCCATCTTGGAATCGATCCTCGCGTCTGGATTGGCCTCGGATGTCAGCGTCGTCATTCTTTGCGGTGGCATGACTCCCGCAGCATCGGCGGACGCGCTTCGCGGAGGCATTCGCGCGGCGCTGCCCGGCGACATTTCTCCCGAGCAACTCGTCACCGCTCTGCAAGCGGTGGCCAGCGGGTTGATCGTACTGCATCCGGCGAACAGGAATGAAGCACTCCCAGCGGGATCGGCGGCGACGCGCGCGCCTGGCGAGCTTGGCGAGCTAGCAGAATCGTTGACGCGGCGGGAGCTGGAAGTTCTGCAAATGCTCGCCGGCGGATTGAGCAATAAAGAAATTGCCGCGCGGCTGACTATTTCAGAGCACACGGCGAAATTTCACGTAGCGTCGATCCTTGGCAAGCTGGGGGCAGGCAGCCGCACCGAAGCCGTGTCCCTCGGTATTCGCCGCGGCTTGGTCCTGCTCTAGCCCTCATTTCTTTCAAGAGCGCGCAATAGATCTTTGGCATGCCGCGCGAAGCCTGCATCGATGGCTGATCGAGGGCCAGTGGCGCAGGCTTCCAGCCTGTGGGGGTTGGTCCTTGCAAGGACTAAAACCCACA
>DATNIO010000117.1:0-29589 GCA_035604385.1 Verrucomicrobiia bacterium | reverse complement strand
CGCGGCCCCGCAAAAAACGGAAACGAACGCAGCAGCTCCGGATATCGGCGGACGCGCCGGCGATAGCGAAACTCTAATCGCACTTTCGGCTACGCCCGCGCCTGTGGCTCCTCCCGCAATTCCCGCCGGAAACCTTTCGGCGCGCGTTTCGATTTCACCGGATGGACCCAAGCCCGGAACTCCCGGCGGGACTGTATCCGGCCCGAGCGCGGGCGGTGGCAATGCAGGCGGCGCAGCAGGCCGTGGTCCCGAAGGCATCTTCATCAGTGGCGGGAACAATGCAAACACCGGTCCGACTTCAGGGCTGGGCATCGGGCCGGCGTCGCGAGAAGTAGGCAATGCGCTGCCCTCGCGGCCGGTTCCGCGCGCACGCATCGCGCCCGAGGGATCGAAATCTCTATCCGCGGATGCGGAAGGGGCCGCGCAGTCTGCTCCGAAATTGGGATTGTCACCGCAGGAAGTGCTGGGCTCGAAACGCGTTTACACGCTGCACATCAATATGCCGAACTTGACGAGCGCGTCCGGAAGCTGGGTCTTAAATTTTGCCGAGCTGAATGAGACCGCGCCCGGAGGTACCATGAATCCGGGGACCGCGGACTTGGCGGGCCCTGTTCCCCTGCGAAAAGTGGACCCGAAATATCCGCCGGAGCTTCGCACATCGCACGTGGACGGGGAGGTGGTGCTCTACGCCATCATCCGCAAGGACGGCAGTGTGGACAGTATCCAGCTGGTGCACAGCGTCGATCCGCACCTGGATGCAAACGCAATGGAAGCGCTTGCGCAGTGGAAATTCAGCCCCGCGGAGAAACACGGCGAGCCTGTCGATCTTGAAGCCGTCGTGCACATCCCATTCCGTTCACGCGGCCCGTCGTTTTGAGGCTTTTGGTGGCACAGGCTTTTTACCCTGAGCATTTCTGAAGGGCAGCCTGTGGGGTTTAGTACTTGCAAGGACCAACCCCCACAGGTTGAAGCCTGTTCCACTTGTGCGCCTAAAAATGCTCGCGCAGGGCGCGGAAGTTCGTCAGGATGAGAAGGCGGCCGGCCCCGCTGCGCACTTCTTCGTGCTCGAGCGCCCAAGTGGCGTGATGAGGAATGAAAACCGCGTTCAGCCCCGCCTCGAGCGCGGGGTTGATGTCGCTGCGAGGACTGTTGCCCACCATCCATCCGTGCGATTTCACGACGTGGTGCCGGTTCACGAGCACGCGGTAGGTGGCCGCATCTTTTTCGGGGACGATTTCGATCGCGTCGAAATGAATCTGCAGGCCCGACCGCTCGACTTTGGCCGCTTGCTCGGCCGCTTCTCCCTTCGTGAAAAGGATCAGCCGGTGCCGCCCGGCGAGATAGGCGAGCGTTTCGAGGACGCCGTCCATGATATTGGGAGGCGTGCGTTCCAGTTCCTGGACGCGGTGGTGGATATTTTCCACGGTCGAGCGCTCGGCCTGGTGCCCGGCAAGCTTCATGTACGTTTCCTCGAGCGACCGGCCGAAGCCGCGCACGCCGTAGCCGTGCTGCCGGATGTTGCGGCGCTCGGTTTCATTCAGGATGTGGCGGGCGTATTGGCGCGGGTAGCCGAAGGGTTCGAGCAGCGTGAGAAATTCCTCGATGGTCTGCTCGAAGTAAACATTGTTCTCCCAGAGGGTGTCGTCGGCATCGATCAGAATGGTTTCTCGAGGCATGATTTCAGGCGAGCCTGCGCAACTCCGTGTTCGCAGCCGTGCGGATTTTCCGCGCGGCGTGAATTCGCACAGGGCGCGATTTTGCGGTCTACGCTTTCTTGGCCTCGCTTGCCGCAAGCCTTTCCAGAATTTCGAGCGCAACCTTTTGCGTCTCGCCGTAGTGGGTCAGGTAGCTCTGAAAATCCCGGTTCAATTCGAGCGCCTCGCTGGCATCGTGCTGCGTTCTCAGAATCATGTCGCGCAGGCGCACGGGGTGAGGCAGCACCGCGTCTTCCTTGAGCTCATCGAGCGCCGATTTGACGTCATAGGGTTCCATAATTCCTCCCAGTCATTTTCTGCACAGGCAATTCTACTGCGAAACCCGCGCCAAACGAAGCAGTAGGACAGACTTCAAGTCTGTCGCCTTTGCATTTGTAGGAGAACTTGAAACCCGACAGGCTGAAGTGGCTGCGGAAAAGGTATTTTATTTTGTCATTCCGAGCGAAGCGAGGAATCTCTCTTGGATTTAACACCACGCAGAGAAAGAGATATTCCTCGCTTCGCTCGGAATGACAAAAAGAGTGGTGGGCTCTTTCCGCAGCCTGTGAAGCCTGTCTTACTGGCGGAAATCCCGGAAAATCAAGCAGCCGTGGGCAAGAACTCGTAGCGGTCGATGCGCGCGGCAACGCCGCGCCGGCCGTTGTGCGGTTCGACGCGCACAATTTCCGCGAAGCATCGAATGTGGACGTCGCCGGCCATGGTGATTTCACGCGGCAAGGTGAGGATGAATTCGATGGACGATCCCGGCGCGAAGTCCGCCTCAATCAAAAAATAGAGGCCGCGGAAACTGACGTCCCGCGTTTGTCCTTGCCGTTCGCCGCCGCCCGGCTCGGTGGAACGAACCGTTAACGGAAGCGTCATCGTAAATCGCCGCGATGCCCGGCGTTCGGTCGATTGTTGCATGAGTCCCCCGGAAGAGGGCATTCCAGGTTCAGCCAGCACACCGTAGCATTGCGGAATAAAAATCGCAACGGGAAACGCACGATTGATCCGAAAAAGTTTTCCACTGGTCGGCGACGGCGGCCATGCGCGATTTGTCCCGCGGCGCCGCTCTGTGGTTACATGGGTTCCAGCATGCCCACTCAACTTCATCGAACGTTGCTGCTGTCCGGTCCCGCCGGCCGCCTCGAAACGATCCTGTGGTCCACATCGAAGGAGGGGAAAGGCGCGCCGCCACCGCTGGCCGCTGTCGTCTGCCACCCGCATCCGCTGTTTGGCGGGACGATGCACAACAAAGTGGTCTACCAGACCGCGAAAACGATTCATCGATTTGGGCTGCCGGTCGCGCGATTCAACTTTCGCGGCGTGGGCCTCAGCGAAGGGACGCACGACAAAGGAGTCGGGGAGGAAGACGACGTCCTGGCCGTGCTTGATTTTCTCTCGGAGGAATTTCCCGGCGTGCCGCAGCTCCTCGCGGGCTTCAGTTTTGGTTCCTGGGTCGGTTTGCGCGCCGGCTGCGGCGATCCGCGCGTGACGGAACTCTTGGGTCTCGGCTTGCCGGTCGGCGATCTGGGCAGCCGAAGCTTCGCCTATCTCGAAAGCTGCGATAAGCCAAAGCTATTGGTGTCCGGAGAATTCGATCGGTTCGGCCCGCCGAATAAGCTGCGCGCGATGGTCGAGCAGTTTCCTCCGCACGTTCAGGAAAACACGAAGGTGGCGATCGTCGCCGGCGGGGATCACTTCTTCACGGGGCATCTGCCCGAGCTGGACCACGCCATAGCGGAATGGCTTCTGGAGCATCACCCGGAGCTGGCAGCGCGCGGAATCTGATGTGCGCAATATCAAGTGAAGAAGACTTGCGAATAGGATGGCCTAAGTAGCGCAGACTTCAGTCTGTGGGTTTCCGTCAGAACTTGGCGAGCGCGCTCGTACTGGGTTTGCAAACGGACCCCCACAGACTGAAGTCTGCGCTTCCAAACCCCTCAGAAAAAAATGAAACGTTTGCGCTTGCGATATTGGATCGGCTTGGCGCCCGGGTCGGCCTGCTCGGGCTCGTAGGGCAGGCTGCGGCCTTCAAATGCGGCGAGGGGATTGTCGCGGAACAGGGCGTTTGCGACTTCTTCGCCGAGGCGTTTGGCGACAGCGTCGAACGCGGCGCGAAGCTGGAGCGGGCGGCCCTTCAGATTGTGCGCGTCGCTGGCGACGAAGTGGACGCGATCCTCGTCCAACCATTGCTCGGCGCGTTGCTGCGCGGCGGTGCCGAAACGCCCGAGGATGGATTGCGCGGTGAGCTGCACGTAGCTGCCCTGGTGCAGCCAGCGATACATCCGCTCGGGCTTAGTGCGCAACATCGCGTTGCGCTCGGGATGCGTGATGATGGGCGACAATCCGATGAGATGCAGGCGGTGCATGGTGTCGTCCATGGACGGCGGAATGGAAAAATCCGCGAATTCCACGAGCAGATAATTCTTTTGGTTGATCGTGTATTTCTGATGGTTTTTCTCGAGATCCTGAAGGTTCTCAAAATTCAAATGAAAATCGCATCCGGTCGCCAGTTTCAGGCGGTCGCCGACGGCTGCCTGAAGCTCGTCACGCCGCTGGCGGATCATTTCAGGATCAAATTTGTATTCAGAATTGGCGTGCGGCGTCCCGACCACATGCGTGACCCCGTCCGCAATGGCCATTTCCGCCATCTGAATGGATGTTTCGAGCGTGTCCGCGCCATCGTCCAGGCCGTGAAGAATGTGGCAATGAATATCGACCATGTCCACTCTGCTTCCAGTGAAGATACCTGAAGGGCGGGGTGTGAACAACACTTCTGGTGACTGATGATTAGCGAATAGTGACTGGTGAAGTACCCCCGCGTCGAAGCGTTGAGGCCACTCGCGAAATCTCCACCTGCTATAATCTGCGCTGCGCTTCGGGCGGAGGTTCAAGTGGCACAGGCTTCAGCCTGTGGGGTTTAGTCCTTGCAAGGACCAAAATCCACAGGCTGCCCTTCAGAAATGTTCAGGGCAAGAAGCCTGCGCCACATCAAAATGGCGACTTTTTTCATCGAACAATTTGGGTGCCGGGCGACGCAGGCCGACGCGGCGGCGATCGAGCGCCAACTCGTCGAGCGCGGCTACGCGGTTACTGCGGATGCAAATTCCGCCGACGTCGTCGTGGTCAATACGTGCACGGTGACGGCCGCGGCGGACTTGCAGGCGCGCCAATCCATTCGCGCGATTCATCGGGAAAACCCGGCGGCGCGCGTCATCGTGACGGGCTGCTACGCGCAACGCGCTCCCGAAGAACTTGCCGCGCTCGAAGGAGTTTCCTGGGTCGTCGGAAATTCCCACAAGCCGGAAATTCCGCGCATCATTCAGGAGATGGGGCAAGAGATAGGGCAGGAAACGGCGCCCGATTCTTCTCCCGCCGCGCGCCAGGGTTTTGTGCCTCTTTCGATGATCGCAAGCGATGCCCTTTCGCTCGACCGCGGGCCGGCAAAAATTTTGACCGGAAACATTCTGGAGCAGCGCGAACTGCTCGTCGCGCCCGTCGAAGGCGGCGAGGCGGGTCACACGCGCCCAGTGCTGAAAATTCAGGACGGATGCAACAAGCGCTGCTCTTACTGCGTGATTCCGCAGGTGCGCGGGCGCAGCCGCAGCCTCGCGCCGCGCAGCGTGATCGAGGAAATCCACAAATTGTGCCAGGGCGGCGCGCGGGAAGTGGTGCTCAGCGGGATCGATCTCGGCAACTACGGGCGCGATCTCGCGCCGCGCGCGCAGCTCGGAGAAGTATTGCGGCGCATCCTGGACGAAACGCCCGTCGAGCGCCTGCGCGTCAGTTCCGTCGAACCGATGGACGTCACGGAAGACTTAATCGCAATTTTCGCGGCGAGCGAGCGGATGGCGCGGCACTTCCACATGCCGCTGCAATCCGGCTCTGACCGTATCCTGGCGGCGATGCATCGCTGGTATCGCGCCGAACATTACGCGCGCCGCGCGGAGCTTGCGCGCGAGTGGCTCCCCGACGCGGCCATTGGCGCGGACGTGATCGCAGGATTCCCCGGCGAGACCGAGACAGATCATCTAGCGACGCTCTCGCTCATCGAGCGGCTGCCGCTCACTTACCTGCACGTATTTTCGTTTTCTGCGCGGCCGGGAACAGCGGCGGCGGAGCTGCGCAATCAAGTTCCAGAAAAAGTGATCGCGCGCCGCGCACGCGAATTGCGAGCGCTCGGCGAAAAGAAGAAGGCCGCGTTTCAAACAGCGCAAACGGGACGCTCGATGCGCGTCCTCACGCTGAACCGCCGGGGCGAGGACGCTTCTGGGCCATGGACCCGCGCGCTGTCGAGCAATTATCTCGATGTACGCGTGCCAGGACAGTGGCCGGCGAATCAGCTTTTAGACGTTCAAATTACCGGCGTGAAAGATGGGACCCTCGCTAGTTGTGCTTCCTAGGCCAGCCAAGCATTTCATCGCTAGGGCCTGATCTGGCTCCAGAATGTTCATTGGCTCTGCGAAATGTGATCGGGGAAGTTGCACAATGTGGGATTGGTTGCATCGCTGGCGGCAGAGAGAGCTTGATCTGCGACAGGGCGTGGATGCAGATCTAGTCCGGGCTAATCGGCGGAGATGGAAGCTGTGTGCCTGGCTGTTCGGCCTTTCTTTTTTGTGTATTGGAATCCTAGCAGTGGCGAAATTCCAGGGGATTATGAACCAAATCGCGGTCGCAATCACAGTGGGACTTTTCTTCGGGGCGATGATCTTGGGACACTGGGCTCGATCTTGGGACGCATTTCTGGATAGGCCCGATCCCAAGGAGCCGCCGAGATTGTGGAGATGGCCGCACTGACCTAAGGTTCGGCAATTGCTGCAACAATATGTGGAACTAGAAACGATTTGACTTCCGCAAGGAAATCCCCGACACCCACTTTACGATTCAAAGATGACTTGCGCGAGGGCGGTGTTGCCGTCATGCGTGATCGTCACTGCGATGTTTTTCACGCCGAGGCTGTCGGCGATCGCGCGCGTCGCGCCTGACAATTTCAGCGTGGGCTTGCCGCTCGGCTCGCGCACGACTTCGATATCGATCCAGCGCACGCCGCGCGCCCAGCCCGTTCCGAGGGCTTTCATCGCGGCTTCCTTCGCGGCGAATCGGCCAGCGAACCGTTCTGCGCGGTTGCGATGCCTTTCGCAATAGGCGATTTCCGACGGCGTGAACAGCCGCTCGAGCAACGCGCGGCCGCGGCGCGCGATGGCCGCTTCGATGCGATCGACTTCGGTGATGTCCACGCCCAAGCCAACGATCATTCCATGTACTCCCAGTGGCACAGGCTTCAGCCTGTGGGGTTTGGTGCTTGCGAGGACTAAACCCCACAGGCTGAAGCCTGTGCCACTAAATTATACCGTGTCCGCGAGAGGCAGACAGGAGCGGAGGCGTTACGCTAAAGTGGTGAGTAGGACACATGGCGCGAATGGCGCGAGCGATTAAAACTCGATCTTCTGGACGCAGTCCCGCCGCGCGAGGAGACCGCGCGGCGCCGCGCAGCGGCAACACCGCATGCTCGATTCGCAGCGCCCATGGTCTGCAAGTGGTGGAGTCGCGCGCGCTCGGAAAGCTCGGCTGGCTCGCTCACGGCTTCAGCACGCGGCCCGGCGGCGCAAGCTTACTCGAAGAAAAGCCAGCGCTGAATCTGGGCTTCACGGAGTGGGATGAGCGCGACCGCGTCGCCGCGAATCGCGAAAAATTCATGGCCGCAGTTGGCGCTCGCGAAATGCCGCTCGTCACGCTGCGCCAATTCCACTCCGACGTGATTCACGTTGCTGCCGCGCCCAGCGCCGAAGCTCCAAAAGCGGACGCGCTGATTACAAGCACTCCGGGTTTGCTGCTGGGCGTGCAGACTGCCGACTGCGTGCCGATCCTTCTCGCCGACACGCGGCGGCGCGTGGTGGCGGCAATTCACGCCGGTTGGCGCGGCACGCTCGCGCGCATCGCCGTAAAAACTCTTGGCCAGATGCGCATGGAATTCGGAACGCAGCCGCGCGATGTAGTCGCCGCGCTCGGGCCGGCGATCGGGCGCTGCTGCTACGAAGTCGGCCCCGAAGTCGCGCAGGCTTACGCGGCGCAATTTCCTCCCGCCGCGAACTGGTTTGACGGCCCGTTCGAGCAATTGGCGCACGGCGAGGAGCCGCTCTGGCTGCCCTGGCTGACGATGATGCCGCCCGGCCACGTGCCTCCGCCGCCGCGCGTGCAACTCGATCTGCGCGCCTCGAACCGCTGGCAATTGATCGATGCCGGCGTCCCGGAAAAACAAATCGGCGTGAGCGACCTGTGCACCGCATGCCGCACGGATCTCTTGTTCAGCTACCGCCGCGAAGGCGCGAAGACAGGCCGCCTGATGGCGGTGATTGGGATCAAGTAGAACAGGCTTCAGCCTGTTGGTTTTGACTTTCCTGCAAGGAACCTCAAATTCAAAAGCAACAGGCTGAAGCCTGTCCTACTCTTGCAGCGCCACAAACGGGCTCGGCGTTTCCATGAGCGCGAGCTGGCCGCAAGCGGCGAAGACGTCCTGGCCGCGCGAATAGCGCACAAACGTCGGCACGCCCTTGTCCACGAGGATGCGTTGAAATTCCTCAATGCTCTCCGGAGTAGGCGCGCGATACGGCAAATTTCCGGGATTCCAAGGGATCAGGTTTACTTTGGCGCGGATATGCGCGATGAGGCGCACGACGCGCTGCGCATCCTCGGGCGTATCGTTCACGCCTCCGAGCAGCACATATTCAAACGTGAAGTATTCCCGCGGGCGCAGCGGATATTTCCGGCAGGCCTCGAGCAGCACCTTCAGCGGATATTTGCGATTGATGGGCATGAGCGCGTTGCGCTGCTCGTCGCTCGAGGCGTTGAGCGAAATGGCCAGGCTGGGCCGAATTTTTTCCTTGCCGAGCCGCTCGATGCCGGGAACGATGCCGCTGGTCGAGAGCGTGACGTGCCGCGGCGCAAGCGCGACTCCCTTGGGATCGAGCAGGATGCGCACGGCGGCCATCGTCGCGTCATAATTGAGCAGCGGCTCGCCCTGGCCCATGAGAACAACATTCGTCTGCGGCGCGAGCTGCTCGCGATTTTCCTCGAGCGCAACCAGAACTTGCCCCACGATCTCGCCCGCCGTGAGATTGCGGATCAACCCCAACTGCGCGGTGAGGCAAAAATGGCAATCGACGGCGCATCCCGCTTGCGTTGAAATGCAAATCGTCTGGCGCCCTTCGCGCGGCATGAAGACGGCCTCAATCTGCGCGGGCTTTTCATTTTCGCCCCCGATTGAGAAGAGATACCGGATCGATCCGTCCACCGAAGGAAACCGGCGCGCGATGCGCGGCGGCGTGATGCGCGCCTCCTGGGCGAGACGTTCGCGGAGCGCGGCTGGGATGTTCGTCATCGCGGCAAATGCAAAGCGCCGCTCCGCATACAGCGCATGATACAGTTGCGCCGCGCGAAAGGGCCGCTCGCCGAGCGATGCGACGTACTCGCGCAATTCCTCCGCTGATTTTCCGAGCAATTCGACAGGCACGCGCGTCTCCCTGAAGACGTCCTTTCATATTAACATGCGCGCCCGCGACCAATCGAAATCCGCCCCTCCGCCCGAGACCACTTACTGGACACATCCTGAAATGCTCCCTGGCGTCGCGCATTTTAGATAGTGGTACCATACCCTTCGTGGGGAAAGTGCGCGCTGAAGCCGACTACGGTGAGTCCGTCATGGCGGAGACCAAAATTGCCCGGCACCGAACCACGCGAGTCCGCATCGCCATCCCCGTGTTCATCTACGGAAATACTGAATCCGGCCCGCCCTTCAAGGAAATCACTCAGACCGTAGAGGTCAATGCCAATGGCTGCCTCATGGAGCTCGCGACTCCCGTTGTCAAAGAACAACCGCTTCTCCTGACGAACTTGAAGACCAATGAAGAAATCGCCTGCACTGTGGTAACCCAGGGAAACATTGTGAATGGAAAGACCGAGGTGGGACTTCGCTTCGCACAGCCCTCACCGCGCTTTTGGGGAATCGGATTCCCGCCCGAAGACTGGGACCCGGCCGACCGAAAGCGCCCGGTACCGCCAAAACGATGAGAATCGATATGGGACGCGGACTTGTGCGCGTGTTCACTTTCCCTTGCATGCATAAGACGTACTCAATAAATTGAAACACACCCGCCCTCAAGTCGCGTTCGCAGCCGCACGTGTGCCACAATAGATACATGAATCAGCCAGCGCGCGATATCCAACAAGCGGAACTGCCGAACGGCGTGGTGATCGTGACGGAGAAGATGCCGCATGTGCGGTCCGTTTCCGTGGGAATCTGGCTGGGCTCGGGATCGCGCGCCGAATCCACCGAGCGGAACGGGATCGCCCACTTCATCGAGCACATGGTGTTCAAGGGCACGCGGAAACGCACCGCCGAGCAAATCGCGCAGTCGGTGGATTCCGTCGGCGGAATGCTCGACGCGTTCACGGCCAAGGAGATGACTTGCTTCAACGCGAAAGTGCTCGACGAGCATCTTCCGGTCGCCGTCGACGTGCTTTCCGACCTCGTCCTGCACCCGCGCTTTGATCCGGAAGACATCGCCAAGGAAAAGCAGGTGGTCCTCGAGGAAATCAAGATGGAAGAGGACAACCCCGAATATCTGATCCACGAATTGTTCACGCAGAATTTCTGGCGCGGGCACCCGCTGGGGATGCCCATCCTGGGCACACCGGAAACCGTTTCGCAATTTTCACAGGGCTCGGTGTCCGAATGCTTCGAGGAATGGTATGCCCCGAATCATGTGGTGATCACCGCGGCGGGAAATCTGGAGCATGCGCGCCTCGTGGATCTGGTCGCGCGCGAATTTGAAGGCGCGGCGCGCTCCGCAACCGCGGCCAAGCCCACGCCGCCCGATACGCACGCCTGCGTCGAGCAGCGCGACAAAAAGGAACTCGAGCAAGTCCACATCGTCCTGGGCGTGCCGTCGTATCCGCTGGCCCATGAGCGGCGCTACGCGGCGTCGCTGCTGAACGTGATCCTCGGCGGCGGGATGTCTTCGCGGCTGTTTCAGAACATTCGCGAGCGGCAGGGCCTGGCCTACGCCATCGAAAGCGACCTCTCGCCGTACACCGATTCGGGCGTGCTTTCCGTCTACGCCGGAACTTCGCGGGAATCCGCGGCGAAATTGATTCGTTCCGTCTGCGACGAATTCCGCAGCGTCCGCGGAGACGGAGTCAGCGCCGAGGAATTGCGCCGCGCGAAGGATCATCTCAAGGGCTCGATGATGCTCTCGCTCGAATCGACCAGCGCGCGCATGTCCAACCTCGCCCGCCAGGCCATGTACCTGCACCGTTTTATTTCGCTCGACGAAATGCTGACGTCGATCGAAGCGGTGACCCGCGAGGAAGTTCACGCCATCGCCCGCGATTTCTTCGAGCCCGACCGCATCACCCTCACCGTGCTAGGCAGCTTGAACGGTTTTCGGGCGTCGCGCGAGTTGCTTTCGTAAGTGTGCGATCGGGTGTGTAGCGCTCGCCTTCAGGCGAGCATGAACGTGTGGTTGCATCTAGGTTGCCCGCCTGAAGGCGGCCGCTACAAGACCTACTTCCGAAAATTGTTGATTAGAACGCATCCGTCCGATTGACGCGGGCGCTCCCGTTTGTCATTATCTCGTGGGCCTGCGCGCACATGCGCATGTCCCCCGGGGGAATTTATCAGTCTGCGCGTAACGATTCTGGGTTCAGGTAGTTCGGGCAACTGCACTTTGCTCGAGACGGACCAGACCCGGCTGCTGGTCGACGCGGGCCTCGGCAAAAAAGAAACGCTGCGGCGCCTGGCCGCGGTCGGACGCGACGTCGATCGCCTCGACGGCATCGTCATCTCCCACGAACACACCGATCACATCGGCTCGCTCGCGCAGGTGCTCGGCCAGTGGCGCACTACTGTTTATCTGAACGAAGCCACGCACACCGAGGTGATGCGCATTCTGCCCGAAACTTCGCACAAGCGCCTGGACCGCGTCGAGCACATTCGCGCCGGACAGCGCTTCATCGTCGGCGACATCGAAGTCTCTCCGTTTTCGATCCCGCACGATGCCATCGATCCGCTGGGATTTACCTTTCGCACGAACGGAACGAAAGTCGCGATTGTCACCGACCTCGGCTACTTGCCCGAACTCGTCAAAGTTCACTTGCGGGATTCCGACTGCCTGATGCTCGAATCCAATCACGATCTGGAGATGCTGAAGGTGGGGCCGTATCCGTGGCACATCAAACAGCGCGTGATGAGCCGCACGGGCCACCTGTCGAATCACACGGTCAGCGAATTCCTCGCCGACGCGGAAGCGTTCGACGCGCACGCGCGCTACGTCGTCCTCGCGCATCTCTCCGAAAACAACAACAATCCCTACGTCGCGCGCATCTCCGCCGAAGAAGCTCTAGACCGCCGCACCGGCGCCGCGGCGTTTTGCGGCGAACTCATCGTCGCCTCCCAAACCTCGCCGCTTCCTACTCTGAATTTGTAGCTATCACTGCACTCGAGAGGATCTGCCATGAGAGAACCACTCACCGTCGTAGCACGCGTGAGGGCCAAAACCGGGCAGGAGAAACGCCTTCGCCAGGAATTGCAACGCCTGGTTGCTCCAACACGCGCAGAGGCGGGATGCCTTCGCTACGACTTGCACGAATCGACGACGGAGCCCGGATGGTTTTTACTCTACGAAATCTGGAAAAGCGCGGCGGATTTGGACGCGCACTTTCAGACTCCATACCTGAAAGCATTCTTCCAACTGGTTCCGGAACTTGCGGATGGGCCGTCTGAAATTACCAAGTGGACGAAATCGGGATAGCGGCCATCGCACTCAGTGCGGCACGGACGCCTGATAGACGCGGTACCAATCCTCCGCAATCTCGCGCTGCGCCTGGTCTAGCGTCAGGCTTCCCGAACAGACTTCCGCGTGCAGGTAATTTTCCACTTTGTCCTTGGCGTGCGCGCCGCCGTCCGGGATGGACGTCTCGAACGGCTCGGGCCAGAGATTTCTTGGGTCGGTCGGATTGCCGCCCAGCTCGAGCGGAATGAAATGATCCTCTTCGTAATCTTTCAATCGGGAATCGGAGTAGCCGTATTCCCCGATCTGTTCATTTTTCAAGCGATTCGTATAGCTCGCTTCTGGACGTATGGATTTCGTGCTCCATCTCGGATTGCAGATCGTCTCGCGGATATTTTCCTGCTTGATGTCCGGATTGGTTGCGCCCGGAGTCCGCGCCGGGTCGGGATAAATATCCGGCGGCCCGGCATGAGCCCGGACCGCTTCGCTGGTCTCCGGCGATTTCGTTCCCGGCGAAGGAAATTGCGTGCGAATGAACCACGCGACAACAACAAGCACCAAGAAGGCCAATAGAAAAGGAAAAACGCTTTTGCGGTTCCGCATCCACTAGAGTTTAACTCAGGTGGGAAGGGTGTTTAGTAGCACAGACTTCAGTCTGTGGGGTTCCATTTGATCTTGGCTACCGCGCGGCCTGGGCGAACTGACGAAAATCCACAGGCTGAAGTCTGTGCTACTTGGCGCCGCCGCGACACAGTGAGCGCACTTCGGGTATCATCAGCAAGGGAGTTTCCCAGCTAATTTTCGAAGATTGCCGCGCCTGATTCCGACGGCGTGTGCGCCGAGGGAGTTCCGCTTGATTTCACGATACACGCGCGAAGAGATGGGCCGAGTCTGGACCGAGGAGGGCAAATTCCGCCGCTGGCTCGAAGTGGAGCTGGCCGCCACGGAAACGCTGGCCGAAACGGGAGTCGTGCCCGCCGCGGCCGCCGCGAAAATCCGCGAGAAGGCGCGGGTCGACGCTGGCGTAGTGAAGCGCATAGCGGAACTCGAAGCCAAGGTGAAGCACGACGTGATCGCCTTCACCATGGCCATTGGCGAAACGATTGGCGATCCCGACGCCGCACGCTGGCTGCATTACGGCCTGACCTCGAATGACGTGGTGGACACGGCGCAGGCCCTGCAAATTCGCGAGGCGTCCCGCCTCGTCGAGCATGGACTCATCCGCTTCGGCGAAGTGCTCGAGCGCCGCGCGCGCGAATTTCAACACACGCCCCAAATCGGGCGCACGCACGGCATTCATGCCGAGCCGATCACCTTCGGCCTGAAAGTCGCCAACTGGTTTGCCGAAAACCGCCGCAACCTCGACCGCTTCGGCCAGGCCGCGCGACAAATGGCCGTGGGAAAAATTTCCGGCGCCGTGGGCAATGCGTCGCACCTCGGGCCGGACGTGGAAGCGGCCATCTGTAAGCGCCTGGGCCTCGACGTGGCTCCGGTGGCGTCGCAAGTGATTCAGCGCGACCGCCACGCGCAATATCTTTCGGCGCTGGCGATCCTCACAGCCACGCTCGAAAAAATCGCCCTCGAAATCCGCCATCTGCAGCGCACCGAAGTGCGCGAGGCCGAGGAACCGTTTGGCGGCGAGCAGCGCGGCAGCTCGGCGATGCCGCACAAGCGCAATCCAGTGTCGAGCGAACAGGTGTGCGGCCTCGCGCGCGTCGTCCGCGCCAACGCCGGCGCGGCGTTTGAAAACATCGCGCTCTGGCACGAGCGCGACATCTCGCACAGCTCGGTCGAGCGCGTCATCCTGCCCGATTCGACGATCCTCGCCGATTACCTGCTCGCACGCATGACCGACATCGTTTCCGGCATGCGCGTCTTCCCGGAGCGCATGCGCCGCAACCTGGACGCCACCGGCGGCCTCGTCTTCTCCGGCCAGCTTCTGCTGGACCTGATCGAAGCGGGCGCTCCTCGCGAAGACGCCTACAAATGGGTGCAGGAGCACGCCATGGCGGCGTGGGAAACGGAAACAAATTTTCGCCAGCGCGTCGTTGGCGACTCGCGCATCAAAGTTTTTCTGGACCGAACCGCCCTCGAAAATACGTTTGATCTGAACCGGCACTTGCGCTACGTGGACGCGATTTTTGCGCGCGTTTTTAAATAAATCGAGCGGGGCGCAAAGACCGCTGAAGAATCAAGAGCCTTTTTCTCAATAAGATGCAGGACAGTGTTTCTTCTTGAACCGATTCTGCGGCAGGCGCGCCATCTCATCTTGACACCCCTGCTGCAAGCGTCGAAGATATTATTCCCTTCAATCGCAAGCAGAAAAATGATCGCAGGCGGGAATCTTCCTCTCTGTTCCGCTTCGCGCGGCCATCCACAGGGGGAAGAGTGTCTTCCATTACATCGCTCAAGGGAATCATTCTTGTTGCGGACGACGATGAAAGCGTGCGCGCGCCGCTGATCGAAATGCTGCGCCTGAACTGCTACCGCGTCATTGCGGTCGACAATGGCGAGCAGGCGTTCAAGGCGGCCTGCTCCCAGCCAGTTGATCTGGTGTTGCTCGACATCATGATGCCGGGACCCACGGGATTCTCGGTGTGCCGCGCGATCAAGGCCCGGCCGGAAACACGCTTTGTTCCCGTGGTGCTCATAACCGGGCTCGCCAGCGCGGAAGACCGCATCTGCGGCATTGAAGCGGGCGCGGACGATTTCCTGCACAAACCGGTGAAGAAGGAAGAGCTGCTGGCGCGCGTGCGTTCGCTCGTGCGTTTGAAGCGCTACACGGATGAACTGGAAAACGCGGAAACCGTGCTGTGCACGCTGGCGCGCAGCATCGAAGCGAAAGATCCCTACACCGAAGGCCACTGCGACCGGCTCTCCCGCTCCACCGTTTCGCTCGCCGAAAAAATCGGACTGTCGCGGGAGGATTGCAACGACCTGCGGCGCAGCGGAATCGTGCATGACATCGGCAAGGTCGCCGTGCCCGAATACGTATTGCTGAAGCCCGGTCCGCTGGATGCCGCCGAGCGGGAGATCATGGAACAGCACACCATCGTCGGCGAGCGCATTTGCGCGCCCCTGAAATCCTTTCGCAACGTCCTGCCAATCATCCGCTGGCATCACGAAAAGCAGGACGGCAGCGGCTACCCGGACCATTTGAAAGGCGAAGAAATTCCACTGACCGCGCGCATCCTGCAAACCGTGGACATCTACGATTCGCTCACCACCGATCGCCCTTACCGCAAGGCGCTCTCGCAGGAAAGGGCGCTCGAAATCATGTGGGAAGAAACGCGCCGCGGCTGGTGGGATGCCGATCTGGTGTCCGCTCTCGAAGGATTGCTGGCGGAATCTCCGCTGGCATTATCCGTGGCGAATGTCTGAACTATCCGAACGAATTATGTGTCGCTTCACACGCGCTGGACGTAGCGCGCTTCCGAGGTATCCACTCTCACTTTGTCGCCGGTATTGACGAACGGCGGCACCTGGATCGTCAGACCCGTCTCGAGCTTTGCCGCTTTCATCACCGCGCTGGCGGTGGCTTTCTGCACGGTCGGCTCCGTGTCGACGACCGTGAGATCCATCGTGTCCGGCAGCACGACACCAATGGCTTTGCCTTCGTAAAATTCGAGCTTCACTGTGGTGTTGGGAATCAGGTAGTACACCGCTTCCCCAAGCACGTCCGCGCCGAGATGAAACTGCTCGTACGACTCCGTGTTCATGAAGTGATAGCCGTCGTTGTCCGAGTACAGATATTCGTGTTCGATCTCATCGAAGATGGCGCGCTCGATATCCACTTCCGCACGGAACCTGTAGTCGATGATTGAGCCGGTGCGCAGGTTGCGCATTTTCGTGGCCATGGCGGCGCGCTTGTTGCCCGGCGTGCGGTGCTCGACGCTATGGACCGTAAACAGTTCGCCCTCGTGGCGGATGGTCATTCCGGGGCGCAGTTGTGTTGCTCGCATTCCATATTCTCCTGATGCCTACGGGGTCTTGCGGCAGGCGCTTCCACTCGGCTGCAATTTCGATTCGCGCAGTCTGGGCGGTTTAGGGATGCCGGACCAAAAACGCGCCGCCCACCGAGACAAGATTATAGACGCCGGGCAGCAGGACGGTCAACGTGAGCGCGGCCGTGAGTGCGACCGGACCGAGCGGGAGCCATGTGCGGATCACGCTTCGGGTGGAGTACAATCTGTCCCAGCTCAGAAATGACGGAAGGAGAAAAAATGGCGGAACCGACGTACGATGAACTCAAGGCGCGCTTGGAGGAACTGGAAAAAAAGGCGGTGCGGCGCACCGGCGAACTGGACTTCAAGGTCGGCGAGAAAGGCGGAGTGAGCGTTTACGGCCTGGGCCGGTTTCCGGTCACATTGTATTACGAGCAGTGGAATCGTCTGCTGGAAGCAACGCCAAGACTGCGCGAGTTCCTCGAAGAAAACAAGAGCAAGCTCAAACTCAAAGAGAAATGATCATCCCGGCAGGACATCCTTCAGCCTGTCTGGTTTTGGCTTTCTAGTTTCGTCACAAAAGCGACAGGCTGAAGCCTGTCCTACTTGGCTTTCCCATCCGCCATGATTTTTTCGATTTCGTCGACCGAGCGCGGCAGGCGCGCGGTGAGCAATTTGTACCCGGTCGTCGTAACGAGCACGTCGTCCTCGATGCGCACGCCCAGATTTTCCTCGGGAATGTAAATCCCCGGCTCGAGCGTGATGACCATTCCCGCCTCGAGCGGCCGCGACGGCCCGCTCGGATCGTGGACGTCGAGCCCCACATGGTGGCTGAGGCCGTGTATGAAGTACCGGCCCAGCGAGCGGCCCTCCATGTCCTTCCCGTGCGAATCGATGTAGTCCATGGCAATTTTCTGGAGGCTCATCGCGTCCTTGCCGTAGAGCGTCATGCCGGGTTTGAGCGCGTCCATCGCGGCGTTCTGCGCCCCCAGAACGATTTCGTAAATTTCGCGCTGCCGCGCCGTGAATTTTCCGTTCGCCGGAATCGTGCGCGTGATGTCGGACGCGTAGCCGGAATATTGCCCGGCGACGTCCATCAGCACAATGTCGCCATCCTCAATCCTGCGGTCGAGCTTGTTGTAGTGGAGCACCGTCGAGTTGAAGCCCGTCCCGACAATCGGGGCGTACGCCTCGGTTTCGCAGCCCGCATACGCGTGAATCTCGACCATCTTCGCCGCCACCTGATATTCATACAGGCCCGGCCGCATCATCTTCATGGCTTCAATATGCGCGTCGATGGAGGGATCGATGGCCTTCTGCATCAGCGCCAGCTCGCCCGGCGATTTGATCGCGCGCAGCGTGCCTTCCGCCGGGGAAACGTCCTTGAGCGAAGCCTGCGGCGCCGCGTCCTTCACCCATTTCGACCAGTTCGCGGCGTGCGGGTAGCCCTCGTCGTGAGGGCCCGGCAATTCGGTATAAATTTCCGGATAAATTTTTGTCAGCACGGCGAGCGCATCGCGCAATTTCGCAAATGTTTCGACGCGCGCGAAGCCCGTCTTCTCCAGGATGCCCGGATCGTCCGGCCCCATGCGCGGGCCATTCCAGCGCTCCTCGGCCGGATCGCGCGGCGGAAGATACAGAATCTCGCGCGCGCCGCTCCAGCCTTTCTGCTCCGCCGATTCTGGAACGAGCAGCAGCGCCGCGCCTTCTTCGTTGTGCCCCGTGAGGTAATAGAAATTTTCTTCCTGCATGAAAACGTAGGACGGATTCGCTTCTTCGTGGCCCGTGTAACCGAACAGCACAATGGGAGCATTGACCGCGGCGACAAGCTTCGCGCGCCGCGCGGCAAACACGCTCAGCGGCTCGCGCTCCCACGCCGCAAGCATCGGCGCGAGGCACGCCGCGAGCAGAACGGCAATCGCGCCGCGCAAGATCGAGCTTCGTCTCTTCATCGGGTCACCTCGCGCGAACACTCCGGCAAAAACATTTCACCACACAACTTTGATGCGTTCGAATCTTATATTGCTTCCTTGTGCTTCACTTTCCAAATTCCGAGCAAGGCAATTAAGGCCAGAACTCCTGGATAGCATGAGATAACGTAGCGAGGCTCAGGGGCTTCGACAGTGGTAAGGAACGCCGTTCGAACCAGAAAATATACGAGCAGCAGGGCTATCCCCCAGAGGTTCACCTGAGCAAGTGTTCCAGCCGCGCCGGTTTCGCGGCGCGTGCGCCAAGCAAGCCAGACTCCGCCGATCGCCAGCGCCACGTACAGGTACCCCAACAGCGCAAACCCTCCCGTGACGAGTACGTCGGCGTGGGAATCCGCCCATTGCTCGCGCAGAGGCCAGAATTTGCCGTCGATAGGCAACAGCTCGGTCCGCGGCGTGAACCAGATCGTCAAGGCGCGTTCGAACGGCACACGGACGTACGTTCGCAGCGGGTGGAGCTGCGTCCGCTCGCGGGCGATTTCTGCATACTGACGATCCATTTCGGGAGAAATATCGAGTTCGGGGCTGTCGTCGTATTGCGCGATCAAACCCGCGACACGTGCCTTCTCCTCGGGAGAATCGAAAGCCGAATTAGGCAGATCATTTACGTCGGCGGGGTCTTCTCCGATCGCCCAAACTGTAAAATACACGTCGCGAAATCGTTCGAGCCACGTCCCCGTCCAGGCGTAATAGCCCACCGGCGGGTATTCGCCGGGAAACGTGGCATAGCGCGGCGCGAGGAATTGCAGCTTGTGCAAGGAAATGGCATTCCGCGCGGCCCAGGGCAGGAGCGGCAGCAGAAACGCGCCCGCCATGGCCACAGCAAGCAGGATGGCTTTTCGTACGCCCTGAGCCCTCAAGTCGCGAAATCCGTACAAGAGAACCGCAACACCCAGCAGCAGCGGCATTTCGGGACGCACCAGGCTTGCCATTCCAGTGAGAAGGCTTCCTGCCAGAGCAAAAGCGAAGGGGAAGGCATACACTTGCCCCATGCGGAAAGCCACTTGCGTGGGTTCCACCCGCAGTCCCAGTGCGAAACAGGCGAGCGCGGCGGTAGCGAGGAACGTCACCACGACTTCGGTCAGGACGACGGCCGAGTAGTTCGCCAGGAATGGGCACGTCGCGGCGAGCCAGAGCGCTATAATCCACACGCGCCGGCGCGCACCGGCGGGTGCTAACGCCGCGGCCAGCGCCGCCGTCAAAATACAGGTAAAAACGTCGAGTACGGCCTGAGACAACAAAATGGCCTGCATGGAGCGTCTAAAGAGTAGAGTCATTCCGGCCAGAAAGGCCGGGTAGCCCGGCGTTCGGAGGTCCGTCGGAACCACCTGGCCGTTTTGCATCAACCCATAGACATGGTGGTCGATCCAGTTGTTGGCCAGTTGAAGATAGGTTGCGCTGTCGTCGGTCGTGGTTGGAAACCAGTGGACGAACGTCAGGCGCAGGGCCAGCCCCACGATTACCGCCAGGAACGTATGAACGCAAAGAGCCGTGACGCCGCCTCGCGGTGCGAGTATGATCGGGTCTTCCCCGTCGCGAGGTTGTGTGGCAGGTTGGTTGGTCATCGACGCCGTTCCGAAGGACGGCTCGCTTGAGATGAATGCATGAAGCCGCGCAAGCCCATATTCTACGATGAGCAGCGCCGCCGTTGGCGGCGCACCAGCCGTATTCTGGAAATCAGCGGGGCGCTTTTTACGTTGCTGGCCATCACGTTCTTAATCAATGTTCTCGTCAGCCCCCGATTGCCCGTGCCGCTGCTTCCCACCAACCGGACGGCTCTTCATCCGGTCCGTGAAAAAACGAGAACGAAAATCACGCTAAAGCGGACCGGGCGGCAACGCCGCGTCGAATCGCTCGGCCAGATGCCCGTCACGTACGATCCCGTGCGCGCCGCATTTTACGTCAGTTGGGACCCGACGTCGCTCGCGGCCCTGCAGCAGCATTTCCGCGACATCGACCTGCTCATCCCCGAGCGCCTGCATTCGATCACCGCGACCGGCCGCCTGGATGTGGAGCTCGATCCCAAACTCGCGGCGTGGGAACAAACGCTGCAGCAGCAGACTCCGCCGATCAAAATTCCCACCATGCCGCTGCTGAACAATTCCGACGGCACCAACTGGCTGACCGACGAAATGTCCGCCATGCTCAAGAGCCCCGCGGCGCGCGGAAATTTGTCGCAACAGGCGGTCCAATATCTCACACAAAACCACTTCGCCGGGCTGGTTGTCGATTTTGAAGAAATTCCCGAGAAAAGCCAGAAGGATTTCAGCCAATTTATCTCCGAGCTTGCCGCCGACCTGCACAACTCGAAACTGAAACTCATGGTCTGCCTCCCGGCCGCGGACTGGATCTACGACTACGCCGCCATCGGAAAATCCGCCGACGCCGTCATCCTGATGAATTACGACCAGCACTGGCGCACCTCCGGGCCCGGCCCCATCGCCGCGCAGGATTGGTTCGTGAAAAACATCGCGGCGATTACGAAGCTCGTGCCGCCAGCAAAGCTAGTGATGGGGATCGCGAGCTACGCCTACGACTGGCCCAGCAAAGCGGGATTGAAGGCGCACGAGCAGGCGAAGGTCGAGAGCTTCCAGGAGTCCATCGTCACTTCGACGGAATCCGAAGCCCAGGTCCAATTCGATTCGGATTCTCTCAACCCCTACTACTCGTATTCGGACGAGCATAACTTCATTCACCGCGTCTGGATGCTCGACGGCGTGACCGCCTACAACGAACTGCGCGCCGCCGAACGCGTCGGCGTGCAAGGCACGGCGATCTGGCGGCTCGGCTCGGAAGACCCCTCCATCTGGTCGATCTGGGATATCGCGCGCCCCAACGACGCCGACCGCGCGAAGCTGGAGGACATGCCTCCGGGTTACGACTTGATCCTCGAAGGCGACGGCGATATCTGGAGGTTCGCGGACACGCCGCAAAAAGGGAAACGCTCGATTCGCTTCGATCCTTCGACCGGCAACATTGTCGAAGACAATTATGAAAAGGTTCCCTCGTCGTATCGGATCTTCCAGATGGGCGCAGCGCCCTACAAGGTCGCGCTGAGTTTCGACGACGGGCCGGACACGACATTCACGCCAAAGATTCTGGATGTTTTGAAGGAGAAAAAAGCGCCGGCGACGTTCTTTGTGATCGGCAGCAGCGCCAACGATGCGCTGGGAATCATCCGGCGCGAATATGCCGAGGGCCACGAGATCGGCAACCACACCTACACGCATCCCCGATGGAACGAAATCTCGCGCACGCAAATCGACGTCGAACTGAACGTGACCGAGCGCCTTCTGAACAGCACGCTGGGCGTGAAGACGCTCTTGTTCCGTCCGCCGTACGGCATCGACCACCAGCCCGAAACGGCGGATGAGGTCGCGGAATTGCCGATCGCGCAATCCATGGGTTACTTGATTGTGGGCGCGCGAATCGATCCGCACGATTGGGGCGAGCCTGGCGGAGTCCCGCCGGCGCCCGCGCAGGTCATCGTGCAACGCGTGCTCGAGCAGGCGCGTTCGAACGGCGGCAACATCGTGCTGTTGCACGACGGTGGCGGGGATCGCACCCAAACCGTTCTGGCCTTGCCTCAAATTATTGACGGCTTGCGCGCCGCGGGTTTCCAGATCGTTCCCGTCTCGGACCTCGTGGGGCAGACGCGCGCGCAGCTGATGCCGCCGCTCACCTTCCGCGAACGCCTGGTCGCCCACGCCGATGGGCTGATCTTCACGCTGTACGAGTGGTCGCGGCTGAGCGTGGCATTTATTTTCGTGTTGGGAATTGGCCTGGTCAGCTGCCGCGCAATCATCGTTGGATTTCTCGCGATTGTCGAGAAGTTCCGGCCTTCGCCTGCCGATCGGCCGGATTTCCAGCCGATCGTGAGCGTGCTCATTCCCGCCTACAACGAGGAAGACGTCATCGTCTTCACGATCAATTCCGTGTTGGAGTCCGACTACCCGCGGCTGGAAGTGATTGTCGTGGACGACGGATCGAACGATGGCACCGGCGAATTGCTCGACGCGCAATTCGGGCGGAATCCCGCCGTGCGCATCATGCACCAGCCCAATTCCGGAAAGCCGGCCGCGCTTTCGCATGCCCTGGCCGAAGCTTCGAGCAGCATCATCGTGACCATCGACGCCGACACCGCGATTGAGCCCGACGCCATCAGCAAACTCGTCCGGCATTTCGTCAACCCCAGGGTCGGCGCCGTCGCCGGCAACGTCAAAGTGGGCAATCGGATCAGCTGGCTCACGCGCTGGCAGGCCCTCGAATACGTCACCAGCCAGAACCTCGAGAAGCGCGCGTTCGATTTGCTCAATTGCATCCCCGTCGTCCCCGGAGCGCTCAGCGCCTGGCGGGCGGAAGCGATCAACGATTCCGGCGGCTTCAGCGCGGACACGGTGGCGGAAGATACCGACCTGACGATCACCATCCGGCGCTCGGGTTGGAAAATCGACTACGAGGAAGAAGCGATTGGCTGGACGAATGCTCCCGAAACCGCGTCCACACTGATCCGCCAGCGTTTCCGGTGGACATTCGGGACGCTGCAAGCTTTCTGGAAGCATCGCGACACTCTGGGCCGCACGAAATACGGGACGCTCGGATGGATCGCGCTGCCCAACATGTTTTTGTTTCAGCTTCTGTTGCCGCTGTTCTCTCCGGTGATCGACCTCCTGTTTCTCGGCTCGCTGGTGTTGTATGGCGCTTCGCAATTCCACTTCACGCGCCTGCCGCAGTTCTATACCGCCGCGGACGTGCAGCGCTCGCTCGTTTTCTTTATCGGATTCATGTTGATCGATTTTCTGACCTGCATTGTCGCGTTCACACTCGAACGGCATGAAGACTGGTCCCTGCTGTGGCCGCTCTTGCTGCAACGTTTCTACTACCGCCAGATGATGTATTTTGTGTTGTTCAGCTCGGTGATGGGCGCCGTGCAAGGCAAGTCCATCGGCTGGCGCGGCGTGGAGCCCGAAGTTCCGGCGGCTCCGGTGGAGCAGGCAAAGGCCTGATTTCGCGGCAAAATTTCCAGCGCACAAGATTTTGAACGCAACTAGGACACAGGCGCGTGCAGAGGCGCTCCGTGAATGCCACTCTGCGTTTCGGGTTCCAATTTCCTGAAGGGCGACGAAAGCCCAAGAAATTGCGCGCAGGAATTCCAAGTCTAAAGCAGGCCCACGGGCCTACCAATTAGTTTGTTCGAGACGTAGCAAGCGCCTGCGAATTAGCTCGCCACGGCTGCAAGGTCGGTTTGTAGCTGCGCGAAGTTGAACCCCGGCGCAAAGCCGGCCTTTTCGGCTTCTGGCGGCAAGATGGCATAGGCCTCGTCCACGCACTCATCCCACCAACCCCAGGTGGCCTGCTGCGTGTTCCCCCAAGTCAGCACGGTCACGCCATTCTGGTCGTACGCAACGGCATAGACCGCGTGGCCGTCGTTGGTCAGCGGACCCGGCGTCCAGGGTTGGTGGGCGTCGAATTCCTGCACGCAGTTTTGCTGAACCTGGAAACCCAGATAGACGCCGCCAAAGAGCTGAGTCGCCTGCTCGACGTGGGTGTGATTCTTCGGATCGATACTCACGTAGTTGACGATCCTGTCGCCGGAAACGGGATTCTGGCGCCAATAGTTCAGCACATCGAGCTCGTTCAGGCCGGAGTCCACGCCGCCGGTCAGGTGCATGTACAACTTGACCACGGTTGTATTCGGCAGAATTGTTTTCTTGCCAAGAAGTCCGTGAAAAACCGTATCGGCGTGCGCCAGAGCGGCGATGGTGCAGTCTCCCAGCGTATCGTTGCCGTCCATGGGGAACAACTTCGTTGGGTCCGTAGTTTTTAGTTTCGGGTAGACACTGGTGGTTAGAACATTGTAGGTAGCAGGCGGAGCAGCGATCCCGGGCATCAGGTAGTTTTTGAAGCGCAAGGTACGATAGTCCACTTTCGGCGGATGTTTTCCAAATCGATAATTCGGCATGGACATTGCTCCTTTAAGTTATTCAAATAGGAATAGCCTTTTGAAGGGTATTCCCTCGTTCCCATCGAACGTACTGAATAGACGGCCTAAGTAAAACCTGCAAGCTGGAACCCCTCATCGTCTCACTTGGAAACGACGGTGTGGCTGGCCAAGTCTACGATGACGGTATCGACGCCCGGTTGCGGGCCTTTGCTGCTCACCGGATGGAACTCAATGTGAAGTTGCTTTGGATCCGCGGTAATGCGCAAGTAACCGTAATCGGTGTGGTCAAAATTGTCGATCGTAAGCCCTCCGCCGAGGCCGGAAAGATTCGCATCGAGATAATCCACTTGAGCGCCACGCACAGGATCCGGCGGCGTGACTCCAGCCCGCCCCTGGACCAGGGCCTTCACGTTATACCCCCCATCGCCGGAGACGACGAACGGCACGGTGTAGTGTTTCCCTGCCAGGGTGACCTTGCGGGTGTACCGCTGATAGTTGTGCGCGTGACCGGATAGGAAAGCGTGCGGGTAAACACCTTGCGCTTTGCAGATGGCGTCGATCTCCGCCAACATCGGTGCGGTGCCGCCGTGGGTGCCACCCGCTCCGCCGGCGTTCGATGGCGGGGCATAACTGAACGGCGGGTGATGAACCGCAATCAGGATCGCGCCAGTGTAGTTCTGGGCCTTGATGTTTTGCAGCTGCGCAGTCAGATAAGCCAGCTGCACATCGGGCACGCCGGGCCACTTCATCTTTTGCCCCTTCTGGCTGGAGATCAATCCGGGGTCCTCCAGCGCATTGCTGAACAATCCGAGGACGCGAACGAACGGAGCGTCGAGAGTGAAGTACACGCCGGGTTGCGTCATCGCCGTCCGGTGAAGCGATCCGGCTTCCTTTGTGACGCCAGGCGTAGCCGCGCAAAAATTACGGGAGAACGTGGTCAGCGGAGTATCTGCCGGTTTGGTGTTGGGGATCACGAAGGAGTCGTGATTGCCGGGGATGGCAAAGATCGGCACCGGGTAGTTGCGAAACGACTCATAGAACTGATCGTAGTAATACTGGGATTCTCCAAAGCTGTAAACGATGTCGCCAAGATGAAATAGAAAAGCGGGACGGTCCGCGTTGGCCGAGGAGTGGAAGTCGTTGGCCAAGTGATCCGCCACCGTGACTTCATTGACGAGCTTGGTAAGATAGGCGGCGCCGGTGTCTCCCACGGCGTGAAAAATGATCTTCCCTGCATTCTGGATAGCCCGAACATCTGCGGCCCCCTGAGCGCCGAGGGCGCTCGCAAGGGGGTACAGATCTCCCGGCTTGCCGCGGGAAGGGTTGAAATTGACCGTGTCCTTGGTCAGAAGTTTTTGAACCTGGTTGTACAGTTGATCGTCCGACTTCTTGTCATGCTGCGTTCGAAACGTCGTGGGATCGGGAGTAGGGGCGCCGGCTTCATTAAACACGGGCTCGCCAAACATGGGGTTGGGAAGCGGGGCGTTCGCTTTTCTTGGCATGGGGGAGCGCTCCTATGCTGATTCTCGTGGTTTTATGCGCAGATTACGTAGCCCATGCAATAACATCCGAACGATAAAGTCAAGGCCTGCTGAATAGCGCATCGGAAGTACGGTTCGCCCATGGAGTTCTCAGAAAGTCCGGGGCCGAGCACTAGAGGGGGAATTGAAACAACCCGTAAGTCAATTTTGAACCCTGCGTTGGTCGCGACCGCCGGTCGCGCTATAATCTTCTGATGCCAATGAGCAAGAATTTTCCGCCGATACATGGCACGACGGTGTTGTGCGTGCGCCGCGACAACAAAGTGGTGATCGCCGCGGACGGCCAGGTCACCATGGGCGAACACGTCATGAAGCATACGGCGCGAAAAACGCGGCGGCTGTTCAACGAAAAAATCCTGGCGGGATTTGCCGGGTCCACGGCGGACGCGCTTTCCCTGTTCGAGCGGTTCGAGGGGAAGCTGCAGGAACATCAGGGAAATCTGGCAAAGTCGGCGGTGGAGCTGGCGAAGGAATGGCGCAAGGACCGCGCGTTGCGGCATCTCGAAGCGCTGCTGATCGTCGCGGACGGCAAATCCACATTTCTCGTGTCCGGAAATGGCGACGTGATCGAGCCCGACGACGGCATCTGCGCCATCGGCTCCGGCGGACCGTACGCGCTGGCGGCGGCCCGGGCCCTCGCCAAACATACGAAGCTATCCGCGAAGGAGATCGCGCAGGAGGCCATGAAGATTGCCAGCGAAATTTGTATTTTCACGAATGCGAATTTCACGATTGAGGAGTTGTAGCGCCCGCCTTCAGGCGGGCATCTTGAAATCGAGCAAGTGCCCGCCTGAAGGCGGGCGCTACATAGACCCGATCCCGCAAGATTTGTATTTGCATAATTAGGACGGAAAACCGCCGGCGGGACGCCGGAGCTACACGGAAGGTGGAACGTAAATTATGGTGATCTATCTTCCCGGCGAGCAGCACGAACCAGAAGCCGCGGTTGAGCCGTCGTTCGACGAGCTCACTCCGCGCGAAATTGTCGTCGAGCTGGACAAGTACATCGTCGGTCAGGCGGCGGCAAAGCGCGCGGTCGCCGTCGCGCTGCGCAACCGCGTGCGCCGGCAGAAACTCACGCCCGAAATGGCGGAAGATGTGCTTCCCAAAAATATTTTGATGATCGGACCCACCGGAGTGGGAAAGACGGAAATCGCGCGGCGCCTCGCGCGCCTCGCCGGCTGCCCGTTCATCAAGGTGGAGGCGTCCAAGTACACCGAAGTCGGGTACGTCGGCCGCGACGTGGAATCCATGGTGCGCGACCTGGTCGAGACGGCCATCGACATGGTGCGCGAGGAGAAACTGGACGAAGTGGCCGAACGCGCCGAACACGCCGCGGAAGAGCGCGTCCTCGATCTGCTGCTTCCCGCTTCTCCTCCTGCGCCGCCCGAGTCGCTCAGCTCGCCCAATTCTTCCGCCCCGCAAATCGAAGAGCCCCGCCGCGACCAAATGGATCGCACCAGGGAAAAACTTCGCGCGCAATTGCGGGACGGCAAGCTCGACCAGCGCCTGGTGGAGGTCGATGTCCGCGAGCGTTCAACGCCCGCGTTTGAAATCGTCTCGAGCCAGGGCGTCGAGGAAATGGACATCAACGTCAAAGACATGCTCTCGGGAATTTTCGGCCAGCAGAAGAGACGCCGCAGGATGACCGTCGCCGAGGCCTTCGATTACTTGATCCAGGAAGAAGAAAACAAACTGATCGACATGGATCAAGTGACGCGCCTGGCCGTCGAGCGCGCGGAGCAGATGGGAATCATTTTCATCGATGAAATTGACAAGATCGCCGGGCGCGAGTCCGGCCACGGCCCGGACGTCTCCCGCGAAGGCGTGCAGCGCGACATCCTGCCGATTGTCGAAGGCACCACGGTGAACACGCGCTACGGCATGATCCGCACCGATCACATTTTGTTCATCGCCGCGGGAGCGTTTCACATCAGCAAGCCTTCCGACCTGATCCCGGAGCTGCAAGGCAGGCTGCCGATCCGCGTCGAGCTCACCGCGCTCACCGAGGGCGATTTCGTGCGTATTCTCACCGAACCCAAGAACGCCCTGATCAAGCAATACGTCGCGCTCCTGGACACGGAAGGCCTCAAACTGAATTTCACCGAGGACGCCATCGCCACACTGGCGCGCTACGCCGTCATGGTCAACGAGCAGACGGAAAACATCGGCGCGCGCCGCCTCCACACCATCCTCGAAAAAGTGCTGGACGAAATTTCCTTCGAGGCGCCGGACATGAAGAAAAAGAATGTGAAGGTGGACGGCCAGTACGTCACCAAGCAGCTAGCCGACATCGTGAAGAATCAGGACCTCAGCCGGTACATCCTCTGACGCCATGGTGAAGCCGATGGGAAAGAGATGATCCGCGCCGCCGCGCTTCTCGCCCTCGCGTTTTGCCTCTTCGCGTGCGCACTGGCGGCAGGATGCGCGGCGCCCGGCGAACCTACCGCGCGGCATCCGGTTGTTCCCGTTGCCGTCAGCGACCTCGCCGCGCGACAATACGGCAACGCATTCGCTCTCACGTTCACCCTGCCGGCGCGATCAATGGACCGCGAAGCTCTTGCCGAACACCCTACGATTGAAATCTATCGCGCAGCACTTCCGCCCGGCGCTGCTCCAGACAAGAGGACGGCGTGGCGGCTGGCGTTCACGATTCCATCCGAGCAAGTGGATCCCTATCTAAAGGCGGGACGGATTGAGTTTCACGATCCCCTCACGGCGGACGATTTCGCTCGCGCGGCCGGCTCATCGATAGCGTACAAGGTTCGTGCCAGGGCGGCCAAGGCACGCGCCTCGGAAGATTCAAACGTCGTCATGGCGCGGATTTATCCCGCCCCGGAAGCGCCGCGCGATGTCCACGTAGAGGTCACGGAGTCGACCCTGGTCGTGACCTGGACGGAAGCTGCTTTGCCGCCCGGAGCTTCCACGCGCGTGTACCGCGTCTACCGCGCGGAAATCGAATCCGGGCAGGAGAATCCTCCGCAAGACCTGTCTAAGGCGAAGCTAAATACACTGCTGGAGCTTGCGGGAACTTCGCCATCGACCGAGTTTCGCGATTCACACTTCGAGTTCGCAACGCCGTATGTTTACACGGTGCGCAGTGTGGGACAATTCGGCGCGGATCTGGTCGAGTCCGCCGACTCCGCACCGGCCATGGTCACGCCGCGTGACGTCTTTCCCCCTGCCGCGCCCACAAACATCGAGATCACAATTGTCCCTGCAACCCCGCAGGCCCCCGCGTACGTCGAACTATCGTGGGCGATCAGCCCCGAGGGGGACCTGGCAGGGTATTCCGTTTACCGGAGCGAGGGAGAAGACTCATCCGGCGAACGCGTCAGCACGGATATATTGCCGAGTCCGACGTTTCGTGATATCTCCGTAGTGCCTGGCAGGCGATATTTTTATCGCGTTTCCGCCCTTGACCGCGCCGGCAACGAAAGCCCCAAGAGTTCCGCCGTCGTGGCGGAAGTTCCATAGAGGGAAGTTCCAAGGAAGGATGGCATGGCGGCCCGAACCCAACTCCCGGGCATGCGGTGGTTTTTGTGGCTGCGCATCGCGTCGTTGCGCACCGGCATCCTGACGGGAATATACTTGTCCTGTGTTTTCGTCGCGTGGTTGGAAGTTGCCAATCGCGTCGCCGAACTGGAGTCCTATGCTGAATTGCGCAATCTCGTGGCGGGCGCGATCT
>DATNIO010000116.1:0-6211 GCA_035604385.1 Verrucomicrobiia bacterium | reverse complement strand
ATGATCATGCGTCTTCCTTCGAAAGAGGCTGTTGGGATCCGTTACACGGGCTGGGCCGCGCTGGGCCGCGACCCGCAAGAGGACACCCTGGAATACACCTGTCCGTACTGCGGCGAGCACGGCGTAAAGGCGGCGCGACGCACCCCCGATCAATATCATTTCACGGATGGTTTCCTGCAGGACCTGCAAGGGGAAATGGCCGCCTGCCACTCGTGCCGTCATTCGTTGCGGATTGCTCCCGTGGTCCTGCTGCACGACCAGGACGAAAAGCGCCGGTTCGAAGGCGTATTTTCGGACGATCTGGTGGCAAGCAAGAATTAAGTTTCCGGGTTCGCTCCTCCAACTGCACGAACGGGCCGCCCCGATGAAATCGGGGCGGCCCGTTCGTGCTTCTGTTCGCTTCCGGCAGTTGCACCGGATCCGTCCGCCAGCGAGCTATTGCAGCAGCGAGTCCGGTTCGAGGTGATGTCTCTCGAGGTCGTCGCGCACACGATCGAAGGCCTGGTCCACCGTATCGGCAAACTGAAGCAGGCCGTATTCGTGCTTGTTGATGGTTCCGCAACGCAGCATGTGTTTCCAGTCGAGCACGCGGTCCCAATACTCACGCCCATAGATCAAAATCAAATTTCGCCGGTGCAATTTCCCGGTCTGCATCAGCGTGAGCATTTCCCAGAGCTCGTCCATGGTGCCGAAACCTCCGGGAAATATAATCAGCGCCTTGGCGAGCTGCGCGAACCACAGCTTGCGCATGAAAAAATAATGAAACATGAAACTCAGTTCCGGACTGATGTAGTCATTCGGGCGCTGTTCGTGTGGCAGCTCGATACTCAGGCCGATGGATTTCCCGCCCGCCTCGGTCGCGCCCCGGTTGGCCGCCTCCATAATTCCGGGGCCTCCGCCGGAGCAGATCACGAAGCGCCGGGGATGATCGCCGAGCGACATCGCCCAGGAGGTGATCCTCCGCGCCAGCTCGCGAGCCTCTTCGTAGTAGCGGGACATCTGGACGGCCGATTTCGCGTCGCGCAGGGCGGCCCGGTATTCCAGCGTGGCATGACGCCGTTTTTCCTTTCGCAGCTTGTGGATGTGCGCCGTCGCCTGATTGCGCGAAAGGATGCGGGCCGATCCAAACATGACGATCGTGTCTCCCACCTTCTCGCGGCGAAGCCTCTCTAGCGGGTCGATATATTCGGTGGTGATGCGCACGGGGCGCGCCGGCAAGCTTTCCATGAAAAGCGGATCGCGATAGGGCGGCTCGATTTCTTTCTGACGGCGCCTGCGGCTCATGAACCCTCCACTACATGTGACTGCAATTTGACATTCTACGCAACCGCCGAGCGGAAACGCCAGTGAGACGGCCTGGACGTGTTCCGTTCTAATACTTGCTTTCGGCGGGCTTTTGCGGCGCGTAGAGCCCCCACCCGTCGGGCTCGGCCAACGCGGTGGCGCGTTTTCGCTTCCAACGTAGTAGACTGGGGTTTAAATGACTCTGAGACGAACGGTTGCTGTTGGCCTGACGACACTCGCTGCCGGGATGGTGTTTGCAGCTCTGACGGCGCGCTCCCAACAAACGCAGGGGCCTATAGCGCCCAAGCCGGGCACGCCCGTGCAACAGGCGCCGGAAGGCACGATTCGCGTCCGGGTCGCGCTCGTGACGGCGCCGGTGGTCGTGGTCGGCGCCAAGGGAGAACCCATCCTCGACCTCCAACAGAAAGACTTCCACGTCCTCGACGATGGAGTCGACCAGACGATTGAAGCATTCGATCTGGGCGGGGAGCAGGTTTCGGCAGTACTCGTCTTTGAGACCAGCTCGCGCATCGCGCCGCTATTGCCCGCCATCCAGAAATCCGCGATTGTCTTCACGCAAACCGTGGTCGGCCCCTCGGGAGAGGCCGCGGTCCTCAGCTACGACAACAGCGTCAACACCTTGCTGCCATTCAGCACCGACAACGAGAAAATCGAAAAAACGATCGCCAACTTGAAGCCCGGCAACAGCGGCGCTCGCCTCTATGACGCGCTCGCCTCCGCCGTCGGACTGCTGCGCGATCGCCCGATCGGGGAGCGCCGCGCGATCGTCGTTGCGGGGGAAGCCAGTGACAGCGGGAGCGAGGAAAGACTCGGCCGCGTGCTGCGCGAGGCGCAGCTTTCAAACATTGTCATTTATAGCGTGGGGCTCTCCACAACCGCGGCGGGGCTGCGCTCGCAGCCTTCGCAAGCCGGGCCGGCCCCGGCCACGCCTCCCGGCACATTCGGCGGTCCCTCGTTTCCGGGCACGGCGCAAACACCCACGAGCCAGCAGCAATACGGCGGCAACATCGATCTCCTGGGCCTGGCGGAGTGGGCCGTGCGGAATGCCACGGCGGTGGTGAAGGATCGTCCGCTCGAGGTCGCCGCCACGGCCACCGGCGGGACGTATCAATCCGCGTTCCGGGACAGCAAGATCGAAAACGCGGTCGACGCCATCGGCGGCGAACTCAACTCGCAATATATGCTGAGCTATCGACCCACCGGTTCGGATGCGCCGGGCTATCACCAGATCAAAGTTACCGTGGACCGCCCGGGGGTGAAAGTCCGCACGCGGCCGGGATACTACCTCGAAGCGAAATAGTCTTTAGTAGCACAGGCACTCTTGCCTGTGTGGTTTTTGCCCCCTTAGTGGCGTCGGTTATCCTGTGCGCGCGACCAACAAAACCGCACAGCCAGGAGTGGCTGTGCTACTCAACCCACAATCGAAATCATTTTGAGAATGTGGTGACCCACTGCTTCGTCTCCCATGGCTTGAACTTGAGTTCGAGCTTCCTCGGGCGCGATCCCTTTTGTGAAGCTGCGCCAGGCAATCTCTTGCGGGATCGTCGTCTCCGAAATTGTTTCTCCGGCGGGTGAGGCAATCAACGACCATGCCTCGCCGTCGCGGAACAGGTACCAGCTTCCGCCACATTCCCCCCTGATATTGAATTGCGCGAGGGATCCTGCATGGGCGGCAACACTTCGGTACGCGTACGGAAGCGCGCGCATAAAACAGTCCAGAACAGGAAAGTAGAATTCTCGCGTCATTATTCCCGGTTTATTTACGGCAAGGCGAATCTGCTGTTGATGGTGCCACCGTTCGGTGAACTCGCGGGCGGTGTCAAACCAGTTGGCGGACTCTTCCTCGCCCGCCCAGCTCACGGGAAACATGGCCGTGCCGAAAGGATCGAGCGCCTGATGGTATTCCGCACTTTCGCGCGAGGCTTCTTCCATTCTCGAGACTAACTCATCTGGATGCAATTGGCTGTACTGGCGGACGCCTTCCGCGTTGAGGGAATTGATCAGCGTGACCAGCTTCGCGGGAGAAAGCTTCTTCGAGTTTTCAGGCTTGTAGCCGTGCCGAGCCGCGGCCAGTTTGCGGACTTGCGTGTCGAGCAGATGCGCCGCCACATCTTTTACTTTCCATTTGGGAGCGAGGGTTTGCTTTTCCCAGTCTTCCAGCGCGAGCCCGCGCAGAAGCTCGATCAGCTTCGCTTCCAAATCCGGAAAAAGATGCGCCGTGAAAATCGGCCCTAACGGTTCGCGCGCGCCACTCATGCGCACTATTTTATTTTGTTTGCGCCGCGTTCCCCTACTTCTTTTCTTCCGCGACCTCGGGCTCTTCCCGGATCGATGCGGCGGCGGCGATTTTGTCGTCGTCTTCGAGGCGCAGCAGGCGGACGCCCTGCGTCGAGCGGCCCGCTTCGCGGATTTCGTTGGCGTGGACGCGGATCACTTTGCCGTACTCGGTGATGATCATGACGTCGGATTCCTCGGTCACCTGCAGTGCCGCCACCACCGGGCCGTTGCGGTCGGTGGATTTCAGGTTGATGACGCCCTTGCCGCCGCGCGAGGTGATCCGGTACTCGGCGAGCGGCGTGCGCTTGCCGAAGCCTTTCTCGGAAACCGTCAGCATCAGGGACGTGAGAGAATCCTTGATCGCTTCGTTCTCGATTTCATCGAGATTCTGCGTTTCCGCCTTCGCTTCCTTCTTGATGATTTCAAAGTCGGGCTGCACGGGTTCCATGCCCACGAGGTAGTCGCCCTTGGCGAGGTCCATGCCGTTCACGCCGCCGGCGTTGCGGCCCATCGAGCGCACTTCGGTTTCGCGGAACAGGATGGCTTGGCCGTCGTGGCTGGCGAGGAAAATCATCTGCTTGCCGTCGGTGAGGTGCGCGCCGATCAATTCATCGTCCTGGTCGAGGTTGATGGCGATGATGCCGGTCGAGCGCGGGTTCGAGAATTCGTTGAGCGCGGTTTTCTTCACCGTGCCGTTGCGCGTCGCGAAAAAGAGGAACGTGCCTTCCTCCTCCAGATTGCGCGCCGCCACAACGGCGGTGAGATGCTCGTCCTCCTGAAATTTTACCAGGTTGGAAATCGCCTTGCCGCGCGTGGCCGCCGCAGCCTCGGGAATCTCGTACACCTTGAGCCAGTACACGCGGCCCTTCGAGCTGAAGAGGAGGATGTAGCTGTGGGCCGAGGCGACGAACAGATACTCGACGAAATCCTCGTCGCGCGTTTTCGCTCCGATGCGGCCCTTGCCGCCGCGTGACTGGTGGCGGTACACGTCCACCGGCGTGCGCTTGATGTAGCCCGCGTGGCTGACGGTGATGGCCATGTCCACGTCGGCGATCAGGTCTTCGAGCTTGATCTCCTCGACGTTCTCGACGATCTCGGTGCGGCGCGGGTCCGCGTAGTCCTTCTGCACCTCGCGCAGTTCCTTCACGATCACGGCCTTCAGTTTCTTTTCGCTGGCCAGAATTTCCTTCAGCTCGGCGACCAGCGCGCGAATCTCCGCCAACTCCTTCAGGATTTCGTCGACGGAAAGCCGCGTCAATCTGTGCAACTGCAGTTCCAGGATGGCGTCGATCTGGGCGTAGCTCAGGCCAATACCAGCGCCGGCTTGAGCGGCGCCGAATCCGACATCGAGGAGGCCGTACTTCTTGCGATCGAGTTTGATGCCTTTGAGCGTTTCTGTTCTGTTGCCGGCGGTCAGGATCTTGACTTCTTTATTTTCAAAAAAATCGTGCAAATTCTCGCGCGCGTTCGCCCGGCTGGCAGACCCTCTGATGATTTTGATGACGTTATCGACGTGATCCAGCGAAATATGGTATCCGACCAGAATATGTTCGCGCGCTTCGGCCTTGCGCAGCTCGAATTGCGTGCGCCGGCGCACCACCTCCACGCGGTGGTCGATGAACAGCTTCAGCATCGGCACGAGGCCCAGCTCGCGCGGCTGCCCGCCCACAATCGACAGCAGGATCATGCCGAACGATTCCTGCATCTGCGTGTGTTTGTAGAGGTGGTTGAGAATCAGCTTCGGCTCTTCGCCGCGCTTGATCTCGATCACGACTCGCATGCCGTCGCGATCGGATTCGTCGCGCACGTCGGAAATGCCCTCGATCTTTTTCGTCTGCACGAGCTCGGCGATGCGTTCGATCAGGCGCGACTTGTTTACCTGATATGGAATTTCGGTGATGACGATGTTGTCGCGGTCCTTGCCGACGCTTTCAATCGCGGCCTTGGCGCGCATGGTGAAGCTGCCGCGCCCGGTCTTGTAAGCCGAGAGGATGCCTTCCGCGCCGGAAATGTATCCGCCGGTGGGAAAGTCCGGCCCGGGCACCAGCTTCATGACTTCCTTGAGCGGCGTGTCCGGCTTGTCGATCAGCATGACCGTGGCGTCGATGATCTCGCCCAGGTTGTGCGGCGGGATGTTCGTCGCCATGCCGACGGCGATGCCGCTCGCGCCGTTCACGAGCAGGTTCGGAATTTTCGACGGGAGCACGACGGGCTCTTCGCGCGTCTGATCGAAGTTCGGGATGAAGTCCACCGTCTCTTTTTCGAGATCGGCGAGCATTTCCTCGGTGATTTTCGCGAGGCGCGCTTCGGTGTACCGCATCGCCGCGGGCGGATCGCCGTCGACGGAGCCGTAGTTTCCCTGCCCGTCGATCAGCGGGTAGCGCATGTTGAAGGATTGCGCCAGGCGCACGAGCGTCGGATAAATGACGGCCTCGCCGTGCGGGTGGTAATTGCCCGAGGTGTCGCCGCAGATCTTCGCGCACTTGCGGTAGCCGCGATTCGAGGCCAGGCCCAGGTCGTTCATCGCCACCAGGATGCGCCGCTGCACCGGCTTCAAGCCGTCGCGCACGTCGGGAATCGCGCGCGCCACGATCACGCTCATCGCGTAATCGAGGTACGACTTCTTCAT
>DATNIO010000115.1:0-6449 GCA_035604385.1 Verrucomicrobiia bacterium | reverse complement strand
ATGAATCCGAACAAGGTGGTCAACGCGTATCTGCCCACCGAGAATTTGCGTTTGGGCGCGGACTACAAGCCGAACGATCCCAAAACTTATTTTCAATTTCCGGACGATGACGGTTCTTTCGCCAAAGCCACGGTGCGGTGCATCGGGCTCGGCGAGTGCCGCAAACACGATAGCGGCTCGATGTGCCCGAGCTACATGGTGACGCTCGAGGAAGAGCACAGCACGCGCGGCCGCGCGCACATGCTCTTCGAAGTGTTGCAGGGCGAAGTGGTGCGCGACGGCTGGAAAGACGAGCACGTCAAGAAAGCGCTCGACCTGTGCCTCGCGTGCAAAGCGTGCAAGTCGGAATGCCCGACGAATGTGGACGTGGCCACTTACAAAGCGGAATTCCTGGCCCACTATTACGAAGGCAAAAACCGCCCTTTGCATGCGTATGCATTCGGCATGATCGACCGCTGGGCGGAGCTTGGCTCGAAAGTTCCCTGGCTTGCAAACTTTTTCAGCAGCGCGCCGGGCTTCCGCCACGTCCTGCAGAGCGTTTTGCATCTCGCGCCGCAGCGGAAGATGCCCCAGCTTGCTCCTTCCACTTTCCAAAGTTGGGCCCGCAAGCGGCGGTATCCTGCCTGCGGCGGTGTGATCTCCGAGGGGGACAAGGGCACCGTGAGACCCGAAGTGATCCTTTGGGCGGATACGTTCAACAATTATTTTCATCCCGAAACCAGCCGCGCGGCGCTCGAAGTCCTTCAAGACGCGGGATTTCGGGTCACTATTCCGCAAGGCCACTTGTGCTGCGGCAGGCCGCTCTACGACTTCGGCATGCTCGAAAGGGCCAAGCAGTATCTCGAACGAATCCTGAGCGTCCTGGCCAAGCAGATCGATGCCGGCATTCCGGTCGTCGTCCTGGAACCGAGTTGCGCTTCCGTATTCCGCGATGAACTCCGCAATCTGTTTCCACTGGATGCGCGCGCCACAAAATTGCGGAGCCAGTCGTTTCTCCTCAGCGAGTTCCTCGAGCGCCATGCTCCCGGATACAAACCGCCGCAACTTTCGGCGACGGTGCTGCTGCACGGCCATTGCCATCACAAGTCGCTGATGGGCATGACCGACGAAGAATCTGTCTTGCGCAAGACGGGCGCCGAGGTTCAATCCATCGATTCCGGCTGCTGCGGAATGGCAGGCCCGTTTGGATTCGAGAATGAAAAATACGAGGTGTCGCAAGCGGTGGGCGAGCGCGTATTATTGCCGGCCGTACGGAATACGCCCGAGAACGCGCTGATCGTTTCCGATGGCTTCAGTTGCCGGGAGCAAATTTTTCAATCCACGGGACGCCGGGCGATCCACCTTGCTGAAGCCTTGCAACTCGGGATGAAGAACAAGTAGCACAGCCACTCTTGGCTGTGCGGTTTTTGCGATCATCATTGGGGCGTGTATCCTGTGCGTGCGACTTACAAAACCACACAGCCAAGAGCGGCTGTGCTACTAAATTTTTTCGGCATTCGCGGTTTGCAACAATCTGCTTCAGATGTTCGGCGGCGAATTGACTAGGGAGGCGAACAATGAGGAGCGAGAGAACCTTTCAAGGCACGGTCTGGCTGTTTGTAGTCTTGGCTATCGCTTTAGTGGGAAGCTATCCGGTCCAAGCGCAGGTTCCGAAGTACGAAGTAGATCCCACTTGGCCGAAGCCCTTGCCCGGCCTCATGGTCACCGGGCGGGCAGGCGGGATTTGCGTGGATGCCCAGGACCACATCTTCGAAGTCAACCGTGGCGACTTGCAGGACAAGGAAAAGCTCGTCGGCACGCCCGCGCCTCCCGTCCTTGAGTATGACTCCGACGGCAACCTGGTCAATACTTTCGGCGATTACAAGACCGCGCCTTCCTCCATCCACGGCTGCATCGTGGACAAAGACAACAACATTTATGTTGCCGGCAACGATGACGCGGTCGTGCAGAAATATACGCACGACGGCAGCAAAATGTTGCTCCAGATTGGCACCAAGGGCCTGTTCGACAGCTCCACCGGCCTGATCACCGGCATCGCCATGAACCGGAGCAACACTCTTCTCAATAAGCCGGCGGATATCGCGGTCGATCCCACGAACGGCGACATTTACATTGCCGACGGTTACGGCGATCACCGGATCGCGGTGTTCAATAAGGACGGGAAATTCCTGCGGCAGTTTGGCGAGCAGGCCACGAAGGATGAATCCGCGGCCGGCCAGGGCGGCAAGTTCATGGGCGTGGTGCATTGCGTGGTGATGGACAACAACGGCCTGGTGTATGTGTGCGACCGCCAGGGCAACCGGATTCAGGTGTTCGACAAGATGGGAAATTTCAAGAAGAACATCTGGATCAAGTCGGGTCACGAGGAAACGCCCGATTCGTGGGGCACGGCGTGGTGGATGCGCTTTTCGCGCGATCCGGCGCAGAAATACATGATCGTCGCCGATGGCCGCAACGAACTCGTCCACATCCTCGACCACGAGGGGAACGAAATCACGAAGTTCGGCCGGCCCGGCCACCAACTCGGCGAATTCACGCATTGCCACACGCTGGACATCGACTCCAAGGGAAACATCTACATCGCCGAAACGGATATCGGCCGGCGCGTGGATAAATTCAAGCTGGTGAAGTGAACGGCCGCTAACAACGTGAAGTAACGCCTGGCTCTGGTCAGCGCTCGACGTCATGCGCATTCTTGAAGTTTGCGCTTGGGCGGAGAGCCCGGCTTCCGATCGGCCATTCCTATTGCGTTCGATCCCAGGATTCAGCCTCAAAAGATGCGGTTTGAGAATTTCCCCTTACCAGAATAGTTTAAAGGAAACCTTCAGGTTGACGATTTAGGATCAGGGTATGGTTATGCGCCCGGGCGGACGATCACCACAAAACCGATCCTTTTTCATGGGTGGTGAAGTCCTGATCTCCGCAGTCGGAGATTTAGTCAGTCAACTTGAGGAGTCCCAATGAAGAAACCTCTATTCGTTCTTGCGTTGGTATTAGCCTGTGCGGCGTCACCTTTGGCGCAGGAAAAATCGCCGCTTCGGCTGGTACAGACAATCGACGTGCCGGGCGCGCGGCACTGGGACCATTTCGGCGTGGACCTCAAGGGGAACCGGCTCTTCGTTAGCTCGGAGGAAGAGCCGGCCGTTGAGGTTTTCGATCTGCGGACGAACAAGCATCTTCAATCCCTCACTGAGTTCAAGGAACCTCACAACGTTCTGCCGTTCCCGGAACTGAAGAAAATCTTCGTCGTGGACGGAGAAGCGTCGGAGATCAAGATCCTCGACTACGATTCCTACAAGCTGATCGGCCGCATCACATTGACGATCGACGCCGATCCGGTCGTGTACGATCCCGCCTCCAAATATCTCTACGTCGTGAACGGCGGACGCGAAGCCAAAACGCCAACCTGCCTCATCAGCGTTGTGGATATCACCACGGGCAAGAAACTGGCGGACATGACGCTGGAGACCAACCGGCTGGAATCGATGGCCATCGAGAAATCCAGCAATCGTCTTTTCGTCAACATGACTGGCATCAACTCCATCGGTGTGGTGGACCGCGAAAAGCGGGCCGTCGTCCAGACCTGGCCCATCACCGCGGGCAATGAGAATGTCCCGCTGCAGTATGATGAAGCCACGCACCGCTTGTTTCTGGCCACCAGAAAACCCTCCAAGCTTGTGGTCGTGAGTGCGGATAACGGTAAGGAAGTGACGAGCCTGGATGTGGCTGATTATGTGGATGATCTGGCATACGACGCTGCGCATCATCGCCTGTATGTCCCTGGCGGAGGGGGAAGCGGGGCGGTTTCCGTGGTGGAGCAACGCGGGGCGGATAATTACGAGGTAGTTGCAACAGTCCCCACCAAGCCGGGAGCGAAGACCGCCCGGTTCGTGCCCGAGCTCAACAAATATTACGTTGGCGTTCCGGCAAAGGACGCACCGCCGGCGCAAATTTTGGTATTTGACGTCGCTCCATGAAGGTTCGCTCAGAAGTGGCACAGGCTTCAGCCTGTGGGGGTTAGTACATGCAAGTACGAAACCCCGCGGGCTGTGCCTCAGCACTGCTCGGCGTAAAAAGCCCGCGCTACTTTAAATCCAGGTCGGGAGGTATTAATGCATATGTCTGCTAAGAGATTGCTGGTGATCGGGGCGCTGGTACTTCTTTCGCTTTCGTTAAAGCTCGGCGCGCAGGAAAAAATGCCGATGAAACTGGTGGCGACTACTCCGCTGCCCGGTTTTACCGGCGACTTCGACCACTTCGCTGTGGACCTGAAGGGCAAGCGCTTGTTCCTGACCGCCGAGGATCACAAAACGGTGGAAGTGTTTGACCTGGACGGCAAGCGGATCAAGAGCATCACCGGCTTCGGGCAACCGCACGCAATTTTGTACATGCCCGAGATGAACAAGCTCATCGTGACGGACGGCGACGGTTTCGGAATGGTGGAACTCGTCAGCGGTGAGGATTACAAGATTCTGGACACGATCAAACTTCCTCCCGGCGTGGACGGCGCGGTCTACAATCCTGTGAACAAGTACTACTACGTGGAAAGCGGAGGCGATGAGAAGGGCGCACAGACCCACAAGATCAACATCATCGATAGCAAGGCTTTCAAACTGGTGGGAGACATCACGCTTCCGGGTACTCACTCGGAGGCCATGGCCATCACTCGCGACGGCAAGAAAATGTATGTGAACCTCACCGGCCCGAAGGAGGTCGGCGTCGTGGACCTGAATACTCGCGAGCTCGTCGCTCGCTGGCCTATCACTGGCGCGGAAACTCCCAATTCCATGGCCCTCGACGAGCCGCACCATCGCCTGTTTATCGCCACGCGCAATCCGCCAAAATTCTTCGTCTTTGACACCGACACCGGCAAGATCGTAACCAGCGTTCCTATCTCAGCGTTCAACGATGACATGTGGTTCGACGTCGCGCGCAAACGAATCTATCTATCGGGATCGGAGACGACCACGGTTCTCGCGCAGAAAGACGCCGACCACTACGAATTTGTCGCCGAGGTGAAGACGGGCTATCGCGCCAAGACTTCTCTCTACGTGCCGCAATTGAATCGCTTCTACGCTGCTGTTTCCGGCAAGGGGAAGCCTGACGCGCAGCTGGCTGTTGAAGTGTTTGACGTGCAGCCCTGAGTACCACCCAGCGGACGCATTAAGGGGGCGGGGCATTGCATAGTGTCCTGAGCGCCAAGAGTTTCACTACCTGGATGGGCTGTACTGCTGAAGAAGTTCCTTTAACGCTGTTACTTGCCTGTCCGTTAACTTGGCGCGGAGCAAGTCAGCCTCCATGGGATATATGGAGCCGTATTCGGCCTGTTTGTCTTTAGCCGGATACATAGCGTCGATGAATGCGTCCCGGTAGGCGACCCAGGCTCTTTCGGCAGCCTTGATCTTTTCGCCGGCTTCCCGTTGGCTTGCGGTTTGCAAAAGCAGTTTGCGATACACGTCGTTCAACTGGGCTTCGACGCGAGATGCTTCTTCGTTGGCACAAGCGTTCATCTCTGTTTGAGTCTTTGCTTTCTTATTGCAAGCGCGATACTGCGCGGAGTCTTGCGCAAGAGCCGGAAGTGAAATTACAAGAAACACGATCACCAAATATCTCATGGAAGCCTCGTCCCTCCTCCTTGGGCTCTCGCGCCTAATTGTCAGTCAAAGGGCCGCGTGCCAGCCGCCGTCGACGAACAGTGTGTGCCCGGTGATGAAGTCCGAGGCTGGACTTGCCAGGAAGACGGCAGTGCCAACCAAATCGGAAGGCTCCGCAAATCGCCCCAGTTTGATCCGGCTGAGCAATCTCTGCGCGCGCGCTTCGTTTTCACGGAACGAGCGGCTGGTGCTTTCCGTAAGCGTCGAAGTTGGCGCAATCGCGTTGACGCGCACTCCGAGGGGAGCCCACTCGGTGGAGAGGGCAGCCGTGAGATATGAAACGCCAGCCTTCGCAATTCCGTAAACACTCTTGCCTGTGTCCGTGCTCGACGACCATGTCGAACTCAGATTGATGATCTTGCCGTAGCCGCGCTCGATCATTAGACGCCCCAAAGATTGGCAGCAGAAGAATGTGCCCTTGGCGTGGACGTCCAGAATCTTGTCCCAGTCTTCTTCGGTGATATCGAGCGCGGGTTTCGTGAACCCGAAGCCCGCGCAATTCACGAGAACTAAGGCGAGATCCCTGCCCTTAATGAGCCGGGACACTTCTTGCTCCATCGAACGAATGTCTTCGATCTTGGCCACGTCGGCGCGGATGATGTGCGCCAGGCCTCCCGCAGCTTCGATCGAGCGCTGTACTTCCAGCAATTTTTCGCGCGTTCGGCTCACCAAAACAACTTCCGCCCCGGAGCGCGAATAGGCGAGAGCAAATGCGCGCCCGATGCCGTCGCTCGCGCCCGTGATGACCGCCAGGCGGCCATCGAGGCGGAAGGAGGGTAACTCGTCAGATTTTGA
>DATNIO010000114.1:0-27545 GCA_035604385.1 Verrucomicrobiia bacterium | reverse complement strand
GTAGCCGCGATTCGAGGCCAGGCCCAGGTCGTTCATCGCCACCAGGATGCGCCGCTGCACCGGCTTCAAGCCGTCGCGCACGTCGGGAATCGCGCGCGCCACGATCACGCTCATCGCGTAATCGAGGTACGACTTCTTCATTTCGGCCTCAATTTCGACCGGGATCATGTGTGACTGTTTCGGTTCGTCCGCCATCGATCCGTCCTTCGTGCTCTAGTTGTAGCGCCCGTCCGCCGCGGCGGACGGGCATCTCTCTATCCGCGTCTCGTCGCTCGCAGCGCAACGTAATCTTTAACTCCATCAAACGCCGCAGCTGTATTCAGAAATCTCAGCGGGCCAAAGTGCGCTTGGAGTTCCGCCAGCAATGCGTCGCGCTCGGCCTCGCTCGCGCACTCAACGGCCACGCCGTGCTCAATGTCCGGCGCCGCAGTCGGCGTCGCGCAAAACTTAGAGCATGCGAGCCCGCGCAATCCAGGCAACGTCGTCCAACTCAATTGGTAGAACATTTCCCCCGAAGTGGTTCGACGGTTTGTGGGTCGCGGCTTCAGCCGCGACATTAGACCGCCCCACGAAAAGGCTTTAGCCGCTGACTTCTTCGAAGCGGCTTAGATCGAGCACATACTTCCCACTCGCCGATGAATGAGAATAATCCTCGGCCCTTGCGACCAATCTTGCCTCTACGGGATTCTGCTCAATGTACCGCTTACTGCCCCGATATTCATCAGCATCCCTCATCCAGCGGTCATGAAATCCTGCATGCCAAATGGGAAATTTTTGCGGCCTTTCAAGGCCCATCGTGTGCGCCGATCCGCCCTTGATCATCTGCATCGCCTTTTCAACGGTCGTCGATTCTCCCGGCGTCAGCAGCACATGCAAATGATCCGGCATCACCACAAATGCATGCAGCTTGTAAAATCCGCGATCCCGGCAACTCAAAATCTGTTCGACAACGATATTCGCCAGGGCCGTGTTTATGAAGAGCGGATGCTTCTGCCAGGTGTCAGTCGTCACAAAATAGGCGCCCGCTTGGTGAACGCGCCGTGCAATCCTTCCCACATCCGCACCCTCAGGGGCTAAAGCCCCGTTATTTGGGCCCCTTTTTGTCGCGGCTAAAGCCGCGACCCACAAAGATTCTTTCCCAACCCAGACGGACATTTGCCCAGGAAATCTTCCACAGTTTCAGCCCTAAATATCTAAATTCACGACTTCGAGGGCATTTTCCTCGATGAATTTGCGGCGGCTCTCGACGTTTTCGCCCATCAGCGTCGAGAAAATTTCCTCGGCGGCGGTGGCGTCGTCGAGGCGCACCTTGAGCAGCGTGCGCGTTTCGGCGTTCATCGTGGTTTCCCAGAGTTGGTCGGGATTCATTTCGCCGAGGCCTTTGAACCGCGTGATGGTGAAATCTTTTTTGGCGTCTTCGAGGACGTACGCGAGAACGTCCGACGCTTTTTCCTTCACTTCCTTGGTCCCGTTGCGCGTCACGGTGAAGGGAGGATGATCGAATTCGCTGATCGCGTTCGCCGACGTGCGCAGGCGCTTGTACTCCGGCGTCGAAGCGAAGGCCCAGTTGATTTTCTTGTCTCCGGGGCGCGCCGCGTTGCCCGGGATGAGCAGGTCGTAGAGGCTGTGCTCTTCGTCGTAGACGATCTTCGGGTCGATGTCGAGCTTCGCTTTGCCGATGGCCTTGGAGAGTTTTTCGAGCGCCTTCTTGTCCTCGAAATCGGTTTTCTTCTCGAAGTCGCTCGCGGCCAGGAGGTCCACCAGCAACGGCTCGCGCAGCTTGCGCGCCATCTTTGCCGCAGCTGAAACGTACTCCTGCACGTTCAGAAGAAATTTCGTGAGCGCCGCGCCCTGGATCGCGCCGCCTTCCTTGGGTTTCACGACGTGGTCCTCGGTCGCGCGCGACATCAGCTCGTGGTTGAATTCGTCTTCGTCGCGGATGTAGCGGTCCATCTTGCCGCGCTTCACGCGGTACAGCGGCGGCTGCGCGATGTAGATGTGTTCGCGCTTGATCAGCTCGGTCATGTGGCGAAAGAAAAACGTGAGCAGCAGCGTGCGAATGTGGCTGCCGTCCACGTCCGCGTCGGTCATCAGAATAATTTTGTGGTAGCGCAGCTTGGAAATGTCGAAGTCGTCCTTGCCGATGCCCGCGCCGAGCGCCGTGATGATGGCGCGGATTTCCTCGTGGCCCAGCATCTTGTCGTAGCGCGCTTTTTCGACGTTCAGGATTTTTCCCTTGAGCGGCAGGATGGCCTGGTACTTGCGATCGCGCCCGCCCTTGGCCGAGCCTCCGGCCGATTCGCCCTCGACGATGAACAGCTCGCACCGCGCCGGATCGCGCTCCTGGCAATCGGCGAGTTTTCCCGGCAGGCCGCCCGAATCCATGGCGGATTTGCGCCGCGTCAGCTCGCGCGCTTTGCGAGCAGCTTCGCGGGCGCGCGCGGCGTCGATGCACTTGCCGACGATGCGCCGCGCCACGGTCGTGTGCTTGTCGAAATATTCGCCCAGGCGCTCGTTGATCAGCTGCTCGACGGGGCCCTTGATGTCGCTGTTGAGTTTCCCTTTCGTCTGGCCCTCGAATTGAGGCTGCGGCAATTTCACGGAAACGACCGCGACGAGTCCTTCGCGCACGTCATCTCCGGTAATGGAAACTTCATCCTTCTGCTCCTTGAGCATGTTCGAGGACGAAGCGAAATTGTTGATCGTCCTTGTCAGCGCCGAGCGGAAGCCGGAAAGGTGCGTCCCGCCGTCCACCGTGTTGATCGTGTTGGCGAACGCGAAAACATTCTCCGTGTAGCTGTCGTTGTATTGCAGGGCGATTTCGATTTCGACCGTGTCTTTCTTGCCTTCCATGTAAACGGGAGAATCGTGCAGCACCTGCTTGCCCTTGTTCAGGTGCTTGACGAATTCGGCGATGCCTCCGGTGAAACGGAACTCAGCCGATTTATCGCTGCGCTCGTCGGTCAGCGTGATTTTCAGGCCCTTGTTCAGGAAAGCGAGTTCGCGCAGCCGTTGCGCCAGAATGTCGTAGCTGTATTTGTGGTTCTCGAAAATCTCTGGATCGGGATGGAACGTAATCTTCGTGCCGGTCTTGCGGGTTTTCCCGGTGGCCTTCAGCTTCGCCTTGGGTTTGCCCGCGTTGTAGGACTGCTCCCACACTTCGCCGTCGCGCCAGATTTCCAGATCGAGCCAGTCGGAGAGCGCGTTCACCACCGAAACGCCGACGCCGTGCAGGCCGCCCGAAACTTTGTAGGTGTCGCTGTCGAATTTTCCGCCCGCGTGCAGCACGGTCATCACGACTTCCGCCGCGGCGCGTTTTTCCGTGGCGTGCATGTCCACGGGAATGCCGCGGCCGTTGTCCGTCACCGTGACGCTGTTGTCCTCGTGCACCACGACGTTGATTTCGTCGCAATATCCCGCGAGGGCTTCGTCGACCGAATTGTCGACGACTTCCCAGACCAGGTGATGCAGCCCCATCTCGCCCGTCGAGCCGATGTACATCGCCGGGCGTTTTCGCACGGCCTCAATGCCGCCCAGCACCTTGATCGATGCCGCGTCGTAGCGGTGTTCGGATTCATTGCCCATTGATGCTGCTTTTTCTGCCATGTTGTGCGTGCTCCTGCGGAGTCTGCTTGACGGCGGGCTCTAAGTAGAGCCCGCATCCGGGGAAAGGCGCTGTCATTTTAGCTGGCGGGCTTCACACTTCACTGAAACACCCCGTGTGAACGGAAGGCCCGCAACGATCGAATCGACCGTCGCCTTACCCTGTGGCCCTCGGCCGTCATCGTAAGCGCGGGCTCCAAGTGGAGCCCGCACCCGGTGCTGCCGGGGCTCGAAGGGTTTCTCGCTCCATCCCGTCCGGATTCCGATCGAGCGGAAGCGGACGCGGCGAAGACTGCTTTCCTCCAGGCATGTGAGCGTCCCGCATACTCTGGCGCGGGCATGCAAATCAGGGGCGCTGCCAGCCTGGCCGACGTGCCGTACTGGAGGAAACCAAAGAACCGTCTGACCACAAGTATTCTACATTGAGCGAGGCTTTTTCTCAAGGCAATTTTTGCTTACCGCAGTATATTAACCTCTTTATTTTCATTGTATTGCAGGTGCCAACCGGGCTACCGGAACGGCATGTTTCCGAGGCCCTTTTCGTTTGGATTTCGTGGCAGTCTTAACAGGATTTTCACGCCATCGCTGCTAGAAAATCGCCGACAATTTTATATACAGTCTGCGCACCCAGATATAAAATCACGCTGTTGTTTACGATTTTCTGGAGGAGTCTAATCGTGTCCTACGAACAAGCAATGGACCATTTGTCACGTGATGATAGGTTTAAAGCGACCGTTTACGCCATGAATACATTGTTGATCCACAAGGGAATTTACACGCAAGAAGAATTCCAACAATTGTTCGTCGAGTGGGCGTCAAAGCAGGGCAAGATTTCCACTCAAGAAGTCAGTCATGAAATACGGATTTCTGTTTAGAAAGAACTCACTTCCGTGGTGATGGGTGCTGGCAGTCCGGCTTTTTCCCACAGTGGTAGCCTATGTCACAGCGAGTACAGGCGCAACAGCATGAGGGTGCCGGTAAAACCTTGCTACGTTTCTTCGGCTTGGACTTCGGACGGCGCATTGCTTGGATAATCTTCGGCTCTCACCTGCGAACTTCAAATCCGCATTGGCATGATGACGTAGCGGTAGCGGTATGCCTCATCGGCTAGGGGACGCATTTGTCCGGCGGATTGTTCGTCTTTTAGTTCGAGGCTGATTGGGCCTTCGGGGGCGGCGGCTAGAAAATCGATCATGTACTGGGCGTTGAAGCCGATGGCGATCGGCTCACCTTTGTATTCCTTCTCGATTGTTTCTTTGGCTTCACCGTATTCGGGGCTGGACGCGGAAATTTCGATGCCTTCCGTCGAGACGGAAAGTTTTACGGCGTGGGAGCGCGTGTCGGCAAGCTGCGCGACACGTTTGACGGCATCGTTCAATTCGCCGCGCTCGATCACCACTTTTCTGTTGTTGTCGCGCGGCAGGACGGCTTCGTAATTCGGGAATTGTCCGGTGAGCATTCGGGAAATGAGCAGGCGTTCTCCGGCGCGAAAGAAAAGGTGGCTCTCATCGAGCGCGAATTCGATTTCGGCGTCCTCGCCCGCTTCGCTTGCAAGCCGCTGCACTTCCGTCAGCGCTTTCTTGGGGACGAGCGGACGGACTTCCCGGGTCAAGCCTTCGAATTTGTGATCGATCTCGGCCACGGCCAGGCGGTGGCCGTCGGTGGCGACCATGGTCACCATCTCCGGCTTCAGCAGTAAGAGGGCGCCGTTCAGCGTGTAGCGGGACTCTTCGTTCGAGATCGCGAACGCTGTCCTGGCAATCAATGACGACAATATGACCGCCGGAATTTTTGCGATGGGATGCGGGAACGCGGGGATCGCGGGAAAATTATCCTTGGCCATTCCGACCATTTTGTAAGTCTTGCGATCGGCGAGAATTTGTACCCAATGATTTTCCAGCAGCTTGAAGCGGATTTCGCCTTCGGGCAAGAGGCGCACGAGCTCGAGAAGTTTTTTCGCGGGGATGGTTCCAGCGCCTTCTTTTTTTACCTTGGCTTCGCACGAGGTGCGGATGGAAAGCTCCAGGTCGGTGGCCGTCAGCGTGATGCGGTTGCCGGAGGCTTCGCACAGGAGATTGCCGAGGATCGGAATCGTGGTTTTCCGTTCGACGACTCCCTGCGTCAGGCTGAGCTCATTGAGCAGGTCAAACTTCTTCACACTGAATTCCATCGATGGATTTCCTCCGCCGGAAGGCGCAAACACTACTGCTACTGCGAAGGGCTACTGTACCCTGTTTTATAGGATGTATAAAGACCGTAGTAGTAGCCGTCGCTGTGGAAATGAGGAAAAGGCGCGCATCGAGAGGCAGGGATGCGTTTGCCCTGTGCATCCGCGAGAAAGTATTTTGAGGATTGATCGGATAATTCGGCGTGAATTGGTTCGAGGGGCATGACGCGGATAAATTTTTCCTCAGCTACAGCAATCCATACACAGGATGACCACAGCATTATGCTCAGGATTTCAACACAGCGTGAATGAAGCGATGAAGTTGGATTTGAGTGGCGCAGGCTTCCAGCCTGTGGGGGTTAGTCCTTGCAAGCACCAAAACCCACAGGCTGGAAGCCTGCGCCACTAATTCAGAAAGCAAAAGAGAAAATCCGAGAGTAAGGGTTAACCGAACGAATCCATCAGCTTGTTGATCGTCCTATTCAAATCCTTGTCGCTACGGCGCAGCGCGTCGATCTTGTTGATCGAGTGGAGGACTGTGGTGTGGTGCTTGCCGCCGAATTGGCGGCCGATCTCCGGAAGCGACGCGGAGGTGAGCTGCTTCACCAGGTACATCGCGACCTGCCGCGGGAACGCAATCGCTTTGGTGTTCGAGCGGACCTTCAAATCCTGCTCGCGCAGGCCAAACTGCTCGCCAACTTTTTTCTGGATCAGGTCGATGGTGATGCGCTTTTCCTGCGTGGCGATAATGTTGCGCAAAACCTGTTGCGCCGTAATCAGATTCAAGATGGAGCCGGTCAGCGAGGCGTATGCAATCAGGCGCGTCAAGGCCCCTTCCAGCTCCCGCACGTTGGACTTGATCGCGCGGGCGATGTATTCGGCGACGTCATCGGGAATCATGACGCGCTCGTTTTCCGCTTTTTTCTGGAGGATGGCGATTTTGGTTTCCAGGTCGGGCGGCTGGATGTCCGCGATCAGGCCCCACTCGAACCGCGAGCGCAGACGCTCTTCGATGGCGGAAATTTCCTTCGGCGGGCAATCGGAGCTGATCACGATCTGCCGCTGGAGGTCGTACAGCGCATTGAACGTGTGAAAGAACTCTTCCTGCGTGCGCTCCTTGCCCGCGATGAACTGAATATCGTCCACGAGGAGAACATCAACCGAGCGGAAGCGGTCGCGAAAGCCGATCATGCGGTCGAAGCGCAGCGAATTGATGACTTCATTGGTGAATTTTTCCGCGCTGATATAGGTGAGCCGCGCCGCCGGATTGCGCTTCTTGATCAGGTGCCCGACCGCCTGCATCAAGTGCGTCTTGCCCATCCCCACGCCGCCATATAGGAACAGAGGGTTGTAAGCCTTGGAAGGCTGTTCGGCGACCGCCTGGGCCGCCGCGTGCGCGAATTGATTCGACGCGCCTACAACAAACGACTCAAACTGATAGCGGGGATTCAGTTGATGATCCACGGAATCGAAATCCAGGCGCGTTTGCTTCAAGGGGCTTCCCGCCGCCACGGGTTCGTTTTCCGTGCACATGAATTCAAGGTGCGTATCCCTCATGCCCACTTCGACCAGTACGGCCTGCAACAACTCGCCGTACGTTTCCGTCAGCCGCTTCCGGAAGAGCCGGGTAGGGACGCGAACCAAGAGCCTGCCGTTTTCAGTTCCTTCCTGACGCGTGGGCCGAAACCACGTGGCGAAACTGTGCGGGTTGACCCGCCGTTCCATGTGCTGCAAAATTTTTTCCCAGGAATTCATTCCTTCAATGTCCTCATTGTAGGCAGGCTGCAAGTACGGCCCGCACCCGAAGAAAGCGAAAAAAAAGCGCGCGCCAGCTATTTCCACAACTGTGGAAAAACTGTGGAAAAACACAACCACAAGAGCCTCTTGTGGCTGCAGTCAGTTTCTGGGTTGAACCCCGTGACCTTCTCCCCTTCGCCCGATCGGCCCAAAATGGGCCTGCTACTCGGTACTCCAACTTCTTGTTCGCGTCACGGCGTCCACAGGGGTGCCAGTTGCGAGACTGGTTTTCCTAAGACGAGCGTGGATTCTCGCTGAACGCGCGCTTCGCGGCAAGTGAAAATTTTGAAAGCGCATGCGGACCTCCCACAGAAGATTCACAGCTTTTCCACAACGATGTATCTCAAACAAACTAAACATCTTGCTTGGCACGCATACGCAAAACAGTGCATTTCGGTGAATTTGACACCAATCGTGCCCGGCTTCCACGCTCCTTGCTTAAGTTGAAAAAGTAAACCGCGGAAGAATCGAAGATTACGGACCAGTAAAATTCAGCGCGGAAGTTTTTCCGGTTTTGGAAATTCGTAGATTCCCTGAGGGTCGGCCCCGATCAGCAGCCGATCGGGCTCCACCAGGATTCGGGATGCTTCCAGGCGCGCTCCCGAGGGCATATACGTCCGGAAGCTCGACAATCGCTCACCGTCCTTATCGAAGCGCATCAGGAGGGTGCCGATGGCGATCCAAAGCTCCTGCGTTTGAGGGTCCACGCCAACGGCGCTGATAATGCGGTGCAGAGAAGGAATGCTTTTTTCCGAATCTTCCGAGCGTACGATGGCCTTGCGAGCGGCCTGTGCGGCGGGCTCAAATTCCAGCGTCTTTAGAGAAATCTCCAGCGCGAGATAGCCGACGTGATCGAACTTGCGCACCGTGGGTTCGGGCAGGTATTCAAAATAAAAATAGTTATTACCCATATCATCCACAACGAGGTGGCCGTAATTTACCTGCGTGTTGACGTCGGCGCGATCGGCGATCTCCTCGCGGTCGCCGTATTCGCGGACCACTCTTCCTCCGAGGTCGTAAGCGGTGACCAAGTGCTCCGCAACCGGACTGGCTACGGCGAATTCATCCCCCGGAAGAAACACGACGGAAACCGGCACCGACATCGGGACCGAAGCGGCCAGAGTTCCGTCCGGCGAATAAATCTTGACGGCCTTCGCGCCGCGGTCGCACACAATGACGCGGCCGTCATGGTCCACGTCGAAGGATTCGCCGTAAACAAGCGCCGCGCCTTTCGCTGTGGACGCGGGTGCACTGGGAACTTGGCCGACGCTCTTCCCGGACTTATCGTAAATCAGCACAGCCGGAGCAGGCGCGGTGAGGACATAATAGTTTCCGTTCGGGCCGCGCCGAATCTCGCGAAAACCAGCGCCCACGTTTCGATAAAGCTGCCGCTTGGCCACCAGATCACTTTCATATTGGTATTGTTCCTGCGCGCGCCCAGGAAAAGAGAGAAACAAAGCCAGCCCCGTGGCCAACGCGGCCGCAGCGATCACTGGATGCAGATGGTTCACCGTGAATGTTCTCCGTGAACGGTACATGATCAGTTCGCCTCAGTCGGTCCGGAAGCGCAGGCGCTCGATTCCTCGAGCGCGGCCGGTGGTCTCGTCCACGTCAATCAAAACGGTATTCATCTGGATGTCGCCGGTGGCCACTTCAAACCGCGCCGGCTGGCCGTCCAGGAAGCGGCGCAAAATCGCAGCCTTGTCCATTCCGATGACGCCGTTGTGTGGACCGGTCATGCCCACGTCGGTCTGAAACGCGGTCCCGTTGGGCAGCACGTGCTCGTCGGCCGTGGCCACATGCGTATGCGTACCGATCACGGCTGACACGCGTCCGTCCAGATACCACCCCATGGCTTCCTTTTCGCTTGTCGTTTCTGCGTGAATGTCCACGAAGATCACGCGGACCTCCGGTGGGATGCGGGCAAGCTCCCGATCGGCTGCCCGGAAAGGACAATCATTTGAGGCCATGAAGACGCGGCCCTGGAGGTCCATCACGGCGTAAGGCACCCCATTCCGTGCCGTGCCCAGGTACAGGCCTGAGCCCGGATTGCCCTCCGGGAAGTTCGCCGGCCTCACCAGGCGGGGCTGCTGCGGGATGTATTCGAGAATCTCTTTTCGGTCCCAAATGTGATTTCCACCGGTCAAGACTTCGACGCCCGCCGCGAATAGTTGTTCGGCAATCCGGGGCGTAATGCCGAAGCCCGCGGCGGAGTTCTCGCCGTTGGCGATCACCAGGTCGATTTGGCGCGATTGCACAATGTCGGCCAGCCGGTCGGCCACAATTTCCCGGCCCGGCGAACCCACGATGTCGCCAATGAACAGAATTTTCATTTTCTCTCTTTGCCCGGCCCGGCGCCTGCCTGAGGACAGTGCCTAGCGAAAGATACGCTCCCGGGATACGTGCGGTTTCACAAAAAATGGAGCGGTCCACTTCGCCGTGTGGAGCTCGATCCTGAACCACCTGTAAAAAGTGGGCGCCCTGCGCCGGCCTTTAGGCTTTCCCGCAGCGAACCGAAATCCGCCGCGGGCCATGCACACGGGCCGTCTGACTCGGGCACCCGGAGGTTCAGTATTGGTTCAAAAGATCGTCGCGTCCAGCACCTGCGTTGCAGGCCAACTCCAAATTCATTCTAGCAAAGCCGGCTCAGCGGAGTGGAAGAACTGCCTGGATGAGTTGCGGGACCCGAACTCAGTGCCAGCAGACCACCCGTCAAGAAGGGCGAGGCACCAAGACCGCTTGACGACGACGCTGGGAGGGAATTAGCCGGGTTGAATTCAGAATGAAAGCAAGCTCCGAGGTGACGTGGATTAGAGCAGCCAGCAGGGGGTTAAGGAGGCCGAATCCCGCCAAGACGATCCCAATGCCATCCACGACCAACGTGCCGGTAAAGTTTTGCAGAATAATCCGGCGGCACTGGCGGGCGATCCGAATCGTGTCCACAAATTTTGACAGATCGTTTCCGATCAGCACCACATTCGCACTCTCACGCGCCACGTCGGTGCCGGACCCCATCGCCACTCCGACGCTGGCCTGCATGAGCGCCGGGGCGTCATTGATTCCATCGCCAACCATTACGACGGTGTGGCCCTCTTGGATCAATTTCATGACGCGGTCCACTTTTTGGGAGGGAAGCATTTCCGCGCCGAGTTCATCGACACCGAGGACCTTTGCAGCGGATTCCGCGACAGTTCGAACGTCGCCGGTCAGCAGAACAGTTCTCAGTCCCAGGGATTTGAGCGCGGAAATGGCGTCAATGGCTTCCGGGCGCAACGTATCTCCGATCCGGATCGCTCCCAGGAATTGGCCGCTGGCCGCCACGCCGATTTCAGATCCCGTGGGATCGGGTGTCCACGCCGATATGCCGATTCCCCGTTCCAACAAGAACTGCCGGCTCCCAACAACGATTTCGCTTCCATCGAGGTGCGCAATGACGCCTTTCCCCGGAGCGTATTCGAATTGGTCTGGGTCGCGCCACGCATAATTCAGTTCCCTGGCTTTATTCAGAAGTGCCTTTCCGACAGGATGCTCGGAACGAGATTCGGCAATTGCGGCTGCGACGAGTAATTTTTCTTCGCTCACCCCAAAGGCAGGCTGAATTTCGAGAACGTCCACGCTTCCGTAGCTCAATGTGCCGGTCTTGTCGAGGATCACCGTGTCCACTCGCGAAAGAACTTCCAAATACAGACCGCCCTTAATGATGGCGCCCTTCTGCGCCGCCTGGCCAATGGCTCCGAGGACCGCGAGCGGCGTGCCCGCAGCGATCCCGCAGGCGCCGGCCACGATCACGACGGAAATCGTGGAGCGGATATTGTGCGTGATTAGAAATGTCAGTGCGGCGGCGCCGAGGGCAAAATAGACTAGGTAACCTGCCAACCGGTCGGCGGTCTTCTGAATTGGAGCGCGCGATTTCTCCGCGCGTTCGACTTCCTCAATGATTTTTCCGAATGTCGTGTCGCGGCCCAATCGCTCGACGCGGATTTCGAGCGCGCCGGATTCATTGATCGTCCCGGCGTAGACTCCGGCGCCCGGCAGCTTTTCAACCGCCATCGATTCTCCAGTGATGGCTGCCTGGTCGACGAACGAGTTGCCCGACACGACGGTTCCGTCCACGGGAATGCGCCCGCCTGGACGCACCAGGACCGCTTCGCCCGCGCGAACCTGCTCGATGGCGCAATCCTTCCACTCGGTCCCGCGCCGCACCGTGGCCATGTTGGGCAGCAGATCGAGCAAGCGCTGGATCGCATTTCGTCCGCGCCCCACGGTGAGTCCCTCGAGGATTTCGGCGGCCAGAACGAACAGGGTAATCACCAGCGCGGTAAACGTCTCCCGAATGGCCAGCGCGGCTACGATGGCGATGGCCATGGACAGCTCCATCGTCATGCGGCGGTGAACGATGTTGTCGAAGGCCTCGCGGTAGATCGGATAGCCGCCCGCCAGCGCGCAAACCGCTCCAATGAGGCTTACGTAGGGAATCGAAGACCCGCGCAGAAACCAGATTGAGACGGCAGCCACGGCAACGAACAAGACGCGGCTGACTTCAAGCCAGTCTAGCCCGTGGGATTCCTCGTGCTCCTCGGCGTGATCTGGCTGCGGCTTCCCGGCAATGGCTTCGGGAGTCGCAAGCGACCGAGTTTCCGTTCGTGCGTCCTTGACGGCGGGTTGTGACATGGCGCCAACTCCTCTTGTGGCTTCTGACGTGGCCTTCGGCAATATCACCTGAGCGCTGTCCCTGCCGAACACAACGGCTGCGATACAGTCATGCGCGTGCGCTTCGATCGGGTTCCGCAGGTAGCCAGGTGTGTTTGTGCCACTTCCAGCCCAGCCGCGGCATCAACCGGTGCTTTACGTAATCGCGGGAGTAGCGCACGTGGAAGCGGCGCCAGATCAGGCCGGCGATGCGTTCGGTGGTCCAGACGGGCGTGTCGAATCCATGCGCGGACGGCCCCTGCGCTAGCAGGATGGGGAGCCGCGCCAATTTGTCACGAGCGAGCTTCGGGCGGGGGCCTCCCGTCTTTGGGCGGCGGCGTAACCCTTCCTCTCCGCGCAAACGATACCACGCAGCCCATCGTTGGACCGATTGTATGCACACGCCCAGGGAGCAGGCCACCGCTGCCGTAGATTCGCCGCGCTTCAATCGAGCCAGGGCTGCGAATCGGCGGGCCTCTAACTTTTTTGCGTCGCGGCGCTTGTATCCTAGTGGGCGTGGCATGTTCCAGCGCTCCTGGCGGAACCCGGTTCTTCGTGTACAAACGTCATTGGCGAACAGCTAATGATTTTCTTGTTTCGCACTCAATTTCAGCTCGACGATCATTTCCGCAGTTTTTTGAGAACCCGAGATAAGCACTTTCTCCGACAGCAGATCGTCTTGCTCCGCATAAACCTCGTAGTCCAATCGGGAGTCGAGCCCCACGAGGCTAAAATGACCGTCGCGGTCCACTGCCTTGATTCTTAAAAAATGTGCATGGCTATCTTTCACGTAGACCCGTCCCCAGTGAACTGGGCGCCCGTTCCCGTCAAGCACTCTTCCTACGACCTCGAACCACGATATGTGCACCTTCTGAGGCCGCGCCAAGCTAACGGGAGCACTCAAGGCCACCAGGATCGCTATGACCAGTGCATTTCTCACGTCCAGTACCTTCTCCGCGGGGCCTTAGTCACGCAGATCACTCGGAGTGTGAGAAAGAGCCTTCCTGTTAACATGGAAGGGAATTTGCCGTGTTGCGGGCCGTCTCTTCTGAAACCGCCCGCATCACGGCCAGATCACTTAGAAGTGGAATCCAAGTTCTCCCGTTACGGTTCGCGGCGTGATGTAGTGCGTCCCACTGAACGTGGAGAGGAAATTGTAGAGCGCTACTTTGTTCGCCACGTTGATCACAGTGACCCGAGCGCTCCACTTGTACCGGTCGCCATGGAAGAGGTTGTCCTCACCCACCGCGAGATCGAAGAGGTGACGCGGTGCGATCCGCTGCGGGTTATGGTCATCGTTTTCGGTGTTTGGAGCCGGCACTTTGAGGTAAATCGATCCGAACGCGTTTGCGGGGCAGGGACTGAGCGGATTCGCAGCCGCGGTTGCCAGTGGGTTCGGGGCGATCAGCGTTCCATTGCAAGTGAGTCCGGCTTGAAACACTTGATCGGCGGTCAATGGCAGGGCCGTGATGCCGTTGTTCAAGCCGACTAGCCCACCGGCAAGAGTCGTCGCCGCGCACGTTGCAGTTGACGCAAAGCACGGTAACGCGCCGCTCACCAGTCCGCTGTCGTATCTCCAGTTGAAGCCGAACCATGGCCCGGTCTTCCACGGCTGGTATTGCAGGTGCGTCGTTTCATTAAACTTCTCGTCGTGGTCAATCCGGAAGACGCTGGTCGCAGGGCCAATAACGGGCACCCCGGCGACTTGAGGCAGGAAGAAGCGGGCGGCGACGCTGGACATCACCACGACGGCAGTAAAGCCGTGCCAGTCGGGCACGTTCGCGCGAATCGTATATCCAGGGATTTTGGACCGTTGCCACATGATCGGGAAGGCGATGGGGGTCGCGGCAATGATGCCGAAGTCGTAGCCGTTGTGGGTGTACTTCCAGATGTACTCCGCGTCTATGACAAGGTGCTTTCCGAAAGCCTGCTGGATACCGGCGTGGAATTCATTGCGAAAGCCGGGGGTTATCGGCCCATCGTTTCCCTGCCCGCATACGGTACTAGGCAGCGGCACAAGTTCGGCAATGACGGGGTAATTGGCATTCGCGCCACTGAAACTGCATCCTGTGCTGGCTATGACCAGGTTCTCGTTGAACGGCGACTCCATGGTTCGCGCGTAAGAAACCTTGAGCACCGTATTGGTGGGTTTTATGTTGTAGGCGATGCCGACGCGTGGCTCGGCCTGGGTGCTATGGCTGATCCCTCTGTAAATATCCCCGCGTATGCCGAGGTTAAAGGACCAACTCCCTTTGGTGAGTGTGTCCTGGGCGAACAGACCGACCTCTTTGATGTCCGTGTGCCCGTGAAAATGGTAGAGATTGCCCGCAGGGTCCCCCGTCGCCGGGTCCGTATTCGTCAGGTCGAACTTGGAGGCGGCGCTGCACGTCGGGTCATTCACAGCGGCGCACGCGTTCCCGATCGTCGCAACATACCCCGGATCAACGACACCAAGATGATCGTCTTCGGTCAGGAATGTTTGTTCATATGTTACGCCGGCCTTGAAATTGTGGATGCCTTTCACGTAGGAGATGCTGGCGCGAGCGCCCGCATTGGTGAGTAAGCGGTCCTGGGCGATGGTCGCGCTCTGCAGGTCCGGACTAAAATCCGCAAAGGGATCCGCGCTCGGGTAGTAGTTATAGTGGTCCCGCCGCACGAAGCCGCCGATTGTCAATACCGCGGCTGAGCCGAATAGGTGCGTCCAAGTGGGCGCAATGTTGAAGGTTTTGATCTGTGAGCGCTGATCCGTCGCACCCAAAGGAGTGCCGGTCACAGGATTTACAATTACGCTGCCGGACGGATTGCAATCAGCCGCCCCCGTCGCAGTCACAGCTCCGACGGCGCAGGGATGGAATTGCTGGTCGTACGAATTGGGGTTTTGAAACCAGGACCGAGTGTAAAGAAAGTTCAGGTGGAGGGAATCCGCGCCGGAGATTTGAAAGTCCACGCGATCGAATACGTTTTCTTCGTTGCCCTTGTCGTGTATCACCACGAATTCCGGAGGATCGAGAAAGCGCCCGGTGTTCAAGCCATTGGCGGAGATGAAGTTTCCCCACTTCGGCCCCCCGTAAGCGAGGTTGAAACCCACGTTGGCCGTCCCGAACGAACCGTAGGAGGTCGTCACGCTTCCATGAGGTGTAGTAACGCCCTGGCCCGATCGTGTGGTTACGTCGATGACCAAGCTTGTTTTACCACCGTACTCGGCCGGCGGCGCGCCCTGAATGACTTCCATGGATTCGATGGCATCCACCGGAACCTGATTCGAGAAGACCTTGCTCTGCTGGTCGGTGATGGGCTGGCCGTCCACAGAAAAAGAATTCTCCGCGTGATCCCCCAGTCCATGGAAAAGTCCATTGGAATCCGCCGCGACTCCTGGTGTAGCGAGAGTCACCAGCGAGCTCAACGACGAAGACGCGCTTTCCAGAGGCAGCTTGTCAAACAGATCGCGGTCCACGTCGGTGTGCGCCGTGGATTCGGTTTCGATCAAATCACCCCCCGTCGCTTCCACGATCACTTCGCTGACCTGTCCCGCGAGGGTCAGATTAACCTTCACATTCGTCGTGACCGAGGAACGAACGTCGACGTCCTGAGAGTAGGGAGAGAATCCCGTCGCTTCGACGGACAAGTGATACGGATTGTAGGGGACATTCACAAAGCTGAAATTTCCCATGCTGTCCGTCGTCGTGGACCGATCAAGGCCGCTGACGACGTTATGAATCTCGACGGTCGCTTTCGGAACCACGGCGCCGGTCGGGTCGAGAACCGTGCCGGTGATCGATGCCGAATTCCCGACGCCCTGCGCGTGAATCAACGGTGTGGCCATCACGAAGAACGCAAACACTGCTACAAATCTAAGATTTCGTATGAATCGCATCCCGATCCTCCTCGAATCGCGCCTAGGCGCTAAAGAATGGCCAAAATGGAATGCTGCCGCCCGCAAAGGGGGCCGCGGCACGCGGAATCTGGATGATTTCGTGCTTGGTTATTGCTTAGGCGATAGGTGGTGCGCGAGGGGCAGTTCGGGAAAAAACGGGGCCCGTGGCCAGAACATTGTCATCCGGCAACGGCAAGGATGAGATCGGCTTGAGCAATGACATCGACGGCGCGACTTGTAACTGCACCGGCGTCTGATGGCCCAAGTGGCAGTACGGACACTGCGCGTCGTCGCTCGCGCCCCCGTGATGCCAATCGCTGACGACGCCCGTGGCGAAGACCAACAGGACGACGAGCGCCAGCGAAACCCCAAGTAGGCGAATTGTCTTCCAAACAGTCGTGCGGGAATTCATTTTCAAAACTCCTCTGTCCCCTAGGGGAACGCGTAGCCGTAAATGGCCAGAGGTTGCCGCCCAAATCGATGGGCGTGTGCGCCGGACCAATCCTTGTGTCAGCGCGGCAATTTACGAGTCAGAGAGAGAGCTTCTTGTCTACGCGGCGGGAGGTGCGCGTGGAGAGGTTTGCGAAAAGTCGGGGCCCGTGGCCGGAACAATGTCTTCCGGCAGCGGTAAGGAAGCAATCGGTTTCAGCAAAGAGACCGACGGCGCGACTTCTAACTGCACCGGCGTCTGGTGGCCCAAGTGGCAGTAGGGGCAATTCGCGTCGTCGCTGGGGCTATGGTGATTCCAATCGCTGACTACGCCAGTAGCGAAGATCAGCAGGACAACGAGCGCCAGCGAAACGCCAAGTAACCGAATTGTCTTCCGCAAGGTCATTCTGGTCGATCTGAGCTGGGACACCGAAACCCCGGCAATAGTAACCTGATGTTAAGTCCGGGTAAAGTGTTGTCTGGCGCTCAGCCCCGAAAAGTTACGGCTGGGCTGAGCCGTCTGTTCGCCCTCCTACACTTGCAGCACGTCTCCTGGTTTGGCAACCATTTGGTAAAGCACGGGACTCACAATCCGGCCCAGGAACAGGCGTGAAACAAGTCCCGCCACGATGACGATGGCGAACGGCTTCTGCGAATCCGACCCAATTCCAGTGGATAGCGCGGCAGGCAGCAGGCCTAGGCAGGCGACCAGCGCGGTCATCATGATGGGCCGCAGCCTCACCAGCGATCCATCCAGTGTTGCTTGTCTTATTCCTTGGCCCTCCAACCGCAATTTGTTGATATAAGAAACATCAATAATGGCCGTCTCCGCCGATACGCCTAACAGGACGAGAAGGCCGAGCACGGAGGAGACGCTAAACGGCGTGTGGGTCAACTTCAGAGCCAGTAGGGCGCCCACCGGTTCCGTCATCACGACGCCTATCATTACGGTCAGGGGAAACTTGAGGTTGCCATAGAGCGCGAACAGGATCATGAAAATGAGCAGAAGCGCGAGCGGGCCAATAATGGCGAATTGCTGGCGCGCCGCGACGTATTCGCCATATTCTCCGCCCCAAGTGAGCGTGTAGCCCTGCGGCAGCGCCACCGACTGGCTTACCGCTTTCCGCGCCTCGTCCACCGCGCGCGCCAGGTCGCGCCCTTCAATGCTGAACTGCACGCCGATGTACCTTGAATTATTCTCGCGATAAATGAACGAGGCGCCGTTTCCCTGGCGGACCGTGGCGAGCTCGGAAATCGGCACTTGCTGGCCGGAGGGGGTAGGCACGAGCAGGTTGCCGATCGCTCGCGTACTGGACCGGTATTGGGGCTTCATGCGGACGACCAAGTCAAACAGCCGCTCCCCCTGAATGACCTGCGTCGCCGCCTGGCCGCCTACTCCGGCTTGGATCACGCCCTCTACGTCTGCCACGTTAATGCCGTAGCGGGCGATTTTTTCGCGATCGACGTCGATCTGCACGCTGGGCTGGCCCAACTCACGGACCACCGTCAGCTCGGTGAAACCGGGAATCTGCGAAAGAATGCGCTTGATCTCGACGGCCTTGGCTTCCAGGACCTGTAAATCCTCCCCGTAGATTTTCACCGCGAGCGCACTCTTGAGGCCCGTGAGCGCCTCATCCACTGCATCCTCGGCCGGTTGCGTGTAGTTAAAAATTACGCCGGGATAGCCGGCGAGCTTTTTCTGGAGATCTTCGGTGAGCTCCGCTTTGTTGCGGATTGTACCTTGCTGCCACACCGGGTCCTTGTACTGTTTCAGCCCGACGTAGAATTCACAATTGAAAAATCCAGTGGGATCGGTGCCATCGTCCGGGCGCGCCAATTCCGATCCAACTTCCGTCACCTGCGGATAAGACATCAGGATATTGCGGATTTGCGGCGCGAATTTCGCCGCTTCCTCGAAAGAAATTGTGTAGGGCATCGTGGCGCGCACCCACAATGCGCCTTCGTCCAGGTGAGGCATGAACTCGCCGCCGATGTAGGGGATCAGAAGCAGCGAAACGCCGAAAATAATGGTGGCCAGCACCATCGTCAAAATCGGGTTGTCGAGACACCAGTTGAGTTCAGCCGCGTATTCGCTGCGGAACCACTCATAGGCCCGATTTGTTTTTTCTTTGACGCCATGCGTGAACCAATACGAAGCGAGGACAGGCACAAGCGTGAGCGTGAAGATGAGAGAGCCCAGCAGCGCGTAAGACATCGTCTCCGCCATGGGAAGGAACAATTTCCCGGAAGGGCCGGTGAGCGCGTAGATGGGAAGGTATCCGGCCAGGATAACCGCGACGGAATAAAAGATCGGCCGGTCAACATCCCGCGCCGCCGCGAGAATGACTTCGTGCAGTTTGTAATCCTGCCCGGCGCGTTCGGCCAATTCACGGTAGATGTTCTCCATCATCACGACCGTGCCGTCGATGATGATCCCGAAGTCGATCGCGCCTATCGAGAGCAGGTTGGCGGGCACGCCCCGCCCGTGCAGCAGAATAAAGGCGAAGAGCAAACTGAGCGGAATCGTCAGCGCGACAATGATGGCCGCGCGAAAGCTGACCAGGAAAAAGATCAGCACAATCAGAACGAGCGTCATGCCCACGAGCATGTTGTGCTCGACCGTGTCGATCGTGAGCCGCACGAGGTCGCTGCGGTCGTAGAACGGATGGATCTTCACGTCCGGCGGCAAGATGCCGTTGTTCAGCTCCTCCGTTTTTTTCTCGACGCCCGCGAGCACGTTTTGCGTCTGCTCGCCGCGCAGCATGAGGATCACCCCCTCGACCCTGTCGTCATCTTTCTGAAAGCCGAATTCCCCGAGGCGCGGCGCGTTTCCGATGGTCACTTCGCCAACGTCGCGAATACGCACGGGGACGCCGTTGTTGTTGCCGACGACGATGTTGCCGATGTCCTCGGTCTTTGTTACCAGTCCCAATCCGCGCACATAGAAAAACTGCGAGCCCTGCGAGTAAAAGCCGCCTCCCGCGTTCGCGTTATTCGCCGCCAGCGCGCTGATCACCTGGGGCACGGGAATGTGATAGTTGTAAATTTTTGCGGGGTCGAGCAGCACCTGGTACTGCATCACCGTGCCGCCGAAGCCGGAATCGTCCGCCACTCCCGGGACCGATTTATAGGCCCGCTCGACAACCCAGTCCTCAATCGTTTTCAGTTGCTGCGGACTGCGATCCGGGCTCTCAATCACGTAGCGATAGACAAGCCCCGACGGACTAAAAAGAGGCGACAGACTCGGCGCTACACCCGAGGGCAGTTGGACGTCGGACAACCGTTGAAACACGACATTCCGCGCGAAATAATCGTCGGTGCTTTCCTGAAACGTCATGATCACGTCGGAAAGCCCGTACAGCGAAATCGACCGCAGGTACTGCAAGTGCGGCACGCCATTCATTTCAACTTCGATCGGCAGCGTCACCAGCCGTTCGATTTCCTCTGCCGCGTGACCAGGCCACTGCGTGATGACTTCCACCATTGGAGGCGAAAGATCGGGATAGGCATCCACCGGCATGCGCTGGAAGGAAAGAGCGCCCGCCACGACGACGAGGAGAACCAGCATCAGCACGAGAAAGCGCTGGCGGAGAGCGAATTGAACGAAATGATGAATCATAGTTGTGTGCGCCCTTGGCTCAGCGCTGGAGCGAGTTCTGAAATTGCAAGAACAGGCTGCCATCGCCGACGATCTTGTCGCCCGCCCGCAGCCCGGTCAAAATTTGAGTTCTTCCGCTCTGGCTTTCGCCAATCGTCACCATACGGCGCGCGAACTGGTTGCTGCCGGTTTGCAAGTAAACGTACGGCATATTTTCGGTGTCGCGCAGCACAGCCGCGTCGGGAACCGACAGCGCATTCGGAATTACTCCAGCCTGCACTTCCGCGGTTACATACATATCTTTCTTCAGACGTTCGCCGGGATTGGAGGCTTCGATGCGCGCTTGCAGGGTCCGCGTGGTCGGATCGAGCGCCGGCGCCACATACTGAATCTTGCCGCGCACCACGCCGGGATACGTTTCGTTATCGATCGTTACTTCTTCGCCGACGTGCACGTTGGCAATGTCGTTCTGGTAGATGTTGACGAGCACCCAAACGCTGTTCATGTCCGAAAGCGTGAAGCATTGCGTTCCGCCCGCCTGGAGCAGTTGCCCCGGCGAGCAGAGCCGTTCCACCACTTCTCCCGCCAGCGGCGCCAAGAGCGGCAATTCCGCGGATGAGGGAGCAGTCAGGATGCTTTCCGGATTCGTGATTCCCAGAACGCGAATGGCCTGTTCGCTGGATTGCAGGTCCGCCTGCGCTTGCGTGCGGTTGGATTCGGCCTGCTCCAGATCGGCCTGCGAGATGGCCTGGTGCGCGAAGAGGTCCTGGGCGCGCTTGTAAAACCGGTCGGCGAGTTGGGAAGCATCGCGCGCCTTGATGTAAGTAGAGCGCAACAGCGAGTAGTCAGGGCTGGCCACGTACAGCAGCGGCTGTCCCGCTGTCACGTGCTCGCCGGGCGTGACCACGATGCGGCTCACGGGCCCGCCCACTTGCGTGATCACCGGCGTCGTCAAGTAGCCGTTGTAGGCCACCGCTCCCGAGAGGCGCAGGGTGCGCTCGAGCGGCGCCGTGGCGACGGTGTAAATCTGGATGTGCGACATCTGGTCGGCCGGCAAGGAAAATAATTCCGCTTTGCTCGCCGCGCTTTCGGTGGTGGAGAACGAAGTCATTTTGTTTGCCTGTTCGCCCGCGCCGCCGCAACCGGCAAGCGCAAACGCGGCAGCCAGCGCCGCAGAGAAAATGGCGGATCGCCGCGCACGCCACGGCCGGCTACGGTCTACATCCGTACATTTCGTCGTCATGGCAAACTCCTGGTTCCTACCGCCTGGCGCAATTGCTCGAGGGAGGTCATGTAACTTGCCAGGGCTTGCCGGTAGGCAAGCTCGGTAGCGCGATAGGTCCGCTCCGCGTCCAAATAATCGAGCAAGCTGGCGGAGCCATGCTGGTACGCGTACTGGCTGATGTCTCGCGAATCCTCGGCATTTTTCAGGTAGCCGGATTGATACAGCTGCACGACTTGGTCATCGGTGCGCAGCGCTTCATACGAGTTGGTGACATCGGTGAGCGCAATCGAGGCCTGTTCGCTCGAAAGCTCTTGCGACTGCGTGATGGCATAGCGCGTCCGGGCGATTTCACCCTGATTGCGGTCGAAAATCGGTAGCTGGATGCTGGCGAACAGCGAAGCGGTGCTCAGCGCGGCGACATGCGTGTAGTTGGCTTGCGCGTTCACGTCGCGTTTGCCGTTTGCCTGCGCCAGGGACAGCTGGCTTTGCGCCGCCGTTACTCCCAACTGAGCCGCGCGCACGTCCGGGCGCTGCCTGAGCGCCATCGCTTTCAGATCGTCCTCGCCAAGTTTCACCGGTTTGTATTCGAGGTCTCCCACGACTTCATAGGATTCAGGCACCGATTCGTAGCCGAGCAACTGGCGAAGGCTGGCCAGCGCCTGAATGCGGGCCAGCTTGGCCGCCGAGACATCCATCTGGAACTGCAAGAGTTGAATCTTGATTTTCAGCAGGTCGCCGCCGCTCATCGAGCCGGCATTGAAGGACGCCTGGCTGATGTCCACCGTCTGCTGGAAACTTGCCAGATCCTTCTCGGCCAAATCCAACTGTGACTGCGCGAGCACGGCCGAAATGAATTGCGTCGCGACGTTGAACGTCAGCGTCCGCGCGTTGTCGTCCACCGTCGCCGAAGTCACAGCCGTCTGGTCCCTGGCCGCCTGCAAGCGGTGCTGCCGCTTCTTGCCCCGCTCGAACAGGTAGCCGACACCCAGGTCGAATTGGGCGCTATTGTCCATGTACTCGCTCGTGAAATTGCTCGGATTGAAAAACGGCAGAAATTGGGCGTCCCCAAGCAGCACTGGATTAGGCCGCAGGTTGGCTGTAATCTCAAGCGCCTGATTTTGCAGGATCGTGGTGCGCGCCGCCTGCAACGAATGGTTGTGCTTGAGCGCCAGGTCGATCGCATCGTCGAGTGTGACGCGAACCGGCGGATTCTGCGCCGGCGCGGCTTGCGCACCGGCCTGTCCCGCGGCTCGCAGGGGTGCAAACAACCCCAAAACTCCAAGGACGATGAGTGGCCGCAACGTTCGGGCCCTGAACTTCATGTGCATTGTTTCTCTCCTGCGAGGAACAGTCGAAGCTCTCGATTCGGCATTCCGGCAAATTTGAGCGCCGAAAAATCTCAAGAGACCCGAGCAAGCTGAATTTCGATAGGGATAGCGCCCGGACAAAAAGCGCTAGGACGAGGAGACTAAGCAGAGGGAGGCGCGCGTGGCGAGGTCTGCGAATAAACAGGGCTCGCGGCTAGAACGGCATCTTGCGGCAGCGGCAAGGAAGCCACTGGCTTCAGCAGTGACACGGCCGGCGCGACGACTAACTGCCCCGGGGTCTGGTGACCCAGGTGGCAGTAGGGACAATGCGCGTCGTCGGTCGAGCCCTGGTGATTCCAATCGCTGACGACACCTGTGGCGAAGACCAGCAGCGCCAGCAGCGCCAGCGAAATTCCGACTATACGAAGGGTCTGCTTCACAGTGTGTTTGGCCGGTCTGAGCCCGCCCAGGAACCTGTTGAATACTAACCTGATGTGGGACGTACGTAAAGCGTTGCCCGTTACGCTGCCCCGAAAAGTAACGGATGGGGCGGAGGAATAGGACTAGGCTGTCTGCTTCAAGGCACGTTCCAGGATGGTCAGGCACTGCTGAGCGCGCTCGCGGAGCGCGTCGTCCCGGTGGCCGGTATCCTGCTGGCGCGAATGGAGTTCGTCGGCAATCGCCATGGCCGCCAGCACGGCGACGCGCACGGAATCCACCGTTTGAGTTGCTTCGGCGACGGCAATCATTTTTTCGTCAACGTAGCGCGCCAGTTTCTGGACGTAGGCTTCGTCCAGATCCCCGCCCAAGGTGTAGCTCTGCCCGTAAATCTCCACTTTCACGCGATTCGACATTCCGTCTGCTCCCCGCTGGACGCGCCTATTTTGTTCTGTTCCGCCCCGCAAGGCAAGCGCGTTCAAGCAAAAGCGGTTTCTACCGCTTGAGAATGCGGTCGCATTATTGCGCCGTTGGCGCGATAACAGAGCCCTGATTTCAAGCGGAGAAAAGTGTCACAAAGCGATTTGCGAAATAACCTGTAGAACCAAAAATGGATTGCGAATTATTCGACCATCAGTAATGAATCCAATAAATCAGGAGTGAGTCCGCGCGCTCTTGCTTTCCGTCCGACTTCATCCAGGATTTGTTCCAGGGGTGGGTTTTCGCCGAAAGTGAGCTCGCGGAGCCACAGGCCTAATAAAGCCTGTATCTTTCGTTTCTGATCTGGATCGGCCGAGTCGTAAGCCCTCGCCGTTTGGGGGATCGAGTGGAATCGTAATGGTGGGGTTAGCCATTTTCCTCACCGACCTTCGACTATTGCACGGTGTCCTATGGAAATCATGGAATAAAATCTTTCCCCGCAGGCTTGCGCGTTTTGCGTACAATGATTATCTTTTAAGGATTCGCCAGGACGTTGCGAAACCGCTGGGGCGTGGTCCAATTGGTAGGACACCTCACTGTTAATGAGGACGGTGTTGGTTCGAGTCCAACCGCCCCAGCCAAATTTTCCCCCGCCAGCAGGCCCGCATCCCTTCCGATTGCTCCAAACTATCAAAGGTGTTAAGCGAATTCGGCGGACCCCGGAAATCTCCGTGCCCTCTGTGTTAAAAAGTTTTTGTTATTTTGCAGGGGACGCGCGCGTACTTCCGCCGATAGGTATGGTCCATTGGGTGTGGTTTTGGGGTAGGCGGCGGAAGCAGGTCGGAGGGAAGATCGTGCCGGCCCAGCCCTCAATCCCCTAAAGGGATCCTCGGCTCGTCTTCCCTCCTACGGTTCTTACTGTTTGCACGCGGCAGGCCAAACACAAGACGCTGAAAACACAGTGTCTTGTTTTGCGTACCCCGGGTAAAAAAAGCCATGGCGCGGGAAAATTTTCCGGAGGGGAATTATTTGCATGCTCAAAACGCTTTAGAAGCGGCGCAGAGTGTCGGTGGCCTGGGAAAATTCTTTCCCATGCGTAGTGATTGTGGAAAACCACATTCGCTCATGCATCGCCGCAAATCCCGGAGGCGTAATTGACTCCATCTGCGCACCCTGCTACGTTGTAGGATTACGATGGGCGTATTTTACCCGCAGTGTGCTGAGCCGGCAGTGGGGGCGGTCTTCGCAATATGGGCCTGACCAAAATTGTCATCCGGGGCGCGCGCCAGCACAACCTCAAAAACATCAGCCTCGAAATTCCGCGCAACACGCTGACCGTGATCACCGGGCTTTCCGGCTCGGGCAAATCGTCGCTCGCGTTTGACACGATTTACGCCGAGGGCCAGCGCCGCTACGTCGAATCGCTTTCCGCGTACGCGCGGCAATTCCTCGATCAGATGGAGCGGCCCGAAGTGGATTCCATCGAAGGCCTCTCGCCTTCGATCGCAATCGAGCAGAAGACGACGACGCGTTCGCCGCGCTCCACGGTGGGCACGATCACCGAAATCTACGATTACCTGCGCGTGGTCTACAGCTCGATTGGCACGCCCCACTGCCCGAAATGCGGCAAGCCGATTTCGCGCCAATCCACCGACCAGATCGTGCGCTCGATCCTGCAAGGCGAGCTGGCGAAGAGCGGCGACCGCGTCATGATCCTCGCGCCCATTGTGCGCGGCAGAAAGGGCGAGTACCGCCAGGAGCTGGAAAAACTTGCGCGCGACGGCTTCGTGCGCGCGCGCATCGACGGCGACCTTTGCCCGCTCGACGATCCGCCGCGCCTCGACAAGCGCAAGAATCACACCATCGAAGTCCTGATCGACCGCCTGCTCGTGAAGCCCGGAATCGCGGGGCGGCTCGAGCAATCCATCGCCACGGCGCTCAAGCTGGCCAAGGGGCTCGTCACCGTGGTCGTGGTCGGCGGGACCGAGCAGGTTTTCTCCGAAAAAATGGCTTGCAGCGAATGCGGCATTTCGGTGCCGCAGCTCGAGCCGCGCTCGTTCAGCTTCAATTCGCCTTATGGAGCGTGCCCGGCGTGCAACGGTCTCGGCTCGAAATACGATTTCGATCCATCGAAAGTGATTGTCGATTGGACGCGGCCTCTCTTCGAAGGCGGACTCGGTCCCGGCTCGGGCTCCGTGTTTTTGCGGCGCAATCTCGAGCTGGGCGCGATGGCGCACGGGTTTGACCTCGCGACGCCGTTTGAAAAATTCCCGCGCGACGTGCAGAATCTGATCCTCTACGGCAATCCGCCCTCGAATGCCAAGAGCAATGGCGGCGGTCTGTCACGTTCAGCGGCTGCGAAGGCCGCGAAAACTCTACCGGGACTGCATTTTCAGGGCGTGGTCGGCTTTCTCGAATCGAACTTCGAGGAATCCGAGTCGGACACCTACCGCGAGTGGATCACGCAGTACATGTCGCCCGTGCCGTGCGCGGTTTGCGGCGAGCAGCGATTGCGGCCGGAAAGCCTTGCCGTGAAAGTGGGCGGCCGGTCCATCGCCGAGTTTACCGGCCTCGCGATTTCCGACGCGCGTCCCGCCGTGGATAAGATTCGCAAAGGCTTGACCGAGCGGCAGATGGACATCGCCGGGCGCGCCCTCGCCGAAATCGCCGCGCGCCTCGATTTCCTGCTCGCGGTCGGACTCGGCTACCTCAGCCTGGACCGCTCCGCCGCGACGCTTTCCGGCGGCGAGGCGCAGCGCATTCGCCTGGCGACGCAGATTGGTTCGCAGTTGCGCGGCGTGCTCTACGTGCTGGACGAGCCTTCCATCGGCTTGCACGCGCGCGACAACGACCGCCTGATCACGTCGCTCGAAAAATTGCGCGACCTCGGCAACACCGTCCTCGTCGTCGAGCACGACGAAGAAACCATCCGCCGCGCCAACTACGTGGTGGACCTCGGCCCCGGCGCGGGCAACGCTGGCGGGTACCTCGTCGCCAAAGGCCGCCCGGAAGAAATCGAGCGCAGCGCCGATTCGCTGACGGGGCGTTACCTTCGCGGCGAATTGAAAATTGCCGTGCCGCCGCAGCGCCGCGCGCCCGCCAGCGGCAAATCGATTCGCATCCTCGGCTGCGAAGCGAATAATTTGAAAGGCGTGGATCTCGAGCTGCCGCTCGGCTTACTCACCGTCGTGACGGGCGTTTCCGGCTCGGGGAAATCCACTTTGGTGAACGACATTCTGTATCGCGCGCTGGCGCAGTCGCTCTACCGCTCCATGGAGCGTCCTGGCGCGTTCCGCGGCATCGAAGGCGCGGAAAACATCGACAAAGTGATCGAGATCGACCAGGCGCCCATCGGCCGCACGCCGCGCTCGAATCCCGCGACGTACACCGGCGTCTTCGCGCCGATCCGCGAACTCTTCGCCATGCTGCCCGAATCGCGCGAGCGCGGCTACAAGCCCGGCCGCTTCAGCTTCAACGTGAAGGGCGGCCGCTGCGAAGCCTGCCAGGGCGACGGCCTGCGCCGCATCGAAATGAATTTCCTGCCCGACGTCTACGTCACCTGCGAAGTCTGCCGCGGCCGCCGCTACAACGCCGAGACGCTTTCCGTGCGCTACAAGGGCCACTCGATTTCCGACCTGCTGGACATGCAGATCGCCGACGCGCTGAAAATCCTGGAAAATATTCCGCAAATTCGCGTGAAGCTGGAAACTTTAGTGGACGTCGGCCTCGGCTACATCCAGCTGGGCCAATCCTCCACCACGCTTTCCGGCGGCGAAGCCCAGCGCATCAAACTCGCTAAAGAGCTTTCCAAACGCCAGACCGGCCGCACCCTCTACATCCTGGACGAGCCCACCACCGGCCTGCACTTCGACGACGTAAAAAAACTCCTCGACGTCCTGAACCGCTTCGCCGACCTCGGCAACACCGTCCTGGTCATCGAGCACCACCTCGACGTAATCAAGCAAGCCGACTGGATCATCGACCTAGGCCCCGAAGGC